>JBAUZZ010000624.1:0-12385 GCA_049585495.1 Chthoniobacterales bacterium | reverse complement strand
CCCCTCGCATCATACCGATGATTGTGAGGTAGCCAGGCGGACCTCGCAGCGGCTCAGGACGTCCCGGGACATAGAATATCGCATCCGGGGCGATGAGCTCTGCACCGAGCTTCTCGCTGGCGGTGTTTCAGAGTTTAAGCGCCTTAAGCGCGCTTCATCGAGCGTGCCCACGAGTTTTTCCAACGCCGCCACGGCACGACTGTCCATATCGAGCCGGTAAAGAAACACCGCTTTGTATTGCGGAAAAAAATGAAGATCATCATCAGAAACACATTCTGTGCGGCAGTCAAATGGGCGAACAGGCCGCCTTCCTGAATCACGTAGCCGATCCGCCGCCGCAGGGCCAGAACGCTGCTCGCCGAGACGCGCTGAAATACGGCTTTTTGCCAGTAGCGAATATCGCTGCGGGCAAATCTCGGTCCTTGCGAACCTTTGGTCAGCATTTGGTCATCACTTTTTGTGTTCACTCCTGTGCCGGTCTGTATCGATATGTGCTGCTTGATTTCACCGCTAAGGCAGTATCAGCAAGGAAGAACCGTATCAATAGCAAACAGATCAGCACAGAACGGAACAGCCGAACTAAGAACTACGGAACTGTAGATTACAGGTTCGAGTCGTGTCGGGTGCAATAAGTGGCTGCCAATAAAAGACTTACAAGTATAAAACCTTCGATTAGCAACACAATCTCAATAAGTTGCTAGGAGACTAAATCTGACCGCAATTTGCTCGTTGATCTGCGCACGACGGCCCGCGTCATGAAATCAACTTTCCAACTTTTAACTCCTTGCGCCGCAACGTCTTCCTATTCCGCTCGAGTATCACCGGATCCATTCTTTAGGGTCGGGAACTGGCAGGTTGTTTTAGCGACCAGCAGAGTGCCAGTTCAGGACGCTTCGTCGATTAGCCGAGCGGCAGTTTGACGCACATTAGAGAACAGGAAGCCAAAATTTGGAAGCCCTGGAAAAATGGCGTAAGAATGGCTTGGAGGAGAACGCTTGACGGAGCAAGGAAAGCATATTAGCAGGAGTTTTGACGCTGCCCCTTACGGCCTGAGGAACGACGTTTTGATGATGTCGAGCCTTACAGATCGGATCTTTCACACTGCGTTCGAGGCTTTGTTGAATCGCAATAGCGAGCTTTGTGACATTGTTGTGCGGACGATGCAGAGATCTACATTCTTGAGAAGCAGGTCGATCAAGACGGGGCAGTTTGCTGCTTCGGTTTCACCCGGTTGCATCCGATATGAGGGAGGTTATCTCAGCGATGAAGGTGGGCGCCAATTTGGAGCGTATCGCGGACCAATCCGTCGTCATTGCGCGAAGAGCCAAGCACCTGAACGACAGATCAGCGCTGCCGGAACTTGCTTTGCTCGAGCCGCCTTATCGGTTAGCTGTAGCGATTTTTCGCGATAGCATGCGCGCGTTTGCAGATAGTGACTACGAGCTTGCGCGGACGCTCAAACCCAAAGATAGACAGCTAGGCGCCCTCACGGGTGACGTCAATGAAAGGCTCGTTGAGCGAGGCACCGCTGACCCTGAAAACGTGCCAAGTTACGTGGATCTCATCTTCATTGCTCGGGCCCTGGAGCGGATCGGAGATCATGGTACGAATATCGCTGAAGATTCTTTCTGGCGCGACCAGGCCACGGACATTCGTCACACCTACAGCCCAAAGCAGGAATCCTAAGCCAGCTCTCCGATTAGGAGGAAGGTTGTAACGCCAGAAATCGCGGCTATGCCCGATTAGTCCAATCAGAACTGAGATTGCGGCTTTCTTCAGTCTGCCTATTTCTTGAGCGCCATTCGAGTCGAAACGCTGAATGCGGTCAAGGTCGCGGGCCAATCAGGATCGGCTGTAAGAAGATCCCTCGCCTATTCGGTATTTTCGGGCACGGCAATGTCGTGACCGGACTAGCTATTTCGGCCGGCAAAGCAACCCAGGTGCCGCCTGCGCTATGTGACGCAACAACCGCATCGCCTCTTAACAGATCCGGCCGAGCTTACCTGCCCTCGAGTGACCAGGCGGCTTTGGACCAACCCATCGGTTATCAACTGTTTCCGATGCAAGTTGGTAGCGCGAATCGGAGGAAAAACGGATGCGATCAGTCTGATTGTCAAGGCTGGCGTGAACGACAGTCATCCCGAAGGTGACAACATCGCCAATCTGGAACTCGGCTGTTAACCACCGACCGCCTAGCTTTTGACGTATCGTAACGGGGTTCCTCGCCAACCAACCGTCCCAGACACTCCGTTCCTTAGCCTTAGCTTCTTCTGCGCCTGAGCGGTTGAGGCAATAACTGTCCACATCACGGCGCAAATAATTGTGAAGCAGATCCGATTTCTTGTGAGAATCTTCCAGAATCATCAATCCACCAAGTTCGAGGGAGATGTCGCCGTACGGCACCCACATAGTAAAGACCTGCTTGGTGCCGCGCCCCATGTAGACGAGATCGCAATGCGGAGGAGTGCCCTTGCCTGGGCCAACCGGTCTGAACCAGGTGAAATCATAGTGACGTATTGGCCCCCCAAGCAGTGTCCTGTAGAACTCCGTGACCCTTGGGCCGTAGATTAGGTTTTCGATCGCGCGGTTTCCGAACGCCAGATCCGGCCGAAAAGCCGTCCGCTCCTCGGGCTTAGACACCCCTTCGAAGGCTGGATAGTCCGGATGTAGTAGACCTTCCGCACCGAGCCTTTTTGTGATTGAGTCTCGTGCCCGCAATACCGCGTCCCGGTCGAGAAATCCTTGGAGATACAGATAGCCTTCCTCCAACAGCCGTTCGCGCAACATTTTTGGGTCACGGATGATGTCCGCCGAACTTTTAAGAGATCCAAAGGCATCCTCACCAAGCTCGAGATTCAAGCCTGCAGACTTCGGGAGGAGCAGATTGGTGAATGACACAAATTTACTCTACGCCGGTATTTTAATGGGAGGAATGGAATCATTGGCAAAACACATGTGTGATTTGGTATTTTGGGAAGGTGCGCCCCTACAATCTTTACGAATTTGTACTTGCAAAACCTGCCACGTCGCCGCTGGGGACAATCCGTCTTGCTGCTTTCCTAAAGAATAGCCTCGGTACTGGCCGCGAGCGGCTTCGCATTTACGGTAGCTACGCACTCGTTTACTTACTGGCGGGGTCTGGTCACTATCGCGATGCAAACGGTAATGCTCGGGCTGTGGCGGCCGGAGATCTGATCTGGGTCTATCCAGATTTGGGTCATGAATACGGTCCTTGGAAGGGTGAGCGTTGGGATGAATTCTTTGTTGTGTTCGACGGACCGATCTTCGATCTCTGGAGGCAGGGACGGCTGCTCGACGATCGACGTCCAGTACAACCGCTGCAGCCTATCGAGCTATGGCTCGAGCGACTCAAGTCAGTGTGCATGCAACCGGTGATAACGCCGCTCCAGGCGGCTGGTTCAATCGCCACCTTGCAGGGCATTCTTGCCGATCTCCGGCTGCTACAGGAGCCGCTCCGGACGGAATCCTGGTTGATCGAGGCTACTGCGGCACTCGAAGCCGAACACGGCGATCAGCTTCCGGCGATTGCGAAGACATTAGGACTCTCCTACGAAACCTTCCGAAAGACGTTCAAGTCCCGATACGGTGTTTCTCCGCACCAGTACAGGCAACGATACCTAATGCAGAGAGCGTGTACGCTCCTGCTGAATCGGAGGCTCTCCGTGAAGGAGACAGCAGCGATGCTTGGCTTTTGCGATGAATTTCATTTCTCACGCCTCTTTAAGAAGGTAACCGGCAGACCTCCTAGCGCGCTCGTAACCGGCTCTTTAGATTACTGACAGACCTTGCTCCGCGGCAAATCCAGCGCCAGATCAAATTTGTGACTGCCCGGAGTCCAATCTTCCAAGATCGATCTGATTCGGTGTTCTTTGCATTTCGGCGTGCGAAAAACCGCATTTTTCGCGGAGAACAGCGGATCGTGGCGCCGCTTCTGCCGCTTTGAAATTACTTTCGAACCAACCGAACGCCGTAGGGTTCGATCCAATGCTCACCACTCAGTTTGCGGCTCTCGAGTAGGTCGTAGACGGTCTCTTTGAAGTGAAGTTTTTGCTCGCAACCTGTGTAGTTGAGAAAAACGTAGAAGCCCTCCTGGGTGGACTGCCTTTGCACGGCTTCAATCTCGGCGGGAACCTCGACCCACGACACAAGCGGATCATCTAACGCTAACGCATCCAGCAATGCAGTAGCGTTCTCGGGGGTGTAGAAAGCGCCGAAGTGAACCGCCCGCCCCTTCCCGATGTGCCGACTGCTTACGGCAGGACGACCGGCATAATAACTTGAGGTGTATTCCGCTAGAACTGTCACGTCTTTGGCTGTCGGTTCAAGGATCTCGTTAAAAACTGGCGCAGGCACCGTTTCAAACGCAAATTTGAGGCTGGAGGTCTCGTGCGCAAGCACTACGGTGAAATCGGCGACACGGACGCCGACAAGCGCTTCGTAAAAAGTGGCACCGAATGGCCCATAACACCAATGTTGTTTGTTGCGATACGCACTCCAAGCGCCGAAGATTAAAGTTCCGCCAGCGCGAACATAATCCTCGAGAATTGCAAGCTCGGTTTCCTCGAGAATGTGGGCGTGTGGAAAGAACACTATCTTGTAGATAGACAGCGCTTCACTCGTCAACTCGCCGTTGAAACAGACTACGTCTGTTGTAACATGGCGCTGATTGAGCGCATGGTAGACCGCTTGAGTACTCGCGCACCGATGCTGTCCGGTGTGAGTCTCGATCTTAGTGTGTGAAGCATTGTCGTAGTTATACAAGATAGCTGCGGTCGCCGCGCAGCGACTTTGCAGTAGAAGATGAGAAACCCGCGAAATTTCATTTCCAATTCTGGCCGCCTCCTCGAGCCGTCGCGTATTTCGTTGATCATGATAAATTAAGCCGTTCCAATGGGATTCAGCCCCATAGGGAAGCGATCTCCACCGAAAATACACAAGTCCGTCCGCTCCGTGGGCGATTGACTGCCAGACCCAAAGCCGCATCTGGCCAGGTCTAGGTGTCACGTGAAGATAGTCATTCAGGCCAGTGAGAACTCCGCCGATCTGACCGCCCGGTCCAGATTGTTGTTCCAAGATCATGAACTTCGGCGAAATGCCGCGTATTCTGCTGAGGGTTTCGCTTCCGGACCGATCACGGAAGGACGGCGGCAATCTCTGGTCTTCTACGAGGAATCCCGGATAAGAATCGTACGAAATGAAATTTAACGCGCGGCGGGTGAGAGCAGCCAGATCTAGATTTTCTACGCCGCGAAACGCGTTATGAGTCACAAACTGGTGCGGCGCGATCGACCTTAGGATCTCCGACTGCATAACTGCAAATTGTACGGTCATCTCTGAGGTAAATCGAAAGAAGTCTAACAAAAGCGATGGATTTTGGTACGTCGCAGTGGGGCGAGGGAGCCAAATCTGGGTCCAATCTGTGTATGTCTGCGACCAGAACACTGTGCCCCACGCCTGATTCAGAGAGTCCAAGGTCTTGTATCTTTCCCGGCACCAAAGGCGGAAAGCTTCATGATCGCTTGCGGCAAAACTAACGTTCACGTGGCAGTTGAGTTCGTTGTCGATTTGCCAGCCGATTACTGCCTGGTGTTGTTTGTAGTGCTCGGCCAACTGGGCTACGATTTGTCTGCATTTCTCAATGTATACAGGTGACGTGTAATTGTAATGACGGCGCGAGCCGTGCCGCATCGGTTGTCCGCGGAAATCGGTCCGCAGGACCTCCGGATAACGCTCAGTTAACCAAGCTGGAGGTGCGTAAGTCGGTGTGCCAAGGATTGCTTTAAGATTGAATTTCTCGCACAGCCCGAGCGCGCGATCGAAGAGGGAGAAATCAAATCTTCCTTCTTCAGGTTCCCAGAAGCTCCAGGCGCCTTCTCCCATGCGAACCACATTCATCCCGATCGTAGAGATTTTGTGAAGGTCTTCCTGCCAAACCGATTCTGGCCATTGTTCCGGATAGTAAACAACCCCGTACAGAAACTCTGGGTAGGAAATCTGCTTGTTCCTCATAGAGGCTATCCCTTTGACGCACCGACGGTGAGACCGCTTCGCCAGTATCTGCCCAAGAAAATGAACGCGAGAACCAGCGGGAGAATGCTGATTAGCGCACCGCGTGAGATGACAGTGTAAAGGGGGTTACAACCAGTCACTGTCCCGGCCGAATTCCAGATGGCGAGTCCGAGAGTTAGCGGATAAAGACGTTCATCGCTGACGACAATCAGCGGCCAAAAAAAGTTATTCCAGGCACCGACAAAACTCAGCAGCCCCAGGGTCGTTAGACCGGTTGTGACAAGAGGCAGACCAATTCGAAAAAAGATTCTAGTCTCCGAGGTTCCGTCCAGACGAGATGCTTCGATCAGGTCATTTTCAAACCCCTGGCCCCAAACAATTCTCATCAGATAGACTCCAAATGGATTGACTAATCCCGGCAGAATGATGGCCCGCGGCGTATTGAATAGTCCGACCATATGCATTGTCAGGAGAATAGCGCAAGCACCAACGCCGTCGAGGGAATCAAGATTGTGCCAAGGATGACAGCAAGAGGAGCGAATTGAGGACCTGATTGAAGGGCGAGATCTCGCCGGTCTATGTCGAGAACGGTTGCAACCTTGCCGCTGTCGGCGAATCGGGATTCGGTACCGGCCATGGAAAAGGCTGCCTAGTCTCTCTGTCCATCGGGCCGGCGCCGGCGCTGGAATCGTCATCGACGGCAAGCCTTATCGCGGCCGATCGCATGCAGCCGATCCTCATTTGACCGGTCACGCATTTGCGCACCTCGTCGACAAGCAGGCGCTGAGGTTTGGCCCCGGCATAACCGGGGATGCCATCGCTGCGCTCGAGAACGCGAACCGCCGTTACGTTGTAGGCGAACTCTCGCTCGATGCTTTATTCGGATCGGTCACTGCCGATCGATCGTTGGGGGTCGTGCGTGAACTCCTCGACTATTCGACCATGGCGGCGCGAGCATCTCAGCGCTGATTAATCCTGAAACTATCATCATTGCCGGCAACATAGTGCGGGGTGCGCCACTGGCGATCGACGTTCTGCGTGAGCGCCTTAACGGCAACGTCTACGACCCGCCGCGGATCATGCTCAGCGAACTTGGCCATCGCGACGTGGTCATGGGAGCGATCATGATGGCGTTGACGCAACGACCCTGAATCCGACGGACGCTGTCCGCTGATCGTTGCCCTCGTAACGTTGACAATGCTTCGCTTCGACGATTAACTTTGTATTTCAAAGAAATGAGCTTGCCACGTCGGCGTGCCACGCGAGACTGAAGGCAGCTGCCGGGCTTTCAAAGGGAGGATCGAAAATGACCGAAGCGCTCAGCGTGAACAAACGCGAGATGGATCGCCGCCACTTCCTCAAGGTTGCCGGCGCAAGTATTGCGGCGGCGGCAATTCCCGCCGTTCCGGCGGTGGCCGAGGAGACGGTGAACCTCGTGCTGTGGGCCTGGCTGCCCGACTTCCAGGCGCAAGTGGACCTTTTCGAGAAGGCGCACCCGAACATCAAAGTCAAGCTCATCAATTCCGGCCAGGGCCCCGCCGAGTACACCAACCTCCGCGCCGGGTTGAAGGCCAGGTCGGGCCTGCCGGACGTCTGTCACGTCGAATTCCAGGTGGTCAGGTCGTTCAAGCAAGTGAAGGCGCTTGCCGATATTGGCAAATGGGCCAACTCACATAAGAGCGAGTTCGCCGAATGGAGCTGGAATCAGGTCAGTGACGGCGACAAAGTGTACGCCATGCCATGGGACAGCGGCCCGATCGGTATGCTGTACCGCAACGACGTTTTCGAGAAGCATGGGATCTCACTTCCGAAGACCTGGGACGAGTTTGCGGAGCAAGCGATCAAACTCCACGAGGCCGCGCCCGATACCTACCTGACCAACGCGATCTTTACCGATGGTGGTTGGGTGAACTCGCTTCTCTGGCAGGCGGGATGGCGTCCATTCGAGGTCAATGGCACTGAAATCAGCATCCAGGTAAACGGGGCGGTCTCCAAGAAGTTTGCCGCCTACTGGCAACATCTGCTCGACCGGAAGGCCGTCGAAGCCAAGCCGGGCTTCGTGGCGGAGTGGTACACCTCGCTCGATCAGGGACGCTATGCGACGTGGCTGACGGCGGCTTGGGGACCGGTGTTCCTGACCTCGTTCGCCAAGACGAGCTCGGGAAAGTGGCGCGCGGCCGCGATCCCTCAGTGGGAGTCCGGCAAGTTTGTCTCGGCCAACTGGGGCGGCTCGACTCTTGCCGCCCTCGCCACAAGTCAACATTCCAAGGAAGCAGCGGAATTGGCGATCTGGCTCACGACCAACAAGGAGGCCACGACTCTCTACACGACGAAGCAGTTCCTGTTCCCGGTCCTCAACGACCTTCTCAACAGCCCGGAGTTCGCGAACAAGCCGTTCGAATTCTACGGCGGTCAGCAGGTCAATCAGATCTTCATCGAGTCCGCCAAACACGTTGACCCATCGTTCCAGTGGAGTCCGTTCCAGGACTATGTCAACTCAACGATGGGAGACGAATTGGGCGCGGCCGCGAGCGGCAAGGGAACCCTGGCCGAAGCGTTCGATCGCCTGCAGAACACCTTCGTCCAATATGCGCAGGATCAAGGGTTCACCGTGAAGACCTGACTCGACCGGGGCCGCGGCTTCTGGCTGCCGCCCAACTCCGCTTCGATCGGACACAACATCGTCGATGAACACTGCTGCAAGCGGTACCGTCGCATCGATCCCTTCCGATCGGTCGGCGCTCACTCCCTCGCCACCGGTGCGGCGGGGCCGGGGCTTCGGCACCGCTCTCGTCCCTTATATCTTCCTGGCGCCCTTTGCGGCTCTGTTCCTGGCCTTCACCGTCGCGCCGCTGGTATATGCGTTTTATACGAGTGTGTTTCGCGACACCCTTGTCGGCGGTACGCAGTTTGCCGGCTTTGCCAACTATCTTCGCGCCTTCAGCGATCTGAAATTCTGGGGCGGAATCGCGCACCTCGCCCTCTTCGGCGTCGTGCAGGTGCCCATGATGCTGGGCCTCGCGCTTGCGTTCGCTCTCGTTCTCGATCGCGGCAACGTCCACGCCAGGAGCCTTTTCCGCCTGGGGTTCTTCATTCCCTATGCCGTGCCGAGCGTCATTGCCGCGCTCATCTGGGGCTACCTGTACGGGCCAGTCTTCGGCCCCTTCACCCAAGCAGCCAACTGGGCGGGCCTTCCGCCGCCCAACTTCCTCTCCGACGGCGCCATGCTCTTCTCGCTCGCCAACGTCGTCACGTGGGAATTCACCGGCTACAACATGATCATCTACTACGCGGCCCTGAAGGCGATTCCGCAGGAACTCCAGGAAGCCGCCATCGTCGACGGCGCCAGCGCGTGGCAATATGCGCGTCTGGTTCAGCTGCCGCTTCTGTGGCCAGCCATCCTTCTCACTATCATCTTCTCGATCAACGGCTCGCTGCAGCTCTTCAACGAGCCGTTCCTGATGCGCGCTATAGCGCCGCAGGTGATCGGCACATCCTACACACCCAACATCTACGCTTACTTCCTCGCGGCCGCGAACCAGCAATACAACTATGCTGCCGCCATCTCATTTGTTCTCGGCATCGTCATTGCCTCGGTCGCCTACCTGTTCACCGTCATGACAAACCGGCGCGGAGGCACGGCTACATGAAGATGGCGCTCGCCAGCGGGGGCATCGTTGTGGAGCGGAGCAGGCACCTGCGGGCGCGGCGGATGAGCACCCTCCTGCTCGGCCTGTTTCTTGCCTATACGTTCCTTCCGCTCTTCTATCTCGTGGTCGCTTCGACCAAATCAAATCAGGATCTGTTTTCGACCTTTGGCCTCTGGTTCGGATCGGAGTTCGCCCTTGCCGCCAATCTTCATGATCTGTTCGCCTACTCCGATGGGGTGTTTGCACGCTGGTTGGTGAACACGTTTGTGTACGCGTCGGTTTCGGCCCTCGGCGCTTCGCTGCTGGCCTCAGCGGCCGGCTACGCTTTCGCCAAATTTGCCTTCCGTGGCCGCGACGCTTTCTTCGCCATGATCCTCGGCGCAATCATGATCCCGCAAACGGCGCTTGTGGTGCCGATCTTCCTGCTTTTGGCGCGCCAGGGGCTGACCGACTCCCCGCTTGGAATCATTCTGCCTTCGATGATCTCGCCGATCGGCGTCTATCTGATGCGCGTCTACATCGAGCAGGGCGTCGACGACGCGCTCCTGGACGCGGCGCGAATTGATGGCGCCGGCGAGTTCCGCATCTTCCGCAGCATCGTGTTCCGGCTTATCGCTCCCGGCTTCGTAACCGTTTTCCTGCTTTCGTTTGTCGCAACCTGGAACAACTACTTTCTCCCGCTGATCGTCCTGCGATCCCCAGAGTATTTTCCACTAACCGTAGGTCTGTCGGCCTGGTACCAGCTGGCCAGTGCAGGTGGCGGCGGCGGCAAAGTATTGTTCTCTATCGTTCTCGCCGGAGCGCTCGTCAGCATCGTTCCGGTGATCATTGTCTTTCTCATGCTGCAGCGTTTCTGGCAGGGCGGTCTCGCACTGGGTTCAGTGAAGTAGTCGCGGAGGTTCTCACGTCCATCGATTGGCTGAAGACAGCAACCCACAGATACGCCCAAAGCTGGAGACGATCCTCTATGGCGCGTCCTACTACCACGAGTACATGCCCTATGAGCGGCTGGTACAGGACATCGCTGGCTGAAAATCATTCACAAAATGTGGCTGGATCGAACCCCTTACGACGCCGAGCTCCATCATCGCAATCAACTCCAACACGGCTCCTGATCTTTCAACTCAAAGCATTGTAGCCACTACTTTTTCCCTTGAAGACCGATAGAAAGTCTTTCGGCGCATCTCTTCGGGGTTAAACCCCGCCGAGGAACAAATTTGTTCCTCTGCAGGTGGAGACTCGGCTGCGCCTGACGCGGCAGATTCCGAAGTTACCGGAGGCAACTTCGGAATCTGGGTTAAAGATTCCAATCGCCAAGCGGATCAGCTATTAGACTTGGTTTACAACCGATAAAGCTCGGGCATTCAACCCCATGAATTGAAATTTCGATTTGAGTGAGCCCGGGTGGCTGCTCCTCGCGCCCGCCGGCAAGCTCTTCGTAACGTTGCGCCGTGCTAGTCGAAATCCCGGCCGCGCCAAGGGTTTCGCTTTTCAACTTCCCATTGCAAACCTTCTTCCCTGAGCGGGACTATATTTCGCTCTTGGGCATCTCAGCCATGAAACGGCAGCGTTCTGAAGGAAAGAACGAGGGCAATGAAAGCTAGCCCAATCAAAACGACTCTCGCCGCGTTCTGCACATCCCATCGACGCCGTTTGGCTTTCCAATCCTCCGGAAGGCGAGCGAGCTCCCAGGCTTTCACCTGGTCGTTAATCGGCACAGGGCCGACTAGGCTGAACACAATGATAATTATCCAAAGAGTAACGGCCGAAATGAGAAACAAAGTGTGGCTAGCTGGCCAGCGCCAGGTCAGCCAAAGCAAAAATAAGTGGAAAGCCAGCGTCAGCGCCATCCACACTGGCATTACCTTGCCAAAGAACCGCGCAAATACTTGGATCGCTGGCAGAAAAGCTCGATGATCGGCTCTGGTTAACGACGGATGAATGAAAAAACCAACCGAAAACTCGTTGCCGAATAAGAGCGCGGTGGAAATAATCAGAAGCAAGAACAAAGCGCTTATCATGTAAGTTTTTCACTCTCCCGCGCGTCCCATTCCGAACCAAATATCGAGCAAAATAAGTGTCTCAGGTACTTTGAAGCCAAGCGAGCGAATAAATCGCCGATTGATAGGGCTTGGATCCGCACGGGTGGGATCTTAAAAGGGCATTTGGCGGGCTTCAGTAGCGAATCCTTTCCCACGATTTGTTCGCCGGCTTCTAGACGGATTGCTGCCGGGAGCAACGGGGAATAAGCTACGACTATTCAAGGCAAGAATGGCGGCCCTAGACACTCAAAGGGTATTGGTCGGCTTTTTGTGGTTCGACCAGCCCCCATGGATCCACTGGGTGAGCAGGTAAAACCGGAAAAATGACGAATGTGAGAATGGCTACCTACTCGATTGACAAGCTGACAGTGGTTCGGCGTTTCCTTGAGGATGCGCGAGCAAAAGAAGTTGCGTGGCTAACGAATCGATGGCTCAGCCCGTTCAGAGGCCATTATGACCTCAATTTTCACTGAGCCACTTCTGAGCTACTTTTGAGATATTGTCAAAAGTTGTGTATCGGGGACGGGCGCATCCTTGTTAAAATGACTGGTTAGGCGGCTTGTTGGGTTTGTTCTTCACCATCAACGAATCGGATATCATTAACGACCTTGGGGATCAGCTCGAAGCCCTGGAGGCGGCGCCAATGCTTTTGGGCCTCCAGGC
>JBAUZZ010000623.1:0-11739 GCA_049585495.1 Chthoniobacterales bacterium | reverse complement strand
GTTGTAGGCAAGGTTGGTAAGACCTGCCGCATGGAATTTGTCCGCCTCCGGATTCATAAATGCATGCAAGGCGCCGGAATAACTCAGGTACTGGTAATCAAATTTTCCGTCATTCAAGGCTTTGAGAAATGCGTCCACCGTCTCCCTTGTCAAACCGGGGTCGAGTGCCCCCTCCAAAATAAGAAACTTGGCCTTGTTCTTTTCCGCCGCGCCCTCGGGAGCCGGAATGAGTCCTCCGTGGAAGACTACGATTCCGCGCAGCGGCGCACCGCTATAGGCCAAGACCTGGCAGGTGCTACCCCCAAAGCAAAAACCGATCGCCGCAACTTTGGACGGATCCGCCAGATCCGTCTTTAAGAGCTGATCCAATCCGGCCTGCGCGCGTTCCGCCATCAGAGGCTTCCCGTACAGCTGCATCGCCAACTCCTTGGCCTTTTCCGGGTCCGAGGTTGACTGTCCTCCACCGTACATGTCGGCAGCGAAAGCGACATAGCCCAATTTCGCCAACGCTTCGGCACGCCCTTTCACAAAATCATTCAACCCCCACCATTCATGGATGACGAGGACACCGGGCAGTTTGCCCTTGGCCGTGAGCGCGTCGTCAAATGCGAGATATCCCTGCAACGATGTGCCGCCCTGCTCGTATTGAATCGGTTTGGTGACGATCTTCGCGCCGGCGACGACAGCGCTGGCGCACAGCGCAAACCCAACGAGTGCAGCATTCATATCTGCGCCCTAACCGGCCCGGTCGCACTCGTCAAGTACGTAATGGAAGAGACTCTGCGACGCTGGTCAAGAAGTGCGTCGGCGAATCCGCCGCGGCGGATTTGCCCTAGCGATGACGCTTCCGTGACACAGCGTTGGTAGGGCGAGCCTCCCGGCGAGCCGCAGCTTTCCACCAGCATAACCCCTCTCTCCAGACTCACCCCCCCGATCAGCCCGGAAGCGAGGTTAATAGCCAGCGCAAGAATAACGGTACTGAATAGAAACGACAACATACCATGCACCAGAGCCAGCGTTCGAATCCGGCCTGCGCTGCCAAGCAGCGCGAGGACAGCAAAGAGACTGGCAACCGCACCGGCGATGACAAAGATGAATATCGCAGTGCGCCCAGTGTCCTGGAGCTTGGCTGTGCGCACCGCCGTGGGCGCATCGGCAAAGATAATTCTCAGCCGAGCCAGGACAATGGTGGCGAGAGTGAATCCATTCCAGGCAAGAATGAATTGAACCGGTAAGTTGAATCGGCCGAGGGTCAGAAGAAATACAATGACCGCAACCACTAAAGCCGCCACTAGCCGACGGGAAGCGTCGAGATTTTGAAGAGTTCGAGGCATGGCTTTTATGCGAACTAGCAGGCTGTACCGCACCAGCGTTGTAGGGCGGCTGCCCAGCCGCAGTCGCTACGCCAGCCGCTGGAATCACGCATCCAGTCTGCTTCGCGCCTGGCCCAAGCGCCCTACAACTCTCTTTCTGACGGAACCTTCAGGCCAGGCTAGTCCGGCTGAGTGGTATTACAGAGAGACTCTAAGAGCACTTCAAACTCTGTGGCTAACACCCCTCTCAGTTCGTCGCTGACCCCGTCAATGCGCGAAGCTTCGACCATATCAGTAATGAAGGCGGGATCCCAACTGGGACGGCTCGCCACCGTCACACTGTTAACGGCAGCACGCCGATACATCTCGGATGCAACCGGATCCATGCTCGCGCGTCGAAACCAATACCGGGCGTTATCAAAATCGTCATCGATCCGGTGCACCATTCCGTGGATGTACGAAGCGGCACTGGTCGGGAGTTCCTGCACAAGCCGATGCGCCTGATCCATTTCACCGGCGGCCAGGAATAGCAGGCTGCGAATACAACCCACGTTCGAACCCCTCTTCTCCGTAATCTCCGGGTTCTTTGCTGCCGCAACCCTCACGATCAGTCGTTTGTCCGGTGGCGGATCATCGGCCGACAGCCGAGGCAGTTTCGCTTCGCGCAGGAATTCGGCAATGAATGCAGAATAGGTCATTGCGAAATGTCCACGACTCGGCGGAGAAATGCAAAAGCCGCGGCCAATGCACCGCGAATAGATAATAGCGTGGGACGGGCGTCTCGCCCGTCGAAGCGCCGCTTTCGGCCCATGGCCGGGCGAGACGCCCATTCCATTCTCAGCGCACCAGCGCGGGCGTTTGATCGTGGCGCGTCGTGGCTCGCAATGGCTTTTCTTCCATCAGAAGAAAGCAGACAAGAGCGGCCAGCACGCTTGCCGCCGCTCCAAGGAAGACAAATACGAAGACATGGGCCAGGCCGGCAGCACCAGAGACTCCTGCGAGATGTGACGTCCCTGCGCCTTCACCGAGTGACACTCCCGCTCCATCAAGGAGCACCGCACCCAGGGCAGCGACGCCGATCGCACTCCCGAGTTGCCGGAGAAAGGCCAAAACCGCCGTCGCAACTCCGAGATAATGCAACTCAACCGCGTTTTGAACGCAAGTCGTGGCGGCCGGAAAGAGCGTGCCTGCGCCGAATCCGGTGGTCACGAGCAAGCCCTCAATTGCCAGAAGATCCGCGCGAGTTACGATTACCGCAAGAACACAGAGCGAAGCAAACGCGAGAGTCAGACCGCATGAAGTGATTAGCTTGTAGTGTCGCAGGCGTGACATCAACCGCCCGGCGACCGAGGCACCTGCAACCGTTCCCAGCATCAGGGGGACCAGGCTCATGCCCGCTTGTGCAGAATTCAATCTCATGACCTGTTGGAGGAATATCGGGATGTAAGCCGAGAGTCCAACATAGGCGCCCATTGCAAAAAACACTGAACTGGTCGCGGTGGCGACTATCGGATTGCGGAGAACATCGAGGGGCAAAAGCGGTTCATCAGTCTTTCTCAGATGCCAGCCAAAAACGAACCAGACAGCAACGGACGCACTAAGCAGTGCCAGTATCGTCGGCGAGGTCCAGGCAAAGCGGGATCCACCCCAAGTGAGCGTCAGCATGAGGCACACAGTCGCGACCACGATCAACACCGATCCGATCACATCCAACCGATGCTGACGAATCTCCTGAGGTAAATGTTTCAGAGGAGCGTTGATCATCCCGATGGCGAAGAGGCCAAGTGGAAGGTTAATCCAGAAGATGACCGACCAATGCAGATGCTGAGTAAAGAAACCGCCCATGGCCGGCCCTGCGATACTCGCCGTGGCCCAGACGCTGGCTATGTAACCCTGGTACCGACCCCGCTCCTTTGGCGAGACCAAATCACCGATTACCGTCATCGCAAGCACCATAAGCCCGCCACCACCCAACCCCTGTAGCGCCCGGCCAAGAATCAACACAAAAAGACTCGGCGAGAGCGCGCAAATTAACGAGCCGAACATGAAGATGGCGATACTGGTGAAGAGCACCGGCCGGCGGCCACGGATATCCGACACTTTTCCGTAGAGCGGCGTGACCGCCGTCGCTGTCAGTAGATACGCCGTAATGATCCACGGCAGATATTCCAGATGGCCCAGGCTCGCGCCGATCGTTGGCATCGCTGGTGCCACAATCGTTTGATCTAAAGCTGCCAGAAACATTGCAATCAGCACACCAACGATAATTTTGCGCTTGTCAGTCTCGCTGATCGAGCGAGGCCCAGGCGCATGCATGTTCTACTCAAGCCCTTCCTGGCCCACCGATCAACGCCGAATCCGAAAAGCTTTTATAACGGTCCTTCTCTCGCTAAGCTCTCTGACGATGGGCCCACAGATCATTGCGATGGGAGGAATTCCGGACGAACCGGATACTCTGCTTCTGGAGAAATACGTGCTCGAGACAACCGGCAAGAAACGGCCCAAAGTTAGCCTCGTGTCGACGGCCAGTGGTGACTCGCAGGAATCGATCGACCGCTTCTACCAGCGTTTTGGGAAACTCGATGCCGTTCCTTCCCATCTATCACTTTTCCGGCTCACCGTGAGCGATCGGCGTGACCTGCTGCTCAAGCAAGACGCGATCTACGTCGGCGGTGGAAGCACACATAACATGTTGCTTCTCTGGCGAGACTGGGGGCTCGTTTCCATTCTCAAAGAAGCTTGGCGGCGTGGAGTTGTGCTTTGCGGAGTCAGCGCCGGTTCGATTTGCTGGTTCGAACAAGGTGTCACCGATTCGCTCGTGCCGGATCGACTAATGCCAATACGGTGTCTGGGATTTCTCGAAGGCAGCAACTGCCCACACTACGATAGCGAAACGCTAAGGCGGCCGACCTACCACGATCTCGTAAAACGAGGTTTCCTCAAAGCCGGTTACGCCGCAGACGATGGCGTTGGCCTTCATTTCGTCGGTCACCGACTGCACCGGGTGGTTTCCTCGCGTCCCGAAGCGAAGAGCTACCGGCTCGAGGCTAAGTCGGGCAATGTGATCGAGACGATACTGGAACCCGATGTGCTGGGGAAGTGAACCTCAGGGGCGACCGAAGGGCCACGGTTCTTCAAAGTCTTGAGAAAACTGATTGTATTTCGAGGGCCCAATCTCGTCGACGTTCCCGCCTTTCCGCGGTGGCCCGCTTAAAAATGAGTCTTCGTTGGCGCATGAGGTGAGTCCCATCGAAGTGAGCACAATCGAAATCACCCAGCAGAGGCGTCGACGCAGAAGTTTCCCAGTTGGTTTGGCGGTCATCTCACTGCTAATTAACACCCGTACCCAAATCTTCGTCTACCCCGTTCTCGCGGCGCCCGGATCCTTCGATTGCCTTTTGGCAATGCTCCTATTCCTGGATCTTCTCCAGAATTTCCAGGGCTCGCCCAAGATCCGACGCTTTCAGAATGACGCGCGTTGGCATCCCAGCCTGCCCAACACTTCCGTAAAGATAGTCGATATTAACTTTTGCTTGAGCGAGTGCAGCGCTTACTTGGGCAAGCTTCCCAACCTTGTCGGCTAAGTCGAGGACAAGCACCTCACCCTCGATCACGAAGAACCCGCTCTTACTCAAGGTTTGCTTGCACTGTTGATGATCGCTGGTCAGCAGGCGTACCACCCCGTGCTCGACGCCCTCAATTATAGAAATCGCCTCGACACTAATGGCGCATTCCGCCAGAAGCTGGCACAACTTCGCAAGCTGGCCTGGCTGATTTTCCAGAGGCACCGTGATTTGCCGGTCGACATGAGCCTTCATCGCAAACCCCAATTAAGCATGAACTCAGGCTATTGCGATAGATCGTCCTAGAGGTATACAAAATAGGAACATGCAACTGAAGAGCAAGATAGGTTTGGTTACCGGCGGTACGCGGGGGATCGGGTTGGCTGCGGCAATGGCTTTGGCGGAACAGGGAGCCGACCTGGCCCTGGTGGCGCGTCGAATTGATGATGAAGCAAAGAAGGCCCAGCGAGAGATCGAGTCGTTGGGTTGCAAGTGTCTGCTTATCTCTGCTGACCTGGGAAAGCCAGCAGAAGCAACCGCCTGCGTTGAGCAAACGGTAAGTCATTTTGGGACGGTTGATGTGCTTGTGCATTCCGCGGGCGGGATGGTTAGCGGAGGGTTACTTACATTGACCGCCGAAGCATGGAATTCCGCGTTCGCGGTGCATGTCCATGCAATTTTTCATCTCTGTCGCGCCGCGATTCCACTAATGAAGGCAAAAAAGGAGGGAGCAGTCGTTCTGATCTCTTCTGTGGCTGGCATTCGGGGCATCAAGAACAACGTGGCCTATCAAGCAGTCAAAGGCACGCTACCCCAACTGACCCGAGCGCTGGCGTACGAGTTCGCTGACGACAATATTCGCGTAAATTGCGTCGCACCCGGCGTCATCCGAACCGACTTCCACGCGCAGATGCCGGCCGACGTGAAAAAGCACAACCTCGAAAACCGGATTCCCTTGCACCGCGAAGGCACGCCCCGCCAGGTAGCAGACCTGATCTGCGAACTGGTGAAGAATGACTACATCACCGGCGAAACGCTCGTGATCGATGGCGGGCAGTCGATGCGGGTCTGCTGAGGGTCTGCTGAGGGTCACGTCTTGAAACTTGAATAATCGGCAGCGAACCTGAAGAGCTTCATCGCCTTGGGATCTTCCCTGATCAAGCGCTCGGCTTGACCGACGGCGTGTGCAACTGCAGACTCCGAGATACCTACCTCTCGACCCAGTTGCGACAGAGTGAAACGACCCAACTTGCGGGCGATCAACAGCGCAATGTTCCTCCCGGAATCGCCGTGCCGGTTGGCAAATTGTTCCCACGGCTCCCCTTTGGCTTGACTCGTAGCCCCTTTGATCGATTCCCACGAGCGCTCCGAACAGGCGCGTTCAAAGAGTTCCTTCTGGCGCGCCTCGCCCTTGCCCAATGACTTGACTCGTTGCAGAAATTCCCGGCTGCCCACCGCCACGCCCGTTAAGGCCTGTTCCAGAATCGAGTCTGTCTCTCCTTTCCGAATCGACTCCTCGACAAAATGACGGTAAGCCCCCTGTTGCTCCTTCTTTGCTCCCGTTCCGCTCTGCGACAAAATTAGCTCTTCGGTGAGCCAGACCGGAAGCGGCCGCAGACCTGCCAACGCCGCATAGGAACTCCAGCGGAAACGCCGCAGGAAATCAATCCGCTCCTTGATACGCTGCCTCGCTGCGACCGCTTTACCCACTTTAGCCGAGCCAATCTCGTCGTCGGCGTCATCCCGAAAACGCATGGTCTGCACGGGATTCAGATGAATGTATCGACTTACCGCCAGCAGTGCGTTGTCCACTTCGAGCAGAATGGCCTTGAAGCGTCCTTGAAATAATGGACCCACCCGCCGGTACTTGCGATTAAACCAGATGCTATAGCTGACGTTGAGCCACTGAACGGCCTCGCTCAGATTCGCCTCGGGAGTCTGGAGCAAAAGATGATAGTGGTTCGGCATTAACGCATAAGCATGAATTTTCACCCCAAATCGACTCGGAAGCATGGCCATCAGTTCCAGGAAATGGGTGTGGTCTCGCTCCGCGCGAAAGATCTTCCGGCGTTCGATCCCACGGTCGATCACGTGGTAGAAGCCGTCCGCTATAATGATCCGTAAGGGTCGCGTCATTTCGAGACTCTAGAAGGCAGCGGGCGGATCGGTCAATATTCAATTTTCAAGACCTGACCCTCCTTATCTTTCTCTGTGAGCCCGGACGGGAAGACCGTCTACGTGACAGATTTTAGCAACGAAACCGTCACACCCATCAACACCCTCACCAATACGGCGGACACTCCGATCAAGGTTGGGATGTTGCCGGAGATCTTTCCCGGCATCGCCTCGAACGGCAATGCGCTGCTGGTGAGCGGGCTGACCTTCGTCGCAAGGGCCCGCCGGGACGCTTGCGCTCGGAGTCGCTGGCACCAATGGGGAGGATCATGATCGCCTGCAGGTTGGAGGCAACGCGAGCTTGAACGGAACCCTGACCGTGAGTTCTCTGAACAATTTCCGGCCTGCCGCCGGGGATCGCTTTGGAGTCCTTCGGACCAACGGCACACGGATCGGCTTGTTCGCCCAGGTAAACCATTTTTTGAATAACAATCCAGTCCTCAAACTCCAACAGATAGGCGTGTACGCGCCAAATGGAATCGACTTGGTCTACGTGGAAACTTCGCACCCAAAACCACCCATTACTGATGTCGTTCCCGAGCCGCTTCCCCCCGTAGGCCTCATCTGAGTGCCGAGTACCGATGGAATAGCAGCGCCTCGTTCACTTGTTTACCTAAATATAGGCTTCTAATTCGTTACTGAAATTGATTGAGTATTCTTATTGGTTCTTTCTCCCCCCGCATTTCGTGAAATGCAAAGGAACAAAGGACGTACAAACCTCAAGGACGATCATGAACGCTCAAGTTTCCCTTCCGCGCATGTCCTCTACCGCGCTGACCGTAGCCGTCTTAGCCACGGCCTTCTTGGCGACGGAAGCGCTCGCCCAGCAGCTAATGGCGCCTCCAAATCAAAGTCCGGCACCAGGTACAGACTTCAGCTCGACGACTACTTCCACCGTTATAGCGAATCCCGGCGGACAAATCACGCTGACGGATGGAACAGTCAGTCTGAATGCCACTAGCGGAGGTCAGGTTGCTGCTTTGCTGGCAACGGGCGCTAATGCCGAAATCACCGCGACCGGTGTCACCATCGTAAACAATAATCTCCAAGGCACTTCCATCACTTTTGGCGCCAATGCCGGCAGCGGCGCCGTCATCAATTTGCACGGGGGAACTATCGACGCGATGGGGAGTGGGGGTGGCAGGGGCTACGGTATCAATGCGGGCGTCGGCGGGACGGTTGATGCCTCCGCCCTCACGCTCGATTCAATCGGAGCAAATGGCCACGCTATTGTAGCGGGAGGTGGCACTATTAACCTGGTAGGCGGCTCGATTACCACAAACGGCTCGTTTTCCCTCGGCCTCCAGGCTAACGCTAACGCGGGACCCGCCACGATCACTGTCGACGGCACTACCATTAAAACATTAGGACCGACGAGCTCTGGGCCTCGTGCGGAAGGCACAAACAACGCAACGATTAACCTGACTAATGCTACAATCGATACAGAGGGAGATAACGCGCACGGGCTCATTGCGATCGGCAGCGGCAAAACGATCACAAGTACCAATACCAACATCATAACTATTGGTTCCTCAGCTGTTGGAGCTACTGCCTTCGGTGGAGCCCAAATCGATCTGGCAGGTGGAATGACGACGACCAGTGGAACGGGCGCGGCTGGCCTGGCGGTGAGTCCTGGCCAGACGCTGGGCTCGACGCTGATTGCGACAGGGAGCACGATAAGCACTGCTGGAACAAACGGGGACGGAATCCTGATAACTCTCCTCGCACCGCTAACCGTCACGAATGTAGTCAGTCTGAACAACACGAAAGTGACCACGCAGCAGGGGGATGGAATTAGTTGGGACGGCCAGTCCAATACGGACGTAAGCCTGAAGAATGAGACTGCGGTGGTTCCCGGGAACGGAGTGCTGTTGCGTGCGCTTGCGGGGAGCCCGGGGGCCGTTTTGAACCTGACAGCGGACGGGAACGTGGCCTTGGAGGGGGATGTGTTGGTGGGCACCGGCAGCATCGTGAACGTGAACCTCCTTAATAACTCGGTGTTAACTGGGGCGATGCAGAACGCAAATAATGTCGCCATCGAGACGGGCAGCCGGTGGGACATAACGGGCAGCTCAACAATCGGCTCGTTAACCTTCAACGGCGGGACACTGCAATTCAACAACGCCTTCAACCTGGGAATTACGCGCCTCATCACGCTGAATGCCTTTGGCGGAACAATCAACACGAATGGGAACGACACGACGATCTCCCAGGTAATCGGGGGGGTCGGTGCGCTGACCAAGGATGGAGCCGGCAGATTGACCCTGACCGGCCAGAACACCTACACCGGCGGCACCCACTTCAACGGCGGAATCCTGGCTGTCGAGGGCGAGGGGCAATTAGGCCCTGGACCTTTGACTTTTAACGGAGGCACCCTGGAAGAGCTGAGCGGTCGCACCCTGCTGGAAGCCGACCGTATTACGCTCGATCCAGCCGGGGGTACCTTCTTTTCGGACGCTGATACTACTTCGACCCTTAGTGGAATCCTCGAAGGCCCTGGCTCATTCACCAAGAATGGCCCAGGCACCTTAACTCTGAGTGGTGAGAACACCTTCAGCGGCGGTACGATCATCGAAGACGGTACTCTAATTGCAGGGATACCAACCGCCCTAGGCACGGGAGACGTCTCTTTGCAGGGAGGAACCTTGCGGACGCCGAGTTTGGATCCGCTGGCCATCATTGTCGGGGGCAACTATAAGCAAGGTCCCGGAGGGACGCTGGCCCTCGGAGTCGCGGGCGTCGACGGGAAGGATTACGATCGCGTCCAGGTTGGAGGTAATGCAAGCTTGAACGGAACCCTGGCCGTAAGTTCTCTGAATAATTTCCGGCCGGCCAACGGGAATGCCTTCGAAGTCCTTCACACCAACGGCACGCGGAGCGGCCACTTCGCCCAGGTAAACGATTCTCTTAATAACAATCCCAACCTCGAACGGATAGACGTCTACGCTCCAAATGGAGTAGCCCTGGTCTACGTGGCGGGTACAAAACCGCCCATTATAGAGGACACCCCCGATCCGCTTCCGCCTATAGGTCCCGAGGAACCGCTTCCGCCTTTGCTTGCGATTCTGGATCCGACTGCGGAACAGTTAACCTCTCTGTTTGAGATCAGCTTTTCGGGAGCCAACACGCAAAGATTTAATCTGGAGGATCGCCTCGCGGAAATCCAGAGAGGCTCAACGGGCTTTGTCTCGCATCTCCCCGCTGCGCCCGCTCCTTACGAAGGCAAAACGAGTGTCGCAGAGGGAAAATCGGTGGTCGAGAAACAACCGGTACTTCAGCCCACACCAGAAAACCGCTGGGGTGTTTGGGTGAACGGCTGGGGTGATTTCGTCTCGGTCGATAACGATAGCTTCGCAAAGGGCTACGATTTCACCACGGGAGGGGTGACCGTCGGCATTGATTACAGGATCACCGACCACCTGGCAATTGGGCTCTTCGGTAGTTATGCTCATACTTGGACCCATCTGCAACCCGCTGGAGATGTTGACGTCAACACCGGACGCGGCGGTCTGTATGCCACCTACTTCGATCGCGGGTTTTATGTCAATGGAGGTGTGTATGGCGGGTACAACAGCTATGACACGAGCCGGCAAGGTCTGCTTGCGCTGGCGACCGGGAGCACCAGCGGTTACGAATTCAGCACCTTCCTTGAAACTGGCTACGACTTTCATTTCGGGAATTTCGCGGTTGGTCCGGTCGGCTCGGTTCAATACACCAACGTGCATGTTAACGGTTTCAGCGAGCAGAGTTCGGTATTACCTTTGAAAATCCATTCTGATTCGGAAGAGTCCTGGCGAACAGACCTGGGCGTGCAGGCTTCTTACACGTGCCACTGGGGAAATGTGTTGGTAGTCCCGACCGTTCGAACTGCCTGGGAACACGAATTCAAATACTCGGCTCTGCCGATAACCGTCAGCTCAGCGGCTTTTCCAGGAGTCTCGGCGACGTTTTTCGGCCCGAACGAAGGCCACGACAGCGCGATTATCAATGCAGGTCTCGGGGTTCAATGGACAGCAAGAATTTCGACCTATGTCGGTTACCAGGGACAACTGGGTCGGAGCAACTACGACGCAAACGGTGTCACGGGTAGTGTTAGTTTTAGCTTCTAACACTTGGGCTCGTGCCAGTGCGCAGGAGTCGGAGAGGCCGGTCCAGACGCTGAAAGTGGCGCTAGATCACAGCCTGGGCTGCAGGCCCGGGTTAGCGTCAAAACGCGCCGAGCGCTGAAAGCGTGAAAGATAATTCCGTGGCCCCAATGCGTGCGCCTGAGCACGGGTATCAACCAAAACCGCCGATGGCTTATTTGAAAAAAGCGCTTCTTAGCTAGAATCCGCAACGCTGCCAAACAGCCTTCGACAAACGTAACATCTGGGCTGATGCGGATCGCCTGGGGCGAGCAATCTTTTGCGCTGACAGCGCTTGGTTCGTTTTTCTATCGATACCTGGGCCTTGCAGCCCAGACTCTAGTCTCGTGCGCTTACAGCGCTAACCGACAGTGTCCTGAGTCACCCCGGAAGAATCGACGAGGTGGGACAAGCATTTTTCGCCGATGTTATTACGTTGCTTTTATATGTTACTTAAATAGCCTTGACCGACAAATGAAACTCTTTCGAATTACAGGATCCTCCACTGGAGTCGTTCTCCGATGTCTATCCACACGACGCTAAAAATGGTCTTTGGGTTTGATG
>JBAUZZ010000622.1:0-6751 GCA_049585495.1 Chthoniobacterales bacterium | reverse complement strand
CGCGCCCTCAACCACAGAGTTTGACAAACCGGTTGCCTTCGGCCGCGACGTAGGCTTGGCGTAGTCGGGCTGCGGCTACTTTACTCCTCGGTGTCAAGCGATCGGTCACAGTACGCGCACCCCAGGTGCGAATCCTCAAAATTGGCCAACTCCAGAGACGGGCGGAACGCCCGTCCCACTGTTCAGAATCTCACCGCAACGCCGCCGTAGAATGTTCTTCCCAGTGCCGGAAAACCCAAGACCTCTGAATATTTTTCGTCAAAAAGGTTCTCGATCCGGCCGATAACCTTCAGCCAATCATTTACCCGATACTCGGCCGATAGACGTACGACGGTGTAGTCCTCCAAAGGGACGTTTTGCGCCACGCCTGCGCTTGTGAAGTTGATATCTTGTCGGGCGTTGACGCTCTGGACCTCCACTGTGGTGGTTAGACGGTTGAACCAAAGGTAAGACACAGAAGCAGAGAAGGCGTTTCTGGGTCTTCTGGCCAGACGGCCGCCTGAGGGTTGACTGAAGTCTTGCGATGATGTGTTTATCGCGTCCAGATAGGTGTAGTTTGCAGAGAGGACAAGGCCTGGCAACGGGCTACTCGAAACAAACGCCTCAACACCCTGCGTCCTGGCGCTGCCTATGTTGAAAGCTTCGAACTGGCTGTTGAAGCCGACGACATTTGAATCGCTGTTGTAAAAAAAGTTTGCACCCAGTCGAACGCGGTCGTGCCAAAGGGCTTGTTCGAAGCCGATGTCGAAACCCTTGACCCTATCCGGTCGCAGGTTTGGGTTGCCGCCGAAGATTTTATCCTGGCTGCTAGGTGGAGTGAATCCCGTTCCAAAACTGGAACGCAGGATGGTGTGAGTCGGCGCGAAGAGATAGTTCCCCGCAATCCGGTAGGTAAACCTGTCGCCATAATCGCGAAAAGCGTCGTATCGGGCGGCAAAATAGAGATCCAGGTCAGGCAACGGTGTCATTTTCAGTTGGGCGAACCCGGCGAAATTTTCCGATTTATCGCGGATCAACGGACTGCCGAACAGCACGTCAGGCCGTTCCTGGTAGACATTGACATGGTAGTAATAGAATCCCGAGGTCAGCGTTAACCAGGAAAGCGGGCTCAGGTCGGTCTGGTACTCTAACTGATCCCGGCGGAAAATTCCCCGGGTCGGCCCGGTGAAAGGGTCTACCAGGTTGGGTTTGTTGATTTGGCGTTCCTGATCGTAGGAAAAGTAGAACTTGTTGTTCCACCAATTGACCGGGTGAAACTCAACGGTGGGCGCCACCAGATAACGCTCGGTTCGAAGGTCATCAAAGGGTTGCGGATCAAAGATCGTATTGGGTGACCCGGCATCGGCATAGTCGTAATAGAACAGGAAACCGATCCGTAATGGCGGGATCGGAGTGATCCCGACATTGCCGAGCACGGTAGTCGCGCTGTACCCATTGTTTTGCCGCGCGTTCTCCGTATCGAACAGGCTGGCGCCCACGGAAAAATCCATCGGCCCAAATTTCCCGCTGGCCGCCCCGCCCTCGCGAAAGGATTCCCAGGACCCAGCTTCGAAGAATGCGGACCCCTCCGGCGGATCGGATCCGCGCTTCGTAATCATATTGATTATACCGCCTGAAGCGCTGGGCCCGTAGATTGCGCTCTGCGGGCCGCGAATCACCTCGATCCGATCGATGTTGTCATTGGTGAAGTCGGCAAAATTGAATGCACCCTCCAAACCCTGATTGAATGGGATGCCATCCAGGAGCACCTGGGTCTGATTACTATTGAGGCCTCGAATGAAAACTGAAGTCAACTGTCCAGGAACGCCGGTCTGCACGACGGTCAAGCCCGGTACCGTCCGTAAGGCGTCCGTGGCGAAGCGATACTGGTTGAGGTCGATTTCCTGGCTTGAAACAACCGTTGTGGCAGAAGGTGATCGTTCAACTGAGGTATCGAGTCGGGTCGCCGTAACCGTGATCTGATTCAACTCCGCTGGAATCCCGGAGTCCGATTGTGCTGCCACATCAGGCAGCAAACAGAATGAATAAGCCGCAAACAAGGCCGCACATCGCAGAGTCATAACAATTATTCTCCCTGTATTTTGAGAGTTGACTCGTCGCCGGACGACGGCCTCTCTCATTCTTCTCTTTTGGCGAAGAAGCTTTTCCGCGCTGCCGCTACAGCGGCACACGAATGAGAGCGACCCGGCTGAATATTCTGACTTCTGGCTTCTGCCCAGCACTGGTTCGTCTGGGACACCTCGCTTCCGCCTTCACTCCGCCTAAGCGGAATTGGCTTTTCGGAAACTCGTATCCAGTTACAGCAGCGCAACTGTCCCTGATTTTCACAGGGTTCCTCACGCCGCATCGCACCTTCCGGTGGTTCGAGCCCGCTTCTATGCTCTGCCTGGAACAAGACTCGCGTTCGACTGACCGGACGAAATCACAAAGAACCGGGTGCGACTTTCTCTCCGGATGGGCCTGCCTGGCAAGAAAAAATGGAGTGGAACGGGCGTCTCGCCCGTCCATGGAGTTTGGCCAATTTTTTGGAATTCGCACCTGGCCGCCGCCCTAGGCTGTCATATTTCGCACCTTCGGCGCTAAGACGGTCGTTTCGGAGAAACGACCGAAGACGGGCGAGATGCCCGTCCCACTTTGTCAGACAATCGTCGTGGCGCTAGATTTGATACTTGTTAAGGTGGCAACGTTTCGATAGATTCCGGAAGGTTTTGTCCCTCCCGAGGCCCGGGGCCGGCGACGCGGCGTTTTGAGCGTTGCGGCCCTTGTTTGTGTCGCTGAACAAAGGGAATGAATTTATCAATAGGTCGCGAGATTTGGCCGCTTAGGTTTGCGAGTCATCTTGAATCCGTCTATACTCGCTCGCGGAGTTATAAAAGAAGTAGCAATGAACGAAGAGAGAGCGCCTGAGTACGGTGGACTTGGTTCCGAGCCCGCTACACCTCTCGACACCCTGGAGAGAATCATCTCAAGCCTCCCGCCAGGGGATCCAACGCGGAGTGAATTGATAAGGCTGCGGTCCAACATCGCCGATCAAGAAGAAGTCATCGCCGAAGCTCGTCAGACGATCGAGAAGTTGGACGAGGTCATAAAGAAAGTTACGTCACCGGCGAACCGGATTGGCACCTACCTGGGAACGCCCAACAAAGAAACGGCTCAGATCGTGGTGGGCGGTTCTGACTACTACTGTAATGTCGATCCTCGAATAAACCTGGCGAAGTTGAAGAAGGGTACGCGTGTCTTGGTCAACGAGGCTTACGTAATCGTGGGCGATCTCGGATACGACCTCTCGGGGCCGGTGACCAAGGTTACAGAGGTGCTGGGCCACGATCGTCTCCGAGTCGGGCTCGAGCACGGGATGCAATCCGTCGTGCTTCAACGGTCTCAAGATCTACTAAAGGAGAGTTTGAAGGTTGGAGACGAGATTCGAGTTGACCCGAACTACCGCATTGCCATCGAGCTCCTCAGTGAGTCGAAGACTCAGGATTACTACCTGGAATCCGTTCCCGAGATGCCCTGGGAGAAGGTCGGCGGCCAGGAGGAGGCACTTAGCGCGATCAAGGATGCGATTGAGCTTCCGTTACTGCACGCGGACCTATTTGCCAAGTTCCAGCACCAAACGCCGAAGGGATTTCTGCTTTACGGGCCGCCAGGTTGCGGGAAAACCCTGATTGGCAAAGCGACCGCATACAATCTTACTCGACAGCTTACCGAGAAGACCGGCGAGGACATGCAGCAGTTTTTCATGCATATCAAAGGCCCGGAGATCCTTAACATGTGGGTGGGCGAATCGGAAAGAATGGTTCGGGAAATCTTCGCCACCGCTCGGGAGAAAAGGAAGGAAGGATTTCTTCCATTTATTTTCATTGACGAGGCAGAGAGCATTCTGGGCACGCGGCGAGCTGGGCGATACTCCAGTATTTTGTCCACCTTAGTGCCGATGTTTTGCACGGAGATGGACGGCATCGAATCGCTTAACGAAGTCGTGATTATTCTGGCCTCGAACCGAGCGGACCTGATCGATCCGGCCATCTTGAGGCCCGGCCGCATCGATCGAAAGATCAAAGTAGATCGACCTGACCGTGAGGAAGCAGCGGAGATTTACAAAATCTATCTCTCCCGCGACCTGCCTTACGATCCAAGCCTTGTGAAACAGGCTGGCGGGGTGAAGGAAGCCATTAACTACCTGGTGGACAAAGTAACCGACGCTCAGTTCGCTCGAAAAGACGAGAACAAATTTCTCGAAGTCACGCTCCGAAGTGGTAAGCGGGATATTCTCTACCGCGGTGATCTGGTCAGCGGCGCGATCATTGCCTCAGTCGTCGAACGGTCTAAGGAATTGGCGATCAAGCGCGCGATCAATTCATTGCAGGAAGAAGGCATAAGCGAATCGGATCTGCTGTTGTCGCTCAACACTGAATACTCCGAAAACGATATCTTCCCGCCCAATGATATCGTCGAGGACTGGCTGAAGTTGATCGACTATGACTCAGAGAACGTGGTCAAGGTTGTGCCGGTCCGTCCTGGAGCGAAACCCGCAGGAAGCCCGAGCGTGATCTGAGCAGGTATTTTTGTCATTCATGAAGCGGGTTTTTGGCATCGAGACCGAATACGGTATTACGGTTAACGGGGTTGAAAGTGTAGATGTAGTCGCGGAGTCAATAGAGCTCGTTCGATGCTACACCGAGCACGGCGCTCTTTTGAAGTGGGATTACAACCTGGAAGATCCGCACCTCGACGCGCGCGGTTTCCGGGCCGAAACCTTGATGCAGGACACCGATGAGTCGGCCTACTACGAGTTGGACAAAAATCGGCCGCTCAGCTTCGAAGAAATTAAAAGCGACCTTGTCTTGAGTAACGGCGCCCGGTTTTACAACGACCACGCCCATCCAGAGTACTCGACTCCTGAGTGCACGTTTCTGCGAGACATAGTTGCCCAGGATAAAGCTGGAGAGCGGATTCTAAGCGAGTGCCTCCGCCGCCGGAACAAGAAGATCGCCCCGGATCGTGAGGTTCGGATTTATAAGAACAATACGGACTTTATCGGCCACAGTTACGGCTGCCACGATAACTACCTGATGAGCCGCGCTGTTCCATGGGACCGGCTGGTGAGCGATGTGGTTCCCTTTCTGGTCACGCGCCAGATCTATGCCGGCGCCGGAAAACTTGGCATCGAGGGAGAAGGCTCATCGGGCCAGCCCGGTATCTTTCAGATTTCTCAACGGGCGGATTTCTTCACGGTGTTGGTCAGCATTGACACCATGAACCGGCGTCCGATTGTGAATACGCGCGATGAGCCACATGCGGACCCGGGGAAGTATCGGCGCTTCCACGTGATCCTTGGCGATTCGAATATGAGCGAGTTCGCCACCGCCCTTAAAATTGGCGCAATGTCTTTGGTGCTCGACTTGATCGAAAAAAGGGAGGCGCCACAGCTTGAGGTGGCGCAACCAATCGATGCGTCCAAATCGATCAGTCGGGATCAGACTTACGATTGGATCATCGAACTGAAGGACGGACGCAAAATTTCCGCCATCGATATTCAGCGAATGTACCTTCAGAAGGCGCTCAAGTGGTGTGACCGCAGCGACAAAGAAGTGAATTGGGTATTAACCGAATGGGAGAGGGTCCTCAACGATCTCGAGGTCGACGTGCTGAGCTGCGCTGACCGCGTTGATTGGGTCGCAAAAAAGTATCTCCTGAACACATTCCAGGAAAACGAAGGGCTTGAGTGGACTGATCCCTGGTTACAGGCGATCGATCTGGAATACCACAACATCGCTTGGGAACAGGGCCTGCACTACGAACTTGTGCGCCAAAATCAGATGTGCCGGATTCTGACCGAAGACCAGATTAAGTCCGCGATTTTTCTACCGCCAGAGTCTACCAGAGCTTACTTTCGCGGGCGGGCGGTCGCCCGATTCAATCCGCAGATCCAAACCATTCATTGGGACGAGGTCATCTTTGGACTGGACTCGCAGCAGTACCGCGTCTCTTTCAACCATGCGTCCGAGGATGAGCGCGTCGACCGGCTGAATGCCATTATCCGTGACGCTGCCAACTATGACGACCTGATCAAGCGCCTCGAAGCGATGGATGACTAGCCCGCAGAAATCGTACGCTGGGAGAATCGACCAGCTCATTGCGGGGTAGAAGAGGGTGGGACGGGCGTCTCGCCCGTCTCAGGGTCGCTTCGGAGAAACGACCGTCTTAGCGCCGAAGGTGCGAAATATGATAGCCTAGGGCGCTAGCCCTAGGAATCGTTATAAGTAGACGATCAAGCGCTGAAGGCGCGTGACAATGAGCCCCCAAAGGACTCCGCCCGAGATCAGCATCCTGGCCTTCCGCTGCATGGGTCGGCTCTCCGAGTAACGAACGCAGTTGGAAGCTGCGGCTACTTTACTCCTCGGTGTCACGCGATCGGGTACAGTAGACGCACCTTCCAGGTGCAACCCAAAAAATGGCCAAACTGCACCGGTCGTTTCTCCGAAACGACCGATGACGGGCGAGACGCCCGTCCCACACTTGATTATCGACTTCTGTCCCGAGCGAGATTTTCCAAGCGTTTTCTTTCGCGAGCCTTTACGTTGCTTGACCCGAGACATATTTTACCCCTATGCAGATCGATCGCTTGATACTCGATCCCTTGAGCTTGGAGTTTTTAGAAGGAAAGTTCAGCGTAGGCGATGCCATCGAGGCTGATATCGCCGGCGAATCCCTCACTTTTCGAAAGATATGAAATCGGCTTATGAAC
>JBAUZZ010000621.1:0-5117 GCA_049585495.1 Chthoniobacterales bacterium | reverse complement strand
GGATTGAGCCAGCGCGAACTGGCTGAGAAAGTCGGCGTCGACTTTTCTTACATCAGCAAAGTGGAAAACAACCGGCTGCCGCCGCCGGCAGCCGACACGATCACGAACATTTGCGAAGCCCTCAGTGTACCCCCGGATAAGCTGCTGGCCTTGACAGGAAAAATGCCAACGGCAGTGAAGGAAATGGTGAGCGGAAGCGCCGCAGCTCAGCAATTTATGAGGCAGGCGCAGACGATGCGTCTCTCAGACGATGAATGGGAGAAACTCTCCCAGCGCCTTAAGCGCTTGAGAAGTGGGTGAAAATGGACGCGACACAGTGCGAATTGTTTGAAATGCCGAAGTCGGCCTTCGGCGCCGACGAACTCCACGCCGATCCTTTCGAATGGTCTTATTCCCGGCGTGACATCTTCGAACAGTGTCTGCGAAAATACTACTACCAGTATTTTGGCAGTAGTACCCGGCTCGCTAAATCCGAACCCCAAAAGAAGCGTCTCCAGTTCCTGAAGTCGTTGAGCAACCGATATCTGCGCACCGGGGATATTCTGCACTTTACCATTCGCACATGGCTTCAGCGGGCGCGCGACGGTCACATCTGGTCATTAGAGCGCTTGCAGAACTGGGCGCGGCACACCTTTTGCAAGGACATCGATTATTCACGCGGTTATCAGGATGGCGATTCTCTTGTAGTTGGCCCTCGCGCTCCTGAGCTCTTAATGGAGTTCTACTACGACTCTGAAAACGCTGAGGAACTCTGCCGTGAATCGGAAGCCAAGCTGCTGACAGCGCTTTCCAATTTTGTCACGAGCGATCTATGCGCCCGGTTTCGCGCCGGTGGAGCTGATTCTCGAGCGCTCATAGAAAAACCACTCTATCTCCGCGAGAAGCATTTTGCGATGCGCGGCAAAATCGATCTCGCTTATCCCATCGGGGAGCGGGTTGCCGTTGTGGACTGGAAGATCGGCAAGTCAAGCGGGGATGATGACAGCCTTCAGCTGTTTTCATACGCGATGTTTGTTTTGAAAGAATCCCGCTGCCTGCCGGACGCTCTCGATCTTTACCGGGTCCATTTGGTTGAGAATAGCGTATCATCTTTCAAGGTGCGCCCGAGAGAAATTCAACGTGCTACGGCACGGATTATTCAGGACTGCCACCGGATGAGCTCGCTTAAATCCTATGGAGTGGATGCCCGCGCAGAGGCATTTACGCCATGCAGTCAGCCACGCATCTGCTGCCTGTGTCCCTTTCAGGAGATTTGCCCAAAGGAGTAAGCCAGCATGATCGAAACCAACATCCGCATCGTCAGTGGCGGCGCAAAGCTCAGCGTTCAAACGCGATGCGCACAGCTGGTGGCCCATCAAACAACGCCCGAGTTGCTACAGCGAGCGTGCAACGCATTGCATCGACGTGGATTGGCAGCGATCCCCTCGGGTAAGCTCTCGGAAATTCTCGTTCTCGCGGACGAACCGGTCGCGGCGTTGACGCTCGAAGAAGAAAATTGGTGCGGGGCGCTCCGAGATAGCGGCCACACGCGCCAACTGGAATTCACGAACCCAATCGATGCTTTGCTCCTTAGCCAGCTCTTCGAGCGCTGTCTGCTTATGGAGATCAAGAAGCGGACCAATTTCTGGATTCTGGATAGCCTCCGAATCTGGTACGAGCGCGAGCCATTCCAAGCAAAGAAGGGTTTCGCCGCTTACCGCCGCTACGAAGTCGGGAGTCTCCCGATCGAAGGTGTGGGAGTCGCGCTCATTGTTGATGTCAGCACTGCATTCTACACCCTCTCCACGATCGCCGATTTCTTCAAAAATGATCGCGGCAAGCAGTTTGAAATACTAAGTCAGCGGCAGAAGGGACAAAAGGCGACGCTGCTTTACGATCTACAAAAAACAAAGCACAAGTGCTACTTCGAAAGCTTCGTCCCCGGGATGACATGTGCGACGACCGGGCAATTGCGAATCCGAGACAAAGACTATACCTCACTTCAGCAATACTATCTTCGCCAACACCATTTGCAGATCGGAGCGAAGGAGCCTGTGGCGCGTGTATCGTTTCCCGGGATAGTGCGCCCTCAGCTGGTGGACGCGCGACTGCTGCGCTTACGCGTGATGAACGCGTCCTTGCCCGAGCCGTTCGACCAAGCTGACAAAATCAGTCCTGCGGATCGCCGATGGCTGATCGAAGGCTTTTTCGAAAAACTCGGAGAGCATCCGCTTGGGCAAGGGAAACCCGAGATCGATCCGGGCTTTTGGAGACCGCCGCCAAAAATGACCGAGCAGATCCCGCCGCCGGACCTCATTTTCGGGCAGCTTCGATATTATCGAGCCCCCAAGCAGCACACAGTTGCGGATTACAAAGAGCATTTCCGGCAACGGCGATCCTTTCTACGCGAGGCGGGCTGTTTTCATGTCCCCCCCGCCGGCATCCGCTCGATCCAGTTAGTTGTGCCTGAAGCGGTGAGTGACGCCATGAAGACGCGCTTGGCAGAGGACATTAGGGACCGCCTCTCAAAATGGATGAAGAAGCCGATCCACGTACTGGAGCCCCTGAGCTATCGTTCCCTTAGCGAAGATCTGGCGTGCATTGCGCAGAAAGTCGAGTCTGGCATCGTGGTATTCGTTTTCCGCGCCGAAGAGCCGGCAGCGTATTTCACGGTAGCGAACGAGCTGAAAGGTCACCGACTAAAGCGCATCACTTTTCGGCTGTTACGAGAGCGCTTTGCCGGCTTACAGCGCGACGAGCATTTCAAATCCGGCGGCAACGGCAAAACGCCACCCGGTGTCCGCAGTTGGAGCTCATTTATCGACATGTGCGCGCTCGATGTGCTGCAGCAGATGGACTGCGTTCCCTGGGCGTTCGCCAATTCCGCTGGTTACGATGCTGGGCTGGCGATTGATGTGGGTTGGGATCGCCGGCATTATGCTTTGTCGCTCCTCATCTGCCACGACGACTCACCGGAGCCGTTTTTCAGGCTCGATACAGTCGTGGAACATAAAGCCGACTGGAAGCGTGAGACCATCAACGAGGTCCATCTTCGGGACAAGATTGTCGCCCTTTTCAAAGCCGCTCGTCGACGCGGGTTTCAGCCGCTACGGTCGGTTCTGTGTCTGAGAGACGGTCGGGAATGCGGACGTGAGCTTGACGCGATCTACGGCGCGCAAGGCGAACTCATCGAGCAAGGATTGCTCGAAAAAGATGCACGTTTCGACGTGGTTGATTTTCACAAACGCAGCGTCAAAGGCCTTCGATTGTGGGAGGTCACAGATGCTGGGGAAGTTTGCAACGTATTAGAGGGCTGTGTCCTCTACGTCGGCAGAAAAACTGCCTTCGTCGCCAACACTGGGGAGGCTACCCTCCGACAAGGAACTGTAGAACCGGTCATGCTGCTCTCCCGAGACGACAGCATTGACATGAGGTCGGTCGGCCGTGCGGTGAGCGCCTCAAGCCACCTGAACTGGTCAAGTCCAGGTGTCGCCCAGCGATTGCCGCTAGAACTGAAACGAACGGATGAACAACTGGAGAGCAAATCGGCCGAAGAGATTCGGCGTACCCGATGAAAGCCTCGGCTTTCAGACCTGAACCCGGAGCTAATTTATGAGCACTCAATGGTTAGCCATTCAAAGTTTTCAGCACAGCCAGGATCTGCTCGCCGCGATTAATACGCTCGCGATCCACATCAAATCAAAACTCGCCGGCGTGTTGGATGGCGAGCCGCCTGAGGCGGTGGAGAATGCTCGCGGAATAATTGCGGCGTTTCTAAACGACTTGAAGACGTTTGTTGAGGAGGCGTCGGAAGCAAAGCCTGTGATTGGTGCCGACACACGACTGCGGCAGTTGGCCAAAAGCTTTTTGGCGGCCAAGGGGCGACGATTTCATTCCGCTTTGTTCCGAAAGACGCTCCCCAAACCCGAAGAACTGCTCGATGCAAAATCCGCCGAGGAGCGCCGCGCTCTGCTGGAATCTCTAGCTGACCTGCGGACATTGATCGAGGAGCACGTGCAGGCAGATGAACTCCGAATCCTCGGCGACTTTTGAAAGAAATCCTGCGCCACAGTAATCTCGATTTGCTGCGGGAACTGGAGCAGCTCGGCGTGATCATCCGACCGCTCTCGGTTCCGGCCGAGCTCGAAGTTTACCACCGATGGGTCCTCGGCAAGTGTGAAGCGTTACGCAAAGCGGTCGTCCGGAATCTGGGCCGTCTTGAACTTCTACGCGACGACATCCTCCCGGAAATCCTGAGTAGCACGCAGGCCGTAACGCGCGAGTTTCACCAGTTCAACCGCTGGCTTGTCAGTCCGGTTTTACGAGCGCGCGAATCGGATCGGTTGTCACTTAAGATTCTGCAGTGGCTACATTTCTCACATCCGCGAACACGGAACATCCCTGCGGCGCTGAGCGACGGAGATTTCGCTTCGTGGCCGGTACCGCCGCTCCCGACGATTTACTTTATGCCGTGCTCGGCTCAGCACGGACTGTTGTATCTTCCCATCTTTTTTCACGAATTCGGACACGTGCTTTATGCGTGCCATCGCGACGAGATGGACCAACTCGTGCGGGAGTTGCAGGAGCAAATAGGTGAACTGCTCCTACCCAGCGTGTTGCGCGATGACCTGCAGGCGAAACGGGAGGAAGAGAAACGGAGCATCATCGTGGAAACCTGGTACGAGTGGACACAGGAATTATTCTGCGATGCCGCCGGCTACACGATCGGAGGTCCCTGCTTTGCCTATGCCTTTTCGATGTATCTGTGCATGCGAGGCCGCAGCCAGTTTTACGTGAAGGAGAAGGAACTCCATCGTCGCGAGCACCCGGTGACATGGCTCCGCGTCCGACTACTAGTTGATCGGGCTCGCCGGCAAGGGAAGGAGGAACAAGCACGAGAACTTGAGCTTCATTGGAGCACTATCGCGGATGCGATGCATGTGACCGAGGACTATCACGGCTTTTACGAGCCGGAGCTAAGACCGGTCGTCCAGCAAACCATTGCCGACATGCTGACAGAAGCGTCTCCGGTGGGACTGGAGAATGAAAGCAGTGAATCCTCCGGAATCGTGGACGTCTCCTCGCCGGTTCCTTTGCTGAATGAGGCTTGGACTCGGTTTCGCGCGGCTCCCCAGCAC
>JBAUZZ010000620.1:0-6804 GCA_049585495.1 Chthoniobacterales bacterium | reverse complement strand
ATCGGCGTGTCGCGGTGACGGCGCCTCAAGGGAGTTCGCGCGCCACCTCGGTCATCGTACTCATGCAAAGATCCAAATCTCCAAATGCTTTGCCGCCTTCGTAGAGTTTCGCGTTCCAAATACGCCGATACGCCGACACGCCGATACGTTCCCCTCAATCACTTCTCGCTTCTCGTCAGAAGCTCTGCAGCATACTCTTCGCCGGCATACAATGCCTCCACCTCCCTGGCATATTTTTGGAGAATTTGTTTTCGCTTCAGCTTGAGTGTTGGAGTTAATTCGCCTCCACTGGTGGTCCATTCCTCGGCAAGAAGCGCGAATTTTTTGACCTGCATGTAACGCCCGAAGGACGGATTGATGCGCTGCAGCTCCGCCTCAAAAAGGGCCAGCACGCCAGAGTTCTTCACCATGGCCAGACGTGATTCGAACGCGATTCCTTGCGGATCAAAGTGTTCCGCAACGGCCTCGAAGGAGGGAACGATCAAGGCGGCCGGGAATTTGTGGTTCTCTCCAATCACCATCACCTGGGACACGAACGGGGATTCCTTCAGTTTGTTCTCAACCTGCTGGGGAGCAATGTACTTGCCGCCGGAAGTTTTAAAGATCTCCTTTTTGCGGTCGGTAATCTTCAAAAACTTGCCGTCAAATTCGCCGACGTCGCCCGTATGCAGCCAGCCCTCGGCGTCGATTGATTCGGCAGTGAGATCAGGGCGCTGGTAATAGCCCAGCATCACATTGGGCCCGCGGTAGAGAATCTCGCCGTCTCCGGCAATCTTCACTTCGCCGTTGCCGATCACCGGCCCGACGGTTCCGATCTTTGTATAGCCAGCACTCGGCCGGTTTACCGAAATAACCGGACTGGCTTCGGTTGGGCCATAGCCCTCGTAAATGGGGATCTTCGCTGCCCAGAATACCCGTGCAAGACGAGGTTGCAGGGCCGCTGATCCGGAAATAATCCCGCGGATGCGGCCACCCAAGGCTTCCCGCCATTTTGAGTACACGAGCTTGTCCGCGACCATAAGCTTCAAGCGCTGAATCCAGCTTGATGAAGTTAGCGGATCGAACCTGAGTGCGAGGCCGAGTGCCCAGAAAAAAGCCTTGCGTTTCAGTCCGGTCAATTGCTCGCCACGTGCCAGAATCTTTTCGTAAACTTTCTCCAGAAGCCGCGGCACGGTTGAAAAAAGATCCGGCCGGACTTCGCGCAGATTCTCTGCGATCGTATTCAGATTTTCCGCATAGTAGACGGAGGTTCCGGAACCGAGGTAGATGTTAATCACCGTCCGTTCGTAGATATGGCAGAGGGGCAGAAAAGAGAGCCCCCGTTCGTGAGCATTGCTTGCCAGGATATTTGAGCATTCCAGGCAGTTGCTGACGAGATTCGCGTGAGAGAGCATGACTCCTTTCGGAGGTCCGGTCGTGCCGGAAGTGTAGATCAGCGTCGCCAGATCGTCAGGGGCGACCGCAGCCTTCTTCGCTTCAAGTTCGGCCCTGCTCCTGTCATCGCGTAACCCTTCACGTCCGCGCTCTCGGAGTTCGGTCCACAGCTTTGCGCCTTCCACCCGGTCGTAGGTGTAGATGCCAAGTACGCCTGGCATTCGCTCAACAGTCGGACGAATTAATTCGAGAAGACGGGCGCCCGAGACGAACACCAGCTTCGCACCGGCATTGGTCAGGATGAACTGATATTCGTCCGCCGAAATGTTTGGGTAGATCGGTACATGCACTGCGCCGAGACTCATAATAGCGAGATCGATAAAGTTCCACTCCGGCCGATTGGTTTCTGTGACGTTGGCGACACGATCACCTGCTCGGATCGATAGGAAATGGAGTCCCCAGGCGAGCTGATCCACGGTATCGACGACCTCTTGCGTGGAATAAGTCTTCCAGGCACCATTGACCTTGTAAGCGAGCGCATCCGGCTTCGGAAAATTCTCGTGCTGGCGGCGAAGGAGATCGAAGACTCTGGTCGGGGAGTGCAGCGGCAATGGACGACTCATGGAGAGTAGCGAACTTCAAAATAGTTACGGGTTTAATGTATTCAGTTAAGAATGATCATCCACTTGTTCTGTTGCGGGCGCAGTCTGCGATGGCTGGGCGAAGCTACCAAATGCGGAAGCCACAAGCCAGGTAGGGTCAGCTCTCCCGCCTGCGGCGCGAAGCAAGCCGAGCTGACTAGCAAAAGATTGGCCAAGCTCCTTAAAGCCGCACGCCGAAGGCGTAAGAGAACTTAGCCCAGGGTGGAGCGTAGCGGAACCCTGGGTATCTGTAACAAAACGCAGCAGAGCTCTGAAGGAGCGGAAGAATCGCTCGAACCCGCCTCGCCTGCATTTCGAGGACGACGTCCAGAATTGAGTTGTAATTTTAAGTTTTTCTAGCTTTTCTAGGACATCCTTAACCACCTTCAACCGTCATTCCCCCGATCATGAAGGCAAGTAGAAGTCGAATTAGGTTCCCCTTAATTGTAATCGGCGCAGTTGCGTTCGGAGTATTTCTTCCGAGCCTCACCAAGGCTGGTAGCTTCCAGCTTAACGAAGGAAGTGTGAGCTCGCTCGGCACCGCCTACGCCGGTGGCGCTGCCTCAGCCGAAGATGTTTCAACGATCTTTTTTAACCCGGCTGGGATCGCGCTTTTGGATCATGGCGAGTTTCAGGCGGCGGCGAATGGAGTCCTGCCGTCAGCCAATTTCACGAACCAGGGTTCGCGCCTCGTTGCCCCGGGTACTCCGTTTAATGGCGAGCCGCTGACGGGAGGTAACGGGAGCGATCCAGGGGTATATCACGTCATTCCTAATCTTTATTTGTCCCAGCCTGTGTTTCGTAACCCACAATATGGCGACCTCTCTGTCGGTATAGGGCTGAGTGTACCCTGGGGGTTGGAGACCGATTACAATCCCGGCTGGGTGGGCCGTTACCAGGCTCTGCGATCAAAACTGACGACTTATGATATCCAGCCAACGGTGGCCTACCGGCTTTGGGATCGTTTATCGCTCGGCGCCAGCGTGGATATTCAGTATGCTTCCGCACGCCTGACCCGGGCAGTCGACTTTGGTGCGCTCGGTCTGCAGCAGGCCTTAACTCCATTTTTCGCCGCTCTCCCAGGGCAACTCGCACTTCAGGGGGTACCAGGCTTCGCGATTCCGGGGATTGTCGCCGCGACGGAACGAGCTTATGCGAACAATGGTTTCGTACCCCAAGGCCGGGATGGCGTCTCGGAGCTGAGCGGAGACGATTGGAGCGTCGGGTTCATGCTTGGCGCAATTTTCGAATATCTCAAGCCGGGTCAAAACGCGTTCTTCCAGGATGGCCGGATTGGCGTGAGCTACCGTTCCGGTATCACGCACGATATCCAGGGAACGGTCGAGTTTCGGGGTGTGCCGGCCCTGACCGCGCCCGGTGCGCCAGTCCAGTTTCAGCAACCTGCTGCCTTGCAGAACGTGTTCTTCAATCAGAGCGCAACTGCGCGCCTTGAACTCCCGGAGATCTATCATTTCAGCATTTATCAGCGCTTTCTGCAGCGGTTCGCAGTGATGGGAGACATCAACTGGACGCGCTGGAGCCGCCTCCAGACGATTCCCATCACATTCAGTAATCCGGGAACGCCGGGCACTGCGGAAGTATTGTCTTATAGGGATACGATCCGTTTTTCGACCGGTTTCGAATGGTACGCCAGCCCCTGCTTAACTTTGCGGTTGGGTTTCGCGTACGATGAAACCCCGATCAGAGGCGGCGGTTTTGAAAGTCCCCGAATTCCAGACGACGATCGCTATTGGCTCTCAGCCGGGTTTCAGTGGAAGCCGACCCGCTGGACGGCGATCGACTTTGCCTACGCCCATTTGTTCGTCAATAGTCCTACCGTCAATACCACCGACGCTTTCGGTCATAACCTTCGGGGTAAATTTGATGCGAGCGTAAATATCGTGAGCGCATCGGTGACGTTCCTGTGGGGAGGGCCGCGTGAGGCGCCGGTGCCTCCTACCGAAGGCAAGGGGTACGGCGGCAAGGCGTCCCTGAAATAATTCGCGTGCGGCTATCTTTTTCGGCCTCCGTCACCGTCGTTTACTGAACGCAACTTGCGCGGCAATATTGGCTGCCGTCACCAGAGCGACCAGAACCAGGGAGGCCGTCCACGCCATTTGGATTTGATGTGCGTACGGCAAAGTCGAGAAATTGAAGATTAACACCGAAAGAGAAGCCGCCGGTTGCATCAAAGACTGGAGCCAATACTGGCTGAATAACGCTGTGAAGAGCACCGGTGCAGTCTCGCCAGCCGCGCGGGCGACTGCCAGCATGATGCCGGTCATGATCGCCGGGAGCGCCTCCGGGAGGACGACCCGGAAGATGGTTTGAAACTTCGTTGCGCCGAGGCCGTACGACGCCTCGCGGAGTGCATGCGGAACACCCAGCAGCGCCTGCTCGGCCGTAAGAAGGATCGTTGGCAACGCCAGAACGGCTAGTGCAACCCCGCCAGCCAGGGCGGAGAATCCCCCCGTCGTGACCACGACTACCGCATAGGCGAATACGCCGCAGATGATCGAAGGTATACCCGTCAATAGCTTTGCCACGAACCGAACCGTACCGGATAGGCGCGCCTTCCGATTGTATTCGCAGATGTAGATCGCCGAAAGAATCCCCAACGGGGTCGCAATCAACAGGGAAATGAAAACCATCACGAGCGTACCCTGAACGGCATTCCCAAATCCGCCACCCTCGACACCCGGCGCGGGGGGTAACTCCGCAAATACGCTCGGTCTGAGCAGGGGGAGCCCGTTCTGCACGACGAGATAAACGATCGAAAAAAGGGGGATCAGTGTAAGGAAGGACAAGACGATACAAACAAAACTCCAGAAATTGTTCGTCACGATCCGGGCCTTATCTCGCGTGCCTCTGGCCTTGATAGCTAGGGGTGGGACGGACGCGGTACCAATACTCATAAGTGCCTATTGAATTCCGCTAATCGCCTTTTGCGCTCGCCGGAGAACCACTTCGCCGATCATATTGACGAGCAGCGTGAGCAAGACGAGCGAAAGAGCCGCATACATCAGCGCGCTGACCTGGATGCCAGACGCTTCCGGAAACTGGTTTGCCAGGAGGCCGGCCAGAGTTCCCGCGGGCGACAACAACGACCAGCTGAGGCGCGGGCTGTTTCCGATCAGCATGGCCACCGCCATCGTTTCTCCCATCGCGCGACCAAAGGCCAGGATTGTCGCCGCGACGACTCCGGGCGCTGCCGTCGGCAACAGAACACCGAAAATCGTTTCCCAGCGGGTTGCCCCGACGGCATAAGAACCCTCGCGCAACGTTTTGGGCACGGCCACTAAGGCGGTTCGAGAAATCGCGGTAATGGTTGGCAAGACCATCAGCGCCAGAACCAGACTCGCCGTCAGCATGCTGTTACCGAAGGCAGGCCCTTTAAACAGTGGGATGAACCCTAGCGCACTGGCCAGGCTGTTCCCCCATTTTTGGACCAGCGGGATGACAACGGCGATACCCCAAAGTCCGTACACAACGCTCGGAATCGCTGCGAGGAGCTCGACCACGAAGCGAATCGTCTGCCGGATTGGGACCGCCAAGAAATTCTCGCTTAGAAAGATTGCGATCGCGACCCCCAGCGGAAGGGCGAAACAAAGCGCAATCAATGAACTCATCGCGGTGCCAAGCAGGAATGGAAAGGCGCCGAACTTTTCGCGGTTTGAATCCCATACGGAGCTTGTGAAAAAGCTCAGGCCGGTTTTCTGGATGGCGGGAAACGCCTGCTCGAGAATACTAGCGACAATCCAGAGCAGGATAACGATGGTTGCGACCGACGCTATCCAGGTCAAAACGCGGAAGAAGTCAAACCGAAATCCACGGCGCTTCAGGGATGTCGTGTCTTCGGCAGGTGTGCTTTGCGTGGTCATCTGGCGGACTCTACCCGGAGCCGCAATTACTGAACCTCTTTCAAAGCGGCCATGTCTTTCGCTACTATGTCCGCCGGCAACGGGATATATCCCAGATCGGTCGCGAGCTTCTGACCGTCCGACAAGCCATAGGCGACAAATTTCTTCAGCGCGTCGAGCTTCGTCTTGTCGTTGCCTGTCTTATTTAAGAGCAGCCAGGTGAAAGTAGCGATCGGATAGTCACCTTTCCCGTCGGGGTCGTCCGGCCAGGCACGAAGAACCGTGGGGGGGAATTTGGTCGCAGACAGAGTAGCCGCGCCGCTCTCTGGTGTAGCTTTGACGTACTCGCCAGCTTTGTTCTCGAGTTCGGCGAACGCCAGTTTGTTGTTGATGGCGTAGCCATACTCAACATAACCAATTGCTCCGGGGGTCTGTTTAATGAGAGCGGTCACGCCGTCATTGCCCTTACCAGCGACTCCGGTTGGCCAGGTCACGGTCGTTCCCTTTCCAACCTTGTCTTTAAATTCGGGACTGATTGCACTCAGATGCTGGGTAAAGACGAAATTCGTACCGCTGCCGTCTGAGCGCTCGCAGGCGGTAATTGCCAAGTCAGGGAGCTTAACGCCCGGGTTTGACTTGGCGATGATTGGGTCGTTCCACTTCGTTACGTTCCCCAGGAAGATGCCAGTATAGGCTTCGCGAGAGAGCTTGAGGTTCTCAATTCCCGGTAAATTGTAGGCGAGAACAATGCTCCCGGCCGTGGCTGGCAGCAGAACCACACCTTGTTTGACCTTAGCAATTTCGTCGTCGGTCATCGCAGCATCGCTGGCGCCGAAAGTCACCAAGCCTTGGGTGAATTGCTTAATGCCTGCTCCGCTGCCAATCCCTTGATAGTTGATCTGGATATCTGGATTCGCCTTGGTGAATTC
>JBAUZZ010000619.1:0-5884 GCA_049585495.1 Chthoniobacterales bacterium | reverse complement strand
CGCCTACGATACTTTCAACCCCGCCGGTCAACGCCTGATCGATAGCCGGTTGCTCAACGTGGTCCTCGTACTGATGCTGACCACCTCCATTCTTGGAGCGCCTGTCGCCTACGAGCCGTTGCCGACGCTCAACGCGAGCGTGATTCTCCAGCCGCAGTACTTCCAGGGGCCGAACTTTACCGTGCGGAATCCCGTGCCGACTTACTCCGGCTCTAACCACTACACAATCGACTCCGACTTTGGGGTCTTCGAAGCCGACGGCAACGCGATACTCATGCGTCGCGTCGCGGAAATCAACGCGATCGCCAAGCTGCAGGCGATGTCGCAGACCAAAGAGTTCACGCAGGCGGCGGAACAGGCGGCGGCAGCCCCGCTCAACGTCGCCCAGGATTTGGTCACCAATCCTGTGTCGACGATCCCCAGCGTTCCGGGAGGCATCTGGGGCTTCCTCAATCGAGCAGGAGAGGCCGTGAAGGAAGCCGCGGAAGGCCAGCAATCCACCGCGGCAGAGGGCAACGTCGTGGAGAACATGACCGGATTCTCCAAAATCAAACGCGACCTCGCGATCAAGCTGGGGGTCGATCCTTACACTACGAACGAAGTTTTTCAGAAAGAGCTGAACAAGGTCGCCTGGCCGGCCTTCCTGGGAAAATTCACCGTGGACCTCGGCATGGCCGCTGTTGGCGGCCCGGCGCTCTCTGCCGTTAACTGGACCAGCACGCTGACAGATGCGTTACGTGACAAGAGCCCGACGGAGCTGCGCCTGATGAATCTTGGCCTGCTAATGAATAATATGGGCGTCTCCCGCTGCTTTCCTGAACAACAGCGCTATTTCGCCCACCACCCAGACGATCCTGGTCGCAGCCCTCGCGCAGCTCGGCAACATCCCCGGCCAGGCGGCATTCATCCGTCAGGCCGCGACCAGCCAGGACGAACACGACGCCATCGCCTTCCAGCAGAGCTGCCAGTTGATGGCCAATCTGAACAACAGCACGCCGGTCGCCCGCATCACCCATCTCAACGGCCTCACCGTTTGCCAACCAATAACGGCACCGTGGTTGTCCCAATCCAGTGGGACTACGCGGCGTGGACACCGATGACGAGCGTTTCATCACCGCGCTCAAGGCCCAGAAATTCGCCACCCCGGTTTCCGGCTACGCCGTAATCCTTACCGGCGTCGACTCACCCATGACCGCCCAGGCGCTCGCCGCACGCGGCGTGAACGTCACGACCAAAGCGCTCCCCGGCCCAGTGCAATGAAGCAACCCGTCCACGGCGGTATCGACCTATCCCGTCGACCCCATCGTTTGCATCGATGGACTGAGGCACGTGGGACGGATAGGGTGGGCCGGGATGGCCACTACGGCTAAGGCTAATCTTTTCATAAGAGTAAAGTTTGGTGCTGACGGTTGTTGCGCTGAGGGCAAGCGTTCAGAAAGATCTTTAGGAATCGCCGCTGGAGGCAAGGAGCCGATCAGATAAGGTTGCGCGCCTTGCCTTATCCGGAGGGCGACCAGTTCGGGTGCTCGTAGGAATGGAGTTCGCGCAGGCGATTCGATCGCGGCAAGAAGGTATGCGCGTCTTGATGAGCATCAGCGATTCGGCAGTGGATTCGATCGCGACCTGCCATCGATAGATCGAATGGATATTGTCAGCGATGTTGCTGCAGCCTGCGAGTTGCTCGGCGACGAGAGCGGTGGCGATGCGACGAGCTTCCTCTGGTGAACTGGCCATAGAAAAAGCCATGACAAGGTGGGATTTGTCAGCCACAGACAAAAGCCGTGCGCTCAATGCGGTACGATTTGCAGCCTTTTTCGAGGATCAATTCGATACAGTCAATCTTTTCATTGCAGCCCCGGTGCCAATCTGGCCAGTAGAGATTCGACGCAAACAGTTTCGTATCGAGGTTCTGCATGTAGTAGGACGCGTCGATGACCTTCGGCTCGGTCTGCCGATGCCTGAGGGGTCACTGCTCATAAACTTCGCTCGTCGATTACGAAGCGGTTTGCGACGCCCTCGATAGCGGTCACCTTTGGGACGCTGGGTTCGATGTGTTTTTCGAAGAGCCGATACCGGCCGACTCCCGCCTGTACAAGAAAGCGACGAACCTCGTCGGCAGCAATTTGTGCGGCTTTCTCCGCAGTCTGCTTGCTGGGCGAACCCCTCCAGCATTGCGTCAACCCGGAAGCCGCGGCCACCAAATCCTAACGGTAGGCGCCCAAACGTTGAGAAAACCTTTTTGACGTAGCAAGCTGTTTTGCACCGATCATGCCCTGGGTTTCTGATGTAGCACGTGCGTGCATCGAAACGATGCGCGAACGCGAGAGTAGCTCGTCGAGCCCGACCTGGTGGGCCAGGTCTTCAAAGGTCTCCGACTTCGCGTAAGGATCGTATACGACCACTTGACAACCGAACTGATGCCGCTGGCGAAGGGAAATATGAGCGACGAGGAAATGTTGCGCTTATTGCAGCGCCGGGTTGACGACGAGATTGCGAGGCGGGAATGAAACGATTCTCCACCCTGAAGACGATTATTCTTGGCCGCTGCGATTGCGTAATGCATTGATCACCAACGTCTTCCTACTCCTTGCGAAATTTTACACTTGACAACCTGAAACTGCGCGAAGTTTGATAGCAGTTCAGAGCGGAGCCTTGACCAAAATGTCTCACTCCTCGGACACCACTGAGGGTAATAAAGGACGCTTTCCTGGCAGAAAAGGATCAGCGAAACTACAAGCTATATTATTCCCTCGGGACCTGGGCTTATTGCTTGAACAACACGGAACAATCTAGAAAGCCGCGTCGGGAGATGCGTCACCATCTCCCGACGCTTGAACAAAACAACCCATCACCGAGTCATCGACAATGAGAAGTTTCGTCTATAAAGCTATCACGATCCCGGTAGCTTTCAAAGCCATCCCCTGCAGCCGTCGCGCTCCGACAGGCTTCAATTATGATGGACCTCAACATGCTGGGCTTTCGTCAGGGTTGGTGTGACCTGCCGATCTTAATCCCTTTGGTCGTGATGCCTTCCACAGGCTTGCCAAGGTAAAGCGTAGGAGGCCGCGATTAGTCCCCAATCGCGCTGCTCACCACCGAACAAGCGACGAACGCATCGACAAGCAACATTAGACAATGGCAGCCGCCGATAAATTGCCGAATTCTTCTATTTGGGAGGATAGAAAGCGACCAGCCGTGAGAACTAGAACTACCGATTCCGTGACGACGGAAGATATTTTGATTGCGTTGGAACGATACACAAGAGAATCCAACGAAAGTGATCGGCAGACGGCGACGAAGCTAGGTATCACTCGCTTCACATTGCGTGCATGGTTGCGCGGCGTCGATCCGCCTCAACGGTGCCTCCTGGCGCGGTTAGCGGGTTTCTTAAGACGCGTCGGATATCTTTAGACTCGGGAGTCGAATCATCCCTCGAAGTTCGCGCTCCAAGAGAATTTCGTAATTTGGATTTAGCGAAAAAAGTGGCGACTGTGACAGTGGATCTTGAGTTTTTTGAAAAAACGCCTCCGGCCGCGAGCCGTTGAAGGTTGGCTCTCGCAGCCCCGATGCAGAACTGCCCCTAGGGTAAATCGCCAGCAGCCCGCGACTTTTTGGCCTGACGATATCTACGGCCGTACTCGAGCAGCTGCCGCTTATGCCGGCGATAATAGCTACGATAATATTGCGGGTTTTTCTTACGCCACCGTGCAGCCGCTTGGCGAAGCTCCCTCTGGTGGGCGGCGTTATAAGCGTGCTGCTTTTGCAGCGCCCGCACACGGTGCTTGAGATAGGAGCGCCGTCGGGAGGCTTTATCGCAGCATTTGCAGCGGGTACTTCGTCCATCGGCAAAACGGCGGGAGCGAAAGTATTCTGCTAGGGGTTTGCGCTGGCGGCAGCCGGAACAAGTTTTCGTTTTAGGAACCGTCATCATCAAGTGGACATTGTCGCCGCCCGATACTCCTGTTCAGAGGTCCTTACGATTTGGTAATTTTCGCCCATTTGGCTGCTCTCCAGCGAAGAGCGCGATCCTAGTTTTGGCCCAAGCATGGCACGGGGCGATACCTAACGGCGATGAAGTCTCTAGGTCGCCTTTAGGAATAACCTCACAACGCTCGCCGGGGAAGCTGGGAACCAGTGTTGTGGTTACACTGACCATGCTATTCGAAAGATCGTTCCTAAATATCCAAAAAAGAAGATTTTGAAAAGCGCTAATCCCCTGATAACAGAGCGTGGCTGTTCCAAGTCCCTTCCATGATGTTATACCTAGCTTCGGCGAACACGCCAATATTGGGAGTAAAGCGATATTCGAATCCATCGCCGGGGTTCCCGAGCGGGCGACCCCTTACATTCGAAGGTAGCGCGAGTCTGGTTGACTGGTGCGAAGTCGGTCCCTAAAATCCCGACCCAAAAAGCAGATTGCACCGGCAGCACGGACACAGCTATCGCCTATGACGCCTCGAAATCACGTCATTCAGATCTCTCTGCGAATTTTGCGTTTTCTATTTTTGCTGTTGTCTCGGTCCTTAGTTCTTGGGACGATGTTAGGTGTGCTGGCCATCATGTGCGCTAACGTCGTGCAGCGCGTAGCCGCTATCTCCACGGGGGTTCCTTACAGGTCCACGCTTGGAGCAACAATTAGCGACCGAGTTGGCGGCGGTTTTGTAAATAAGTTAACTCTCGAAAGTAAAGATCAACTAATTCGATCACTTGTTGCGAAGGAAAGCGATCGATGGGTAGAGCGCGCCATTGACCTTCAGGGTCAGATTGGGCCCTATTATCAAGGAATGGGGGAGAGATTACGTGCGGAGATGAAGGGAGCCGGTCTCCGGAGCCCTGCCTTGGAAAAACAAGTCGACGATGCTGTTCTGAGATCTGGGATCGCTTTTCTAAGATGCCTGCATCCACACTGATCGATTCGATCCGGCGCGATTTGTTGAAGGAATTCACTCGATCAAGAAATTACGAAATTACTCAGGAATCCTTTGATTCACTTGTTCTCGGCGGAGTGGATCGGGACAGACACCCAGATATGTGGCGCGCTCTTAGTGATATTCCCAACCTTGATTTTCCGACTGCGACGGCTTTGGCCGATCGAGTACAGGTGAACGGTTACTTTAAAATCACAAAACACCTTCGCATCGGTGTGATTGTTGTTCTTGCCTGCATCTTCACCTTGTGTTGTTTGCTCTCCGGGCGGCAGCTGGTCGCGGTGGCGGCGATCTCTGCACTAGCAACTGGAATAGCTATGCAGTTGGCATCGTGCATTGTAGCGTTCTCTACTCGTCGCTATACAATCCCTCTGCATCTATTTGCGCTTATGGCATTGTGCATGACCCTTGGCGCAATTGTGGAAGGCTGGGAACGGAGATTGGTGAACCGCGGGCGACTATCGATTGTTGGAGGGAACTGATTTGCGCGCCCGCCCACTTATCGAACGACTTAAGCTGCTTGCGAAGTTGCTCAAGAAAGCTCTTGAGAATATCCGCTTCTCCGAGGCGCTGCGGCGAGCAAGACAAGAGCTTCTCGAAGCCGGGCGACGGTTTCAGCTGGAGAGCCTGATCGCAAAGAGACCGGATTCTCTCTACGAGCCTGGCCGATGCAGTGAGCAAATTTCAGCATCTGCTAAAGCAGGGGAAAGAGAAGAGGCGGTTTCTGCGACCGTGCCGCCGAGCCCTGCGCCTTCGCAAGATCCTGGGACTGCTCAAGCCGAAACACCTCGTCCTATTCAGAGCCAAGACTCGGCAGTGCCAAAATCATTGACGCTTAGGGCACCTCTCGTGGTCTTCTTGATGATTTTGATCGTCGGATTGATATGGTTTGCAGGATCAAAACTTAGTCATAGTGGCCGAGAAGCGGCTCTGCCGACGCCCATATCAACGCCGAC
>JBAUZZ010000618.1:0-8082 GCA_049585495.1 Chthoniobacterales bacterium | reverse complement strand
CTCGATCCGCGGCGAAGGCATCCACAACCGGACCAAAGCGCGGGTCGATTTCATCGGCTTGCCCAGCCCTCCTCTTCGTTATTTTCACAGTTTTCTTTATTCTTGACCTTTGGCAGGTGGGTGTTGGGTCAAAGCCTGAAGAACTAGCGCCACAAACGTCACACCGTGCGTGGCGCCAAGAAGAGCCGTGCAGATAGCGAGAAGCTTCCCTTGAGCAGTACTCGGGACTATGTCGCCGTAGCCAACGGTCGTGAACGTGATAATCTCATAGTAGAGGTAGTCAATTAGAGGTCGGCCCGGCCTAACTGATGGCTCCGATGTGTGGGGCAGAAGATCGTATTCGATCGCGAAGACTGCCAGAACGCTGCAAATAAAAACCGACCACAGTAGGAACGCAATCCAGACGTAAACCGGCTCTCGTTTTGTGTGGTGCAAGAAGAAGAAAATGGAGCGGATCGTTAGCCCATACATCACGAAGACCAATCCGAGCCCGACATATAGAAAATAGTAGCTTTTAGCGCCTAAGAGAGTTCGCTCTGCAAAGGGCAGAAGCAAAATCGCAATCCAGAGAACGGCTAGCTTTGGAACAAAGCTGAGTTGCTGGAACGTCGATCGGCTCATTCATATTCCCCCCGCTATTCCGCGGCGAGATGAGCGCCTTTTTCGGCGACAGAGCGTTTCATCAGCAGCACCAGAAACGCCAGCACGACGGCGAGCACCGCGAAAATCAAGAAGGCGTCGAAATAGGACAAAGCCGAGGCTTGCTGTTCGCGCAAGTTCTCCAGCGACTGCCAGGCCATTTGTTGCGCTGCAGCAGGGTCTCCGGTCTGCTGCAGGAAGCCGGGCTGGGCTTGCGCGATGTAGGAATTCACCGCGGGGTTCAGCGGATCGAGATTCTCGTTCAGTCGCAGGGCGTGGAATATCTCACGGCGTTCGGTGATGGTCTGGCCCATTGAAGTCCCGACGCTGCCGCCTTCGTTACGCAGCAGTGCCAGCAGACCGACGGCGGCGCCGCGCAAGGCGCGTGGCGTGTACAAATAAGCGGCGACATTCAGTGGCGCGAAGACCAGACCCAGGCCGCCCACCATGACGACTCGCGGCCAGACGACGTGCCAAGGGGAAATCTCCAGGTTGAGTTGCGACATCCAGAAATTGCCGGCAGCAAGAATCAGTAGGCCGGCGCCGATGAGCCAGCGAGCGTCCAGACCGCGACCCAACAAGGCGCCGACGACCACAATCGCAAGGATCGTAAAAACGCCAGAGGGCGACAGCACCAGCCCGGCATGAAAGGCGTCGTAGCCAAAGAGCGATTCCAGCAAGCTGGGCAAGAGGGTGCTGGTGCCGTAAAGGACCCCGAAGGCGCAGAAAATGATAAGACACGAAAGGGCAAAATTGCGTTCGCGCAGCGGCCGGAAGTTAACTATGGGACTCGCTTGACGCGTTTCCCAAAACACCAGGCCGGCGGCGCCGAGCACAAAGAGAGTAGCCAAAACTTGCACGCGTCCAAAGGCGTCACTCAGCCAATCCCATTCCTGTCCTTTGCTCAGCATCACTTCCCAGCATACCAAGGTGAGCACCAGGAGGCTGAGGCCGATGAAATCGAAATTCAGTGGCTGTTTCATCAATTCCGCCCGCTGGTTGCGGAGATACTCCGGATCCCGCACCATGAGCCAGCAAAGAAAAAACGCCAGGGCGCCCACCGGCAGATTGATATAAAAGATCCACCGCCAGGAATACTCATCGGTGATCCAACCCCCCAGGGTCGGGCCGATCACGGGAGCAAGCAACGCGGCGACGCCAAAGAGACTTTGGGCGGCGCCCTGCTTCTCCGCAGGAAAGCTATCCAGCAGGATGCTTTGGCTGGAGGGTTGGAGACCGCCCCCGGCAAGACCTTGCATCACCCGGAAGAGGATCAACTGGCCCAGACTCGTGGCCATACCGCAGAGCACGGAGCTGAGGGTAAAGACCGCGATCGAGAGCAGGAAATAGTTGCGTCGTCCGAGGTGCGCGGCGAGCCAGCCGGAGATCGGCAGGATAATTGCGTTAGCAGCGAGATAGCTGGTAATGACCCACTCACTATCGGTGACGGCCGCGGAAAGCCCGCCGGCAATGTAGCGCAAAGCCACGTTCGCAATGGTGGTATCGAGTACTTCCATGAAAGTGGGCACCACCACGGCGAGCGCTATCAGCCAGGGGTTGAAAACTCGCGGGCTGGCCGGCGCAAAGGGCGCAGATATCGCGGGTGATTGGGCGCTCATAGCGTTGCCTGCTAAGGGGTGGCCGATGCGGCAGGCTTGCTTAGTTCCTGAAGAAACTTGCCGGCATTTGGGCCGGTGGGCGCAGTTCTCAAATCGACCGTCGGCGTAACCGAGAGGCCAACGAAAAGCGGCAGCTTGTCAGGATCGTAGTTCACCACATCGATCCGCACCGGTAGCCGCTGCACCACTTTTACGAAATTACCGGTCGCATTCTGGGCCGGCAGTAAGGCCAGCGTGGAGCCAGTACCCATGGTAAAGCCCGAGATGCGCCCCTCGAAGGTTTGTTTACCGCCATACATGTCCACCTCAAGGTCTACGCGTTGGCCGATCCGCAAATTCCGGAGCTGTGTTTCCTTGAAGTTTGCGTCGATCCAAATGTCGCGCAGCGAGCGGATCGCCATGAGGCTCTGACCGACCTGGACGTTGTTGCCGGGGTTCACGTTTCGGCGGGTGATAACGCCGTCGATCTCCGCATAGACTGTGCAATAGCGCAAGTCTAGGTTTGCTTGATCGAGATCACGCTGGGCCTGCATCAAGTTCGTTTGAGATTGTTTTAAACTTGGAGCGTTCTTGACGATAGCGGCATAGATACGATCCAGGTCGCCGGCAGGATCGCGTCGGTAGAATTCATCCAACGTTTGCTTGGGTGTGAGATTATAGGACGATGGTACGACACCGAGTTGGGCAGCGCTTTGGAGCAGATCGGCCTGCGCCTGGCGAACCGAGGAGAAGGTCTGGTCGAGATCTGCCGGCACATCGGCCAGGCTCGTTCCCGCGGGTGGCTGGCCAGGCAGCCCAAGAGCAACGCGTGCCTGGAGAACATTTTCCAGCGTCTGCGTGACCTGAGCTTTCGCTATGTCCAGCGCCTCGCGTCTTTGGTCATATTCCTCGGCGCTCACCACCTTGGTTGCGAGCAAACGCTCGGCGCGGTCAAACTCCGCCTGGGCAAGCACCAGAGTAGCCTTGCTCTGCTCCCAGGTAGCAATCCTGGCCCGTATGAGTGCGATTTGATTGTCGACGTCTTCGATCGCGCGGGCGAGTTTGAAGCGCTGGCTCCGTGCCTGGCCTACCATACCTCGGACGGTAGCCTGCGCCAACACAAGGTTCGCCTGAGCGGTATCGACAGCTGCCTGCTTGATCGCGACCTGCACCTGAAACGGCTCAGGATCAAGTTCCACAAGCACGTCACCTTTTTTTACGCGATAGTTGTCATCCACCAGGACTCGCGCTACCTGACCGCTGACGCGGGGCGCGACGAAAGTCACGTAACCATTCACGTACGCGTCGTCCGTCGAGACAGTGTTTAGTGCGCGGAGTAATCGCGGGATTCCCAGGAAGAGCACCAGTGCGCCCACCAGTATGCCAAGTACGATGGGCCAGCGGCGACGCCTGCGGGCGGGGCTGGCCGTCGCCTTCGGCGATGCTTCGGAGACTAAGGGTTTGTCGAGTGACGCGGCTTTCGGTGCTTCGTTTTCCACGGGTATGATTTGTGCAGGTTCAGGCTATTGGGTTGAGAGTTGGAGAACTGTCTTGCCCGGCTTGGTCTTCGTGGTCGGAAAGTAGGCCCGAGCTGCCGACTCAAGCGGCAGCACCTCACTCACTATCGGCCGGACAATTCCTGCATCGATAAGCTTTGCGAGTTCGACAAGTTGCTGTCGATTGCTTTCAACAATAAAAAAGGCCTGTTTCACCTTGGGATCTTCATTCGATTCAGAGCTGGCGGCGATCGTAACCACACGGCCCCCCTTCTTGATGGCGCTGAACGAACGCTCCAACGTGTCGCCACCGATGAGGTCTAGAATGAGGTCGGCGTCATTCACGACCTCTTCGAACTTTGTTTTTCGGTAGTTGATGATTTCGTTCGCGCCCAGGTCTTGAACAAACCCGATGTTCGCCTCAGAAACTGTCGTCGCGACGAATGCGCCCTTCCATGCGGCCAACTGAATAGCAAAACTGCCTACGCCTCCTGCACCCCCATGGATGAGGACTTTTTGGCCAGCCATTAGGTTTCCGTGATCGAACAACGCTTGCCAGGCCGTGAGCCCCGAGATGGGCACGACCGCAGCTTGGGGATGGTCGATCGTCGTCGGTTTAGGGGCAATCTCGGCCGGGGTGGTTATGCAATACTCAGCCGCAGCGCCGTCGATGAACCAATTGTTCAAGCCATAGACTGGATCGCCTTTTTTCAACCCTGTTGCATCCGGAGCGATTTCGTCGATTGCACCTGAAAATTCATGACTCGGGACCGGGTGTGACCGCGGCTCATCTTTTGGGGTATGCCAAGTCGGGTACCATTCAAATTCGCCCTGCGTTACTGCTGTCGCGTAAACCCGAATTAGAACCTCACCCGCGCCAGGTTCAGGTACCGGTATCTGGTCAAGGACTACCCCCTCACTGCCTCGTGAGCCGTAAAGTCGAATGGCTTTCATAATCATGACGCGCTGGTGACGAGGTTTGGCGGCCATGCGGCGACCAGCAGCGCAGCGGCTGCGTCGGCGAAGACTGGGCGACCTCATTTCCAGTCAGACGATGATCATTCGTAACGGGGTAAGGATCAACTTGAGATTCATCGTAACTTCGGGTCGATATTTGAGGAGCGATCAGAACGACTCCGTGCACTGCGAAGTAAATTAATTCAGCCAGACAAAAAACCGAAAGGCATAAACACAATGAAAATCTTTGTTGCCCGTGCCAGTGCGCCATCGGCCAGCCGCTGATCGCCGAATTGATTCGTCAGGGTCACACCGTAACCGGCATGTCTCGATCCGACGCAGGCACACAGAGTCCGATCGAATGGGGGGCGACAGTTGCCGTCGTGAACGCGTTTGATGAATCTGCCGTGCGGCCGGCTTTGCGACAGTCACAGCCCGAGGGCAAACAGATAAGTGCGGCCAATTTCCAAGGTCCAAATCGCGCAGTCGAAGGACTCTTGCCATCATTATGTTGGGCAAGACGTCCGAGCGCGTCCGTGGAATATCCAATGTAGTACCTGCCTGGCGAAGATAGTGAAACGATGATGTAGACTTGGTGCATGGATGGGAAAAGGGGGCTCGGCGTCGCGTCGCGTCGCAGACTCTGATCAAGTCAGTATTGGAGCGAACTTTGCGACATCGGAACTTCGATTGAAGCTATGTCGGGCAGACTTCGTCCGGCAAGAATAGATGCGCGTTTGCGGCTTCGAACCCCGAAGTCTGGCGTGCGAGACGTAGCCTCTCCGAGCCTAGGGCGAGGAGGCGAAGTCTGGAGGCGAGGGGAGTTGAACCCCTGTGTCGCCAAAATTTTATCCGGCGATGTCCGTGGATGTGCTTCTAGAGAGGATTCGCGGGCGATTAGTAAAATGTGGATTGCCGTGGATGACCATGACTGTTATTAGAATTGTTATTAGGTATGGCCAGCGTCTGGAGGCACCCTGAATCGCAATATTTCACGGCCTGTTTCCGTGATCAGAGCGGGAGACAGCGTCGGATCACAACGAAAGAAACAAACCGCAAGCGGGCGCAGAGGCTCGCTGACGAATACGAAAAGGCATCGAGAATCAAGCGTACACTGAAGCAAGCCCAAGCAGTGTTGGATCGGCTGCATGAGGAGCTTTCCGGCGAAAAGATCATGCGGCCGACCCTACGGAAACATCTTCAGAGCTGGCTTGAGGCGAAGGAAGCCGCAACCGCACCGGCTACGATAATCTTCTACCGGAAGAGTCTTGCAAAATTCATCGAGTTCCTCGGGCCGCGCGCGGATCAACCGATCACGGAAATCACCAAGCAGGACATTGTAGCTTTCCGGAATAAGCTGGCGACACAAGTCGCAGCAAGAACCGCCAATCATGACCTCAAGACGCTAAAGATGCTGTTCAAGAGCGCTCGCCGAGACAGCGTGGTCATCGACGATCCGGCTGAGTTTGTCGACACAATACGCCAGCGCGCCGCCATGGCGAAACGCGCCTTCAAGATCGAAGAGATGAGGGCCCTTCTTGATCTGGCAGATGATGAATGGCGCTCGATGATACTCTTTGGCCTTTATACCGGACAAAGGCTTGGCGACATCGCTACACTTCGTTGGAACAACGTGGACCTGCTCCATGATGAGCTACGGCTTGTGACTCGTAAGACGGGGAAGACGATGATCCTTCCGATCGCGGTACCGTTGCGGCGCCTGCTGGAATCCATGCCGGCCTCGGATGACCCAAACGCGCCGATCCATCCCCGCGCCTGCGCCACCATGGAGCGACAAGGCAAGAGCGGTAACTTATCGAATCAGTTTGCTGACTTGCTTGCGGAGGCAGGACTCCGGCAAAAGAAGAATCACAAGGGAGAGGGAAAAGGTCGGGGAGCACTCCGAGAGGTTGAATCACTTTCTTTTCACTCGCTTAGGCGGACAGCTACGACGCTCCTGCATCAGGCGGGCGTTCCCGCAGCGGTGGCCCAGGCCTTGATCGGCCACGATTCCGAGGCGATCCATCAGCATTACGTCTCGGTGGGCCGGGAAGCTTTGGAAAAGGCAGCTGCGAGTCTGCCCGACTTGGGTTGAAAGACGGCGGATCGCGCTCCAGAAGTCACGCCCAATGATTTTGAGTGCTCACCGGGTACCTGGGGCTTCGCTGATCTGGATCTGCGCCCATGCGACAGCTCTATCGGCCATCTCAATCGCCTGCGCCACTTCCTCTGGTTTAATCGGCTCGATATCTCCTGGATACCTGGCTTCCACGGCGAATCGCGTCAGGGCACTGGCTTGTTCAATTTCTGGCTGCACAGAAATTCCGCTGTCCCGAAGCAGCAGCAACAGGCTCTGCAAGTCATGCGTTCTTGCGAACTCAACCCCAATGTGAACCAGCACAGCTTTAAAAGCCTTTTCAGCGGCCTGTTCAGCATGAAACGCGACCTGATTTCGCAAGATCGCCGGTTGGTCCCGCCCGAGCTTAGCGTACCTCAGATCGCTTTCGGCATGGAGTAGCCACTCGGCGGCGTCTCCGGCTTCCATACTTAACTCTCGTACACGACCTTGCCGTGGCGGTGAGCCTCCCGGTAGATAAGTCCGATCTTGTCTCGGAGCGCTTCAAATCGGCTATAGGGCACAACCAGAATGTCCATCGGCATATTGATGTCACTGACTGAACGCCTCAGGCGGACGCTTTCCCGGCGCGGGCTCTCCACCTCATCACTGGTAACCACCAAGACGTCCAGATCGGAATCCCGAGTCACATCACCTCGAACGTATGAGCCAAACAAAATAATCTTCTTGGGTCTGGCCACCTGGATCAACCGCTGCACGACCGCCTGGACTTTCTCCGAGGTGATCTGCCAGACTGGTTCTGTGGCTGCGGTCATGGTGAATTATGCCCCATGTGTCGTATCAAACAAGGCTTCCGTTGACAACGCGCGCCAGCAAGATTAGCAGCTTTTTACTTTAGCTTTAGGGTCGACAGAAAGGCCGCGCCGGCTCATCGACCAATGGCGGATTCGCCTTACCGATGGCGCTCCTTGGAACGTCGTTGGTAGGGCGAGTCTCCTGGCGAGCCGCGTTCTGTGGAGAGGTGGTATTTAAGTGGAATCGGCTTTAGCGTATTTCCTGGAAGCATTATTAACCAAAGACAGGGTTAAAATAATCCGATATCTTGTCATTATCGAGCAGACGGACACTGGGCTGTCAGCCTACTCGCCGGATCTACCAGGATGTGTGGCCACCGGAGCGACACGCGACGAAGTGGAAAAAGAGATGCACGATGCGATCGCGTTTCATCTCGAAGGTTTGCGGCTCGAAGGTGAACCCGTTCCGGTGCCACGGTCGGAAGCGACGTACTGCGAAGTCTAGGAAAAGCACCAAATGG
>JBAUZZ010000617.1:0-4816 GCA_049585495.1 Chthoniobacterales bacterium | reverse complement strand
CGTGATATCCGGAGAGCGAATTTGCGGCGGTTCCCTTATCACTTTCTGTTCCGCGTCGTTGGCCACGAAGTCCGAATACTCGTCGTCCGCCATCACCATCGACATCCATCTTTTGGATCCAGGCGTCGATAGGAGTATGGCCGAGCTGGAAGAGTGTCGCCTGGAGTGGTCTTGGATTTTAATCGGGACATCAGGCGGTGGGGGTCGAGATTCTGAATCTGTCCAAGCGTCTTAGAACCTAAGTTCTTCAAAGGCAATCACTTAAAGGATGACATCTCTGCTCGGGGGGGGACTTGAACCCCCACGCCTTACGGCATACGCCCCTCAAACGTACGTGTCTGCCATTTCACCACCCGAGCGGTAGTTTTTGAGGAAGGAAACCTGTATCACGGCGTGCTTGGCTCGCAAGCTCTTTCAGTAATCCGTCATCAGTAGTCGGTAAAACGGTAAGAAGTGCCGGCGATAAACGATGACCAATCTGGAGAGAATCGCCACTCCCGGACTAAACCCCCATTTCACCCTTTTTTTGCTGACTGCTGTTTCACAGCATCATCGTCTTACCGTTTTACCGACTACTGACTACTGACTACTGACTACTGATCGCCCGGTATCAGTGCCATCTTGATGCCCTGGCGTGCCCACGCAAGCTCGAGTGCCTTTCCAAAATTTGGCAGCGGAATTTCGTGGGTGACGATTTCATTGACCTTGATCTTCCCGCCCTCGAGATAGGCCAGTGCCCGGTCAAAGCAGTCGATCTGCGCGAATGATCCTTTGATGGTGAGTTCTCGGCGAAAGATATCAAAAGGATTGAACTGCGCGAAAGCCTTCTCCGGATAGACGCCATAGACCAGAATCGTCCCGCCACGACGAACGAAACGGAGGGATTCCTCACACAAGGTTGGTACGCCGGTGGCCTCCACCACGTAGTCGAATCCATTCGCGCTTAACTCACGCAGCCGGCGGCGATGAACCTCAGGGTCCTTGCGATCCATCGCAACCACGTCATCCGCGGCGAGGCGCGCAACAAGGTCTAATTTTTGTCCAGGGGGTGCAGCAACGACAAGACGGGCTGCGCCATTGAGCTTCACAAGCTGAGCCAAGACCTGCCCCGTCGGGCCGGCTCCGAACAAGAGTACGCTGCTTCCGGGGCTCATTTGGAGAATTTCCATTCCGTGCAGAGCGCAGGCCGTCGGTTCGACCATCACCGCTTCCCGTGGCGAAAGCTTCTCGATCGGAAAAATGCGGTCGGCCTTGATCTTCAAGTAGTCAGCAAACCCGCCGTTCATCGTCACGCCGTACGAGGCGAGCTTCTCGCACAAAAGGAAATCGCCGCGCATGCAATAGAAACACTTCCCGCAAGCCTGATTACTATTTCCGACCGCGCGTTGCCCCGTCCTGAGGCCGGTCACCCTCGAACCCAATTGTACGATCTCACCGGTAAACTCGTGACCAGGAATGAGAGGGAAGCGCGGTCCGAATTCGCCTTCATGGATATGCAGGTCGGTGCCGCAAAGACCACAGGCATCAACGCGAATCAAGACTTCACCCTGCTGAACCTTAGGCTCATCAACATCTCGGTATTCGAACTTTCTGGGGGCGTCGTAAACAATGGCTTTCATATCGGGAAAGAACCTATTTAAGCATTGTCGCCGCGGCCTCGCTCAGCGCAGCTTGAGCCGAGGATTGGCCGTTCGTCGCGATTACACTCTGCGTGTTTGACCCGCGGGTCAACGAAGTGATTAGTCCTCGGCAGTCAAACCTCGGGTTGCTTCCAACCAATCCGCCACCTGCTTTACCACTCGATCGAGGCGATTATCGGTCACGTCCACAACGAGCTTTGACAGGAGCGATCGGTCCACAAACTCCTGAACGACTTCTTGTTCTCGCAGGAAGATGCTCAAATCCTCGTATTGGGAGGGATTACTGGAGATCTTCAGCCGGCGTCTTCTCGCTTCTTCAAAAGAGTCTGGGCTGCGCCAACAGAATATCAGGCGAAACCCGAGCTTCGCGAGCCTCCGCTCGAGCCAGGCGAAATCGTATTTTTTATCTGCGTAGATCAGTTGCCAAGCCTGCGTAGAGATGTGAAAGCGATCCACCACCCAGGAATAGTACCGGTAAAGCTCGAAGAGCTTTGCCCAGGTCCGATAGGTCTCCAACACGATCCCTTCGTACTGTGGCTCAAAATTAATCAGGCTTGCGCCCCAAGGGCTCTTCGTAAATCCGTTCCATTCCGCTGAGATGATAGGCGAGTGATACCGATACTTGCGCACGCCCACGATCCGAGGATGCTCATTCAAGGCGAAAGCAAGATCGGTTTTGCCGGTCAAGCGGGTGCCTTCAAGAATTATCTTCGGACAAAGTTTAGTTACCATAGCGAAAGAGGTGTGCGGTCGGCTTTACGCGGTGGTGAAGAGATGTTGCAAGGCCACAGGAGAGAGCTTGAGAAGTCAAGGTTTTCTTTTTCAAGCATTTGCGCTTCAGTCACTTAGAAGCCCTGGAGGGTTAGGCTCGATTTCGTGCCTTGGATAGTTCGCAATAGGCTAGCCCATGCATCACTTAGTTGGAAATACGCAGATTTCACGCTTCGGCAAATCGGACTCGGTTTTTCCACTATTTGTCTGTAAATTCCGAAGTTCCGACGACAGGGCAACCTCCGCGGAGTTAGGGTGCGCGCTGAGCTTCGCCGAGGAATAGCCCTCCCGGGAAACACCTCGCAACTAGCAGCCCCGCCTATGAATACGAGTTCTAAGAATACTTCGACGTTCACGGCTCTACGAAATCCCGTTTACCGAAAACTCTGGCTTGCCAGTGTCATTTCGGGGACCTGTGTCGCGGCTCATGATTGTGCGGCAACCTGGTCGATGTCCAGGGTGAGCAGCACTCCGCTGTTCCTGTCGTTGATGTCGACCGTTGCGTCTTTGCCATTCTTCCTGTTTACTTTGCCGGCCGGAGCATTAGCTGACATGGTGAACCGCCGCAAGTTGCTTTCGGTTATGAATTTCTGGTTGGCAGCGGCGGCAGGGTTGTTAGCCGTAGTCGGATTTGCTCACCTCCTCAATCCCTACATAATTCTTGCCTGTATCTTCTTAGTCGGGATCGGGTTCGCCTTCATCGCTCCGGCGTGGACGGCGATCGTGCCGGAGGTTGTCTCGGAGGAAGAACTACCTTCCGCTGCGACCCTCGGAGGCTTGCAACTTAACATCTCGGGGATCATCGGGCCCGCCCTCGGTGGAATGCTGATCCCATTGGTCGGATCGAATTGGGTGTTCACGATCATCGCGTTTTTCTTCCTCATCGTGATTGTTGCTGTGTTGCAGTGGAAGCCCGCGCATCAGTCAAAGCTCCCCTTAGAAAACTTCTTCGAATCGTTTTTCACTGCGATTCGTTATGTTCGCTATGCTCCAGGCATCCAGGTGGTTCTAGCCAGGAATGTTCTCTTCGCGTTCTTTATCTCAATGATCCCGGCGCTGATCCCTGTCGTCGGGCTCAAGGAACTGAAACTGAGCGCCGCGGGCTGCGGTATACTGTTCAGTTCGATGGGTGCCGGGTCTGTGTTCGGAGCAATCTTTGTCGTGCCGTGGGTCCGTACCCGATTTTCCTCCAATATGCTAACCATCATCGCGAACGTCATCATCGTGGTTGTCTACCTGCTGATGGCATTCGTTCGGGATCAAGCGCTGTTCATGCTTGTGGCGGCGCTAGCCGGTATCGGGTGGACCCTCTCCGCGTCGGAACTATGGGTCGCCGCGCAGCGTGCGATGCCGAGTTGGGCTCGCGGGCGCATGAGTGCAACCGTCATTATGGTTTCGCAGGGCGCCATGGCCTTAGGAGGCATCATCTGGGGCACGGCAGCCACAACCATGGGAGTGAATAGCACGTTGTTGGGTGGAGCTATCCTGCTGTTCTTTAGTTTGATTTTGGCAATCCCGCTCTCCCTCGATTTCACGACAAATTTGAGTTTTGAGCCGGCCCCGGTGACGGGTTTTTCGCACAAATTGATTCATATGCCGCAGCCGCACGATGGTCCGGTTGCCATCATTATCGAATTCCAGGTCGATCGCTCCCGGGGAAGCGAGTTTGTGCAACTGGCGCGTGAGGTTCGCCTAATCCACTTAAGAAATGGAGCCTTCAGCTGGCGGCTATACGAAGATCTGGAGCGGTTTAACACGTTCCGCATTGAAATGATGGTGCCTTCTTGGACCGAACACTTGCTGCAAGAGGAGCGCCTGACCAAAGCTGAACGAGAAACTATCGAGCGAGCCAAGGCCTTGCATGTCGGCGATAAGCCGATAGAGACTCGGATTTTCCTGTGTGTAAACAAGGAACTCCATGCACATCGCCACACCACAACGCATCCGTCGACCATGCCCACGAGTCCGCTCGATCTCGGGACGCCAGAGATTGAGAGCACGGCCTGAGCGGGTCGATCGGACAGTAATCAGTAGTCAGTAGTCGGTAAAACGGTAACCGGTAAAAACCGAGCAGGAGCGGGTGAAGCCCTGGCCGGCAGATGGATTCAGATACTTAGCATGTTCGAACGTCGGTGTGCTGACCGAATAAATCGGCCCTTGATTCCTCGCTACCAGCTATGTCCTCGATCACCGTTTTACCGGTTACCGTTTTATCGATTAGGGGATGTCCCTCGGATAGTTGAAAAGGGGGTTCTCCGGAGTGGTTAGGCTGCAACTTTTAACATTTCAACGTGAAGATTTTCTAGTGCAGTAATGAGCATGGGTAGGTGCTGGACTCCGCGCACTCTTCGGAAGCTGGATTCTGCGACCAGAAGTGAAGCTCCCATCCAGCGGAGGAACATGGC
>JBAUZZ010000616.1:0-2308 GCA_049585495.1 Chthoniobacterales bacterium | reverse complement strand
AGGGTCAAGCTCTCGGAAGCGCCCTCGGAGTTCCGGCGACTCGCGCGTCCGTCTTCCTGGATCTTCACATTGGCCGAGGGAGGCAGTGTGCCGATAATCGAGACCGGGTCGGCATCCGGCCAACGTTGGTTGAGGACGGAATAGCCGGCATTTTGAGAGTGGGGGAGCAAGATCACCTTGACCTGCGATGATTTGTAAGCCTGGTCTCCGCTCGGATGTTTCACCTCGTGTGGCAAACCGTCCTTATCAAAAAGGACTACCCCGTCGACAAAGCGAGCCATCCGTTCCCGATTTTGCAGCTCGAGCTGATGGTTGGCTCTTGCCCGAGCAATCGCTTCACCTTGCGTTTCGTAAATCGGAGGTGGTAAGGGTTCTAGCAGCTTCGTTGCTGTCACGCCCCGAAAGGCCAACTCCTGTTGGACCGCGGAAAGCAAGCCGGCAAATCGTCTTGGCTCGCCCTTCGTGTCCCGGAGAAAGCTTGACTGAAAGGACTTGTCATCCCCGTAGAAAATCACTTTGCCTCCGTCCCGTAGTCTCCGCTCGATTTCATCGGTGGCTCGGTGAACCAGCGCCAGATCGGAGATCGCCCGGAGTTCTTGCGCGAGTTCCAACTTCAGCCGACGCACCTCTGGAAGCGCTTGAAATTTCATTTGCGCCTCGTATCCGCGCAGCACCGCTTGCTCTTCTTCACGCTGAGCGATCGATAACGTCTCTAGTTCAAGCTTGCCCTGTTCGCCGTAAAAAGGGAACTCCCTCCGGACGCACGCTCCATTTCGATACAAATCTCGCCAAATTTCGGCCACGCGCTCCGCGGCGTCGCCCGAAGCAAGTTGTCGTCTGACCTCGGCCCGTGACCGACCAGACAGCTTGGCGCCGAAGAATTCTGCTTCCGCCCGGCTCTGAACCGGGGTGGCACTCAAAAGTAAGACGTTCCGGGTCGGAGCAGTTTCGAGCAAGGCTTGCAATTTTTCGCTGCGCAGTTCCTGAGCTTCGTCGATCGCCACTACAGAAAATTGAGTCCCAGTGCGCTTCGCATCGCTCAAAACTTTGGCGAATTCCTCAAAGCAGGTGAACCGAAGCTTGCAGTCGTTCAGTCCCAGTCTGGTCGCATCGTTTCGCGCTTCGTCGACTAGATCTGCGCGAGTCACGAGCAGCGCATCTTGATTCAGGCGCTCGCCCAGGATCGCGCCGCTAAGAACTGCCTGGAAGCCTTTCCCGGTTCCGGTCCCATCGGCGATGAGGAAATATGACTTGCCCGCCGAGTCCGGTTGGCGGTTGCTGCCGGTGAATCGGTTAATGGCGAGATTGACTCCGTCTCGCGCGGTAGAGTCATCCTGGCTGAGAATGAATCTCTGGATTCCCGGTGTTCCGGCAAGTCCTGTGCGCTCCAGAAAAGTGCGCACGTGGTCGGCCTGGGGCATCAAGGCTCGGCTTGGCGTCTCACCTACGTCGAGCGGTGCCCGCAAAAAAGGATTTTCCTGCGCCATCGTACGCCCGAGTTAAGGCTGAATTTTTGGAAAGGCGCCGTTTGTGTAAAAGAGGTGCGTCTCGATGATCTCTCTGGCACGAGGCTCCGGGTAAGAGCGAAGAGCCCAGATGAGAAGACGTACTTGTGGGATCAGCCCCGCGTGATCGAACCAAAGCTCGAGTGGTACCCCTAACGGATCTTCCGGATGACGCGCATTCCAGGTCAGCAGCGTCTCAGCCACTTCCTTGCACAGCTCGGTCCAAGCCTGCGCCGCACTCCAGTCGACCGATGGCCGGTTACGCTCGGCCCGTCGATAGAAGTCCGGTGCAAACTCGAGGATTTGGTAGGGGTTGAGATTCGATTCGATGCGGGAGACGAACTCCTCGGCTGCGCTCCGGAGATCGTGTGACCGGTGCTCGAGCAGCCATCTTTTGACGAGATGGACCTCGTCCTTCAGGCAGTCCAGCATCGCCTGGTGCAGCCGTTTTTCGTAAAAGAACTCCTGCTGGATCAGCGGCAGTCCGCTGGTTTCTTCGGCATCGCTCAAGGGATCGAAAGCCCGAGCGGCTCGTTGCCAAAGATTCACGCCGATGAGCGGCAAAGGGTCAAAAGACATGGCAATAATCATAACGTATCAAAGAGGTGTTATACAATTACCAAAATATAATAACATTGCAAGGAAATGTGTTTTGTATCGTCTGTGGAATGCGATCTTTTGTAGGGCGGCGGGCGGCTGGGGCGAGCCGCCCTACAAAAACCTTCGGTTATACGTTAATTGCCCAGCCCAGAAGCGCGCCCCTAGCCTGCATCGCTCCTAGCGCGGCGGAGCCGCAACCAAAC
>JBAUZZ010000615.1:0-10926 GCA_049585495.1 Chthoniobacterales bacterium | reverse complement strand
CAAAAGGGCGGCTTCCGGTGCGGCGAGCATTGGGAGGTCACCCGGCGGGACGACCAAACCGTTTACGTCGCAAAGGACGGTAAGGAACGGCAGTTGCCTTTGCAGTTGTCCCAGGATTTTAACGTTTACCGGGCCAAGACAATGCCGGTCGGGGTCGGCGAGCGCGTGCTGATTACCAAGAATAATCGCAAAGCCAACCTAGCCAATGGCGACCTCCTTGAAGTAATGGTGATCGACCAAACCGGGATCTTACTCGAAAACGGGCGTCGGCTGGAGCGCTCCAAACCGCTTCATATCCGGCAGGGTTATACGATCACTTCCCAAACTTCTCAAGGCCACGAGCGGGCGAAGATGTTTGGCTTCCTGCCCGTTAGCGCCACCAGCCAGATTAATGCGGTGCAGATGCTCGTTAGCCTATCCAGAGCCAGCCAAGAGGTGCGGCTTTACACCGATTCCAGCGAGGTCTTGAAAGAGGCGGCCATCAGGCCAGGCCAAGGCCAGTCCGCCGTCGAGCTCGTTGACGGCGCTCTCAAGTTGCCAACAACACCGATCGGTCGAGAAAAACTCGCCCAAAAATACCCCTCCCCTTCTCCAGCCCAGGCAGCACGGCTCGAAAAGGAAATTCAAAAGGCCGTCCGCAAGTACGAGAAAGCCCTACAGGGCTCCCGCCAGCCATATCATCCCCCTACCCCGCCAGAGCCAAGCCTCGAGCGGACCCAGGAACGCGGGATGAGTTGGGGTTTGTGAGCGGCGATCTGCTCTAGTTCAAGACGGCTCCCATGGGCAAGCGTAAGCGTCTCAAAGAAAAGAAAAGACAAGCGCTAAACCCGGAGCGGCTCGCGGCAGCAGACCAAGCCACGATCGGTCGCCGGTTTGCTCAACCCTACGAGAAGGCTTGGCTCCTGATCGAACACCCACACTCTTACCGCCAATGGAACATTGTTGGCTGCTGCGACGTGCCCGGGTTTTTCTACTTGGAATCACGATTCCGGTTAAATCCCGGAGAGCAGCCGGCCATCTACACGGCCTTCGAGCTCTGTCTTCACGAGAGCCAATTTGAAAGGGTCGCTTCCGTCTGATTAACCACCCGTCAGGATGTAGCCAGAAGGCTACGCACCGAGATATCTTCATCAAAATCCGGCCAGTGGATACCGACGCCTTTGCCGATGAGTCGCCAATTTTTACGTTGCTCCGCTGTGCTGTGCAAAAGCCGCGGAAACCAAGCCAGGGGCGCAGACACAGTGCGACCATCCGAAAGGCGAACAATCAACTCCGCATCCAACACCTCGACGTCCACCACGTCAGAGCAGACTTTACTGGCTAAATTGCTCATCCCATTTTCAGCCTCTTCTTCAAGCCCGCTTGGGTTCCCCGGGACGAAAATCGAATGGGTTGATCAGCCTCAGTCCGGCAATCCACTTGAAATCATCCACATTTCGCGACACCAATTCGCAATCATTTTCCAACGCGGTGGCAGCCACAATAGAATCGGCCAGACTCATTTTTCGCTGTTGGCGGAGTGCAATTGCCTTGTTGGCTGCTTCATCAGTGATGGGAAGCACATTCGAAGAATAAAGAAATTCCTGAAGGTCTGTGATTTCCTCGGCCGTTATTTCGTGATAGCCGAGGACTTCGATTTTAGAGATCTGCGAGATGGCAAATGGTTCCGACTCCAGCCAGATTCTCAGCCACTCGTTTTCCGGATCCGTGGCATAAATGATGATGTTGCTGTCGAGCAGCTCATCCTTCACGACCGGGCAGCGGACGATCTTGTCGGAGTTCGCGCTGCCATCGTGCCGGATCGGGAATGTTCTTGATGCCGCCGCGCGCTGCAATGCGCCGAAGGGAGTCCAGCGCTTTTAGCCTCTGCCCGGTCTCCTGCCCTGCGCTCCCGGGAACAGGGGTCAAAGTGGCGATCACCTTCACTTTTCCCTTGCGCATTTCCACCGGCACAGGGAGATGAAGGCTACCGTCCGCTTGTGGCTCAAGAATGGCCGTTATCGTGCTCACTGTTCAAAGTAATAGCTGAAATCGGGCCAATTGGCAAAAGCCCGACATCTACCTGGATTTGGCGTTGCGCGAATGTGCGACCGAGGGTACGGCGGCGGTAATACCCACGGTTCTCTAGCTCCTCGAAGATGCTCGCACTCCAGTAACCGTGCACGGCCTGTGGCTAGCTGGAGCCGGAAACCATCAAGGACATTCGAAACTTCAAACTCCGTTGTTCGGTGCATGTCTACTGCTGGCTATTGTCCGGTTAAGCCGCGAGCCCGAAGTAACCACAGCGCCTGAGCTTCTGTAGCGGGGCTTCCGGGACAGCCTTGATCAGATCGAGGACTTGTCTAGCGTCATCCCAGTCAACCCGGATATACACAAATTCCCATCGTAAATTCTGGCCTCAGCGTACAATTTTTTACAAACGGAGGAGTATTCCCTATTACGCACACTGCGCAAATTTGATATGATGCGAATCATGCGAAATACGAAAGTCAACACGAGAAGAGCTGCCAAAGAAGCGTCGCACGAACGCATCGTGGCCGCGGCCGCACGGGCTATCCGTCGGAGTGGCTATGACGGCACTGGCGTCGCCGACATCATGAAGGAGGCCGGCCTGACGCATGGCGCTTTCTACGCCCATTTCCCGTCACGCGAAGCCATGCTGGCAGAAGCCGCGGATCGGGCGTGCGCGGAGTCCGCTGCCGTAGCGGCAGAGGTTGTTGCCGGCGCCCCCCCCCAGAAGGCCTTGGAATCCATGCTTCGCGCCTATCTCTCAAGGGAACACCTTGAGCACGTGGAGATCGGATGTCCCTTGGCCGCGCTGGGCTCGGAAACGCCGCGACAGGCGCCCGAAGTGCGCCGAGCGGCGACCCGACACATCAAAGCGATGATTGATCTGGTCGCCCGCCAGTCGCCTGATTGGGGGCAGCCCGGTGCTCATGAACAAGCACTCGTGACCATCGCCACCATGGTTGGCGCTTTGCTGCTGGCTCGTGCAGTTGACGAGCCAGCTCTGTCGGACCGCCTGCGCGAGGCTGCGCTGAAGCGCCTGGTCCCCGCTGGTATCTAAACCCACCGATTAATGCCACCTACTTGCTCGTCGTTACATATGATGTATATAATGCGAAATGATCATCATGCCCTTCTTGGGTGCCATGTTTAATTGCTGCGCACTGTGCATGCCGACGAGCTCCCGAATCCCACACGCTGACGGAGAAACTTCGTGAAAATGCACAGCAAGATTGCCCTCGTTACGGGTGCCTCCTCAGGCATCGGCCAAGCCACCGCGGAGCGGCTCGCGAAGGCTGGCTATAAGGTGTACGGGACCAGTAGGCGTGTAGCCCCTACCGGTCAGCGATCGTTCGAGATGCTGCCTCTCGACGTGACCAAGGACGAATCGGTCGATGCTGCTGTCCAGAAGGTGGTGCAGCTAGAAAGCCGCATTGACCTTCTCGTCAACAACGCCGGCTTCGGGGTCGCTCCAGCGGGTGCGGAAGAGAGCTCGATCGAGCAGGCCCAGTCGATCTTCGATACGAACTTCTTTGGGATAGTCCGGATGACCCGGGCTGTCGTGCCGCATATGCGCCGCCAAAAGGATGGTCGCATCATCAACATTGGCTCCGTGCTCGGTTTTCTGCCGATGCCCTACATGGCGCTGTATTCCGCCACCAAGCACGCGGTCGCGGGCTATTCGGAATCGCTCGACCATGAGCTGCGCACGATGGGTATCCGCGTCTCGGTGGTCGAGCCCGCCTACATCAATACGCCGTTCGATGCGAACCTGATGAAACCCGACGCCCCCATCGATGTGTATCGCGAGATTCGCGCGGGCGTGGAGAGGCGGGTGAAGGAAGTTCTCGTTGGCGCGGACGGGCCTGAAGTGGTGGCCGAGGTCGTGTTGAAGGCGGCCATGGCGACTCATCCAAAGATCCACTACGCCCCCGGCCTCGCCAGGCGCATGCGCCTGCTGCGCAGGTTCGCGCCCGCCAGCGTGCTGGACGCGGGGGTTCGAAAAGACCTGCAGCTCGAAGCATAGGCGGTTACCCGGTAATCCAATCATTGAGAAATGAATACGCATGTCATCATTCATCGCCAAGCCGCCGCTCGCCGGCCAAGCAACTTCAACCGTTGAAGCCAGCAAGGTCCGTCTGACCGACGATGGCAAGAGGCTCAGCGTGCACGGCTCTATCGGCGTGCCAATGCTAGGCCGCTCGCAAACCTGGGTGCGTCAGGAATGAGGACGACCATGAAAGCATTTCTTCTCGATCGATACGGAAAAAAACTCGCGTTACGTTCCGCAGAGGTGCCGAGCCCGGAGTTGGGTGAGGACGAGGTCTTGGTCCAGATCCATGCGGCCGGTGTGAATCTGCTGGATTCCAAGATCAGGGACGGAGAGTTCAAGCTCATACTCCCCTATCGCTTGCCCCTCATCCTAGGCCACGACGTGGCCGGCGTTGTGGTAAAGGTCGGGCCTCGCGTGCGGCAGTTCAAGCCGGGTGACGAGGTCTATGCCCGGCCTGACGATTTCCGCATCGGCACGTTCGCTGAGTACATCGCGGTCAAGGAAGAGTCCTTGGCGATCAAGCCCAAGGCGCTGAGTATGGAAGAAGCCGCATCGATCCCACTGGTGGGCCTGACGGCATGGCAAGCGTTGATCGAGAAGGCGAATCTGAAGAAAGGGCAGAAGGTCTTCATCCAAGCGGGTTCCGGCGGCGTAGGAACATTTGCGATCCAGTTGGCCAAGCATGTGGGCGCCACCGTAGCCACCACCACAAGCAGCGCCAACACCAACTTGGTGAGAGGCCTCGGGGTAGACGTCGTCATCGATTATAAGAAAGACGATTTCGAGAAAGTTCTTCAGGACTACGATGTGGTCCTGCACAGTCAAGACGCAAGGGCGCTGGAGAAATCTCTGCACGTCCTGAAGCCCGGCGGAACACTCATCTCGATCTCCGGTCCTCCCGATCCCGCTTTCGCAAAAGGAATCGGAGCGCCGTGGTTCGTGAACTTGGTTGTTCGTCTTCTGAGTTCCGGAGTCCGGAAGCGGGCGACACGTCGTGACCTGAGGTATTCATTCCTCTTCATGAGGGCCAGCGGACGCCAGTTGCGCGAGATCACCTCGCTCATTGATCTCGGCGCAACACGCCCGGTAGTGGATCGGATCTTTTCCTTCGACTCGACCAACGAGGCCATGGCCTATGTCGAGAAGGGACGGGCCAAGGGCAAGGTCGTCGTCAAAGTGAGATAAGGCGATCACCCCGAGTTCGGGCATGACCTGGCGTCGCCAACTACGCAACGGCCTCGGGTCTGCTCGGTTTGGTTGCACCCGCAGCGAACCCCCATGGGCGCAGGCCATGTGTCACCCACGCTCCAAGCCTCTACTGGGTAGCCAGTGCGCACAACCTCCAACCTAAAACTTATAACTTATAACCTAAACTAGTTGCGAGATCGTTCCTCCCGCGGTAATAGGTGCAAATACACCTAATGGAGCATGAATTCTCAGAACGTTTGTTGACCCCAAAGTCCGGACCCTGTGTCTGTGCTCAGGTGCGTAAGTTGGCCAGAAGATTGTCGTCTTTTTACGATGCTATCCTGGCCCCCCGGAGAATCTCACGATCACGCAATACTCCTTGATGGCGAATATTGCCCGGTCCGGAGAGCTCCAGCACACCCTTTTGGCTCAAAAAGTCGGCATGGAATTCCCGCACCGAGCAGCAGCGTGAGAAACTTTTGACGTGCGGCAAGAGGGCGTAGGCCTGCCGCATCAAGGTCTCGGCTTCTTCGGGAACCGCGTTTGCCAGCGGCGTCACCTTGAGGATCCCGTCGACAATCTCTGCATCGGGCAATTGGTGCCGGGCAGCTAACGAATCGACTTTTTCCAGTTCTCGCCGCAAGCGGGTTTCGCGCTCGGTCCAGTACCGATCGAAACTTCCACCCGCGGTGAGCGGCAGCTCCTCCGAGACATCCAACGACGCGAATGCAGCTGTGGGCAGCAGATAATCCTCAAAGTCCCTGAACTGGCGACTTCCGGGTACCCAGATATCGCCCGAGCGCAGTGCATTTTTTAGCTCCGCCAAAACACATAACTCGTAGTACCGACGGTCCAGTCCCGCTTCGGTGAACACGTAAGGCGCCCAGCGGCGGCGGATGAAGTCCTTGGGCGCATCGTTAGGCACTGAACGTGAGTTGGCGGTGGTGAGTCCTTTCAGAATCTCGATCGCATCCAGTATCTTTTGTGCCACGGGAGCGGCTTTGAATTCGAAGGCCTCCAAAAAAGTTGGGGTGTATCGGCGGAACTGCGAATAATGGTTACCCAGAAGCCCCAAGTAATCGAAATCTTCGGAGCGGGCCAACTTTTCGGCCAATGAAAAGGTGCGGCTTTACGCCCAAGTTGGCCAAGCGCTCATCAAAGCGAAAGAAGCGGGCATCGATCCTTTCGCCGCGAATCGAGCAAATCATATCCTGGGAATGCTTCACTCAAAGCGTCGGCGAGTGATGGCTTTGCCCGACTCCTGAAACGCGGCTTCATAAGCGCGCTTGGCCTTGGAGAAAGCGCTTCCGACCATGCGGTCGTGCAGGTCGAGGATCTCGTCAATAAGCGTGGCTCGGGTATCCAGCAGGATCGCCACCAAGGTGGCCTGACGACGTTGGACCTCAAAGTCTCTCAAATGAGTAAGCTTCTTTCGGGTCGTGGTTCGCTTCATCGTTGGTTGTTTGATTGACTCCCAACCGCTTACCATGACCCGCTTCCTTTTTGCAGAACCTTCCGCACTCTACCCCTGGTGCTGATCGATACTGCCCCTCATTCGGAGGCAGCGGCGCTGGCGGCCGCGCGAGCCGCAGACCCAGGAACGCGGCATGCGTATGGGTTTCTAAGCGCCGCTGCGCTCCAGGAATTGCTCGGAATGGCGCTTGAACCAATTAAAGCTATGAGCTTTGAGGAAATCCTCGAAGAGCTGCCAAAGCTTACGAGCGAAGAAAAAAGACGGCTTCGCGATCTGCTGGATTCTGAACTACCCTGGACAAGCGAAGAAGAGCAAGCCATCGAAGAACGGATTCGTTCTCGTGAAGAAGGGCCAGGATTGAGCTGGGAAGAACTTGACCGGCAAATACGAGGAAAACACGGCTTCTAAGACGACGCCCTGAATGGCGAGGCTTGCCGCGCACCCGGACCAGGCTGCGGGCGCCACCCAGTGAGCAGCTTTACAAATCGTTTTCTTTCAACTCAGCGATTTTCATTAATGACCGCAGCAAGCGATTTTGAGTGGACGATTACCATGGATCGGAATGCTGATTCGTTCTCGTCGCCCCTCTTTAGTGAATATGTAATGGCTTCCACTAACTCGGGCCAGAACCCAGCCTTTATTTTGAATTGCTCTCGCCAGTTCTTTGCCCGTTATCTGTTTCAGATTGCCAGCTCCACAATCTGGTCACCTTCAGTTGCCATCATTTCTGGTTCGCCAGCCTCAAACCAAAGCTTTATTGCGTCCTCCAGGTTTACGCGTAGCTCTTCCATGGTTTCTCCTTGGGTAACACATCCTGGAAGGGCTGGAACCTCGGCCCAGAATCCGCCTTCTTCGGCTGTATGAACCACCGCTTTGACCGTCATGAAGTCATGATATGCCTGAGATTCATTCTGGCAAATTACGCTCCAGAGATCTTTTGTAGCCGGGCGATTCTCCGATTTTGTCATTCAGCCAGGAACCCAAGTCAATCCGCTCCAGGGTTGAGACGTCCTTCTATTGCTGTATTGCCAGCAAGCCGTAATAGTGCTGTTCTGCCTTGCCAGTATGCCGGGTTGCTGACAAGATGGCAGCCCATTGAAAACAGTCGCTCTGATCAGCCAAAAAGGTGGGGCCGGAAAAACTACTCTGGCTCTGCACCTGGCGTGCGCCGCGCGTGCTGCCGGGCTGGTGAGCGCGATAATCGATCTCGACCCACAAGCCAGTGCCGCGGCCTGGCATGACAGTCGGGGGACCGACCAAGAGCCCGTCTGTGTTGCTCTTCCTTATACGCGGCTGACTCAAGGCTTAGAGACAGCCAGGGCCGGGGAAGCTGACCTGGTCCTGATCGATACTGCCCCTCATTCGGAGGCAGCGGCGCTGGCGGCCGCGCGAACCGCCGATCTAGTGTTAATCCCTTGCCGACTATCGATTCTGGACCTGCGCGCGATCGCTGGCTCGGCCGAGCTCGTCAAAATTGCGCAAACAGCGGCTTTTGTGGTCCTGAACGCTTACCACCCCAGCGCGAGGGAGATGCTCGAAGACGCGCGAGCTGCCGTAGCTGTGCATGGTCTTGGGATCGCGCCGGCTGGCTTAGCAGCGCGCGCAAGCTTCAGCCATTCACTCACCGCAGGCCTCACTGCCCTCGAATACGAGCCAGACGGACGAGCCAGCCAGGAAGTCACCGCCCTTTTTGATTGGCTACAGAAAACGGCTGGCTTGACAGCAAAGCGGCTTGCTGGCAAGCTGGCAAGTTAGCAACTTTATGCCACCAAAAAGACCGAGCCTGGCCGCGAGCATGAAGGCCCTCGGCAAGTCCGATACTCCGCCAGGCGGCACTCCGCAGCCAGAAGAGGCAAAAACCACCACACCCAAAGGCTATTTTGCAGCCTCAAGGGCGGGAAAACGGCGCCTGACCCTGATTGTCGAGCCAACCGACCACCGGCGGCTAAAGCATCTCTCCGCTGATACCGATCGGTCCATCGAAGACCTCCTGCGCGAAGCTCTGGCTGACTTGCTCCGCAAACACAATGCCTAAGCTGCGGCCAGCGATAATTTGTTTTTGCGCTTCGAAAAGATGAGCGACGAAGGAGTGAAATCCTTTTGGAACGCAAAAAGCAGTGACCTCTTAGCCTGCAACGACCGCTGTCAAGAGATCCCGCAGGAGTGACGGGGAAGGAGGTGGGGTCCCCGCTTGGCGGGGGTAACCTCCTGCACAAGAAACGACGAGGACAGCTCTTGACAGAATGAGGGAGTGAAAGGCTTGGGTTGCCGCGTAGCAAGGCTTTCCTAGTTCAGAAAGCAGGTGATATTTCTCTTTCTTATTTTTCCTTTATATTAGAGAGGCGCTAACTCTCACAAAAAGGGGACGGCGCGTTTGGCTTGCAGACTACTGGGCATATAGTTTCATTCCTCTTAAAATCGAAAACCTTTGCTTGGGAGGCCTCTTGTAATCCGTTGGAGTGCGGAAGCCTACCATATTTCGAGCTGGAGTTTTCGATAGCGGTTAATCATGTCAAAATCCGAGCGGTTAGAGGTGATGAGCCGAGCTCCATGAGATCGAGCCGTAAGCGCGATAAGTACGTCGAAGTGCAAGTCGCGGAGCTTGTCTGCCGTGTATCCTGTGTTCGCGTAAATCTTCCCGAGTATCTGGCCCGACTCCAACCAATCTTTTTCCGTAGGCGTCAAGATGGGATGGTTTCTCTCCAGCGCTCGCAGAAATTCGCGCTCTACAGGCTTCGTGGCACCACCCCACAATTCGGCCAAAACCACCGAAGATGTCCGGATAAGGCCAGTGACTGAATCGATCCGCTGCTGATGACGTCCGTTGCGCAGGTGATCGATAAAAATCGAGGTGTCGAAGATAACGAGGTTACTCACCGTGCCCTGCGAACGACAGCTTCCCGGCGTGTTTTCTCATCAACTTCTTAAATCGTTTCAACGCCACAATTTCCCTGAGTGCCGCATGAACCGCTTCGGTGCGGGATTTCACCCCGAGAACTTTAGCGGCTTCGTCCGCCAGATGGGTATCCAACCTTATCGATGTCATTGTCACAGCCATTGTGTGTTCTATCGGCTAGATGTATATACGTCCTATACCATTCGTATATACACGTCAAGAAATCCTCACGGACCCTCCTCAACGATCGGAGAGCAAACTGCCCATGGTGAGCCGTTCGACCGCCCGGGGGTCCAGGCCAAGCCCTAAGCGCTAATTCACGTCGAGATCGTTGACGCCCGGCAGCGTCGGGTATTTCCCATGCGGCTCCGTCTGATACCAGTATACGGTGGACGCAATATCGTCCTGTAAAGGCAGATAACGCGGTTCGGTCTCGAAGCCGCGCGGCCAATCACGCCAACCAAGCGCTTGGATGGTCACGCGCAAATCCTGCTTGAACCGAATAGGATCAGCAATGTGCCAGCGATAAAGGCCGAAGCGCTGCTGACTGTTGTACAGGCCATCAGGCTTGATCACCTGAGCTAGGCCAGAGTACGGCGACGTGAACACGCCATACTGCCCTTTGGGAAACTCAAAATTCCACGCGCCGCCGAAGTAGTCTTCGGTTCCCGTTCCGCAGATTGTAGGCCAGTCCTTGTCGCCATCCATAAAGAACTTGATCTCGCCTTCGCCCCACCAGCCATTGTTGCGGACGCCCCATGCCAGGTATGTACCAACGTAGTGGCCTTGCCCCGTCACACCGTCAACGAGGGTATGGTCTTGTTTGTACGGCAGCAGATTGCTGCGCCTCCATTGGGCGTGAAAGTAGGCTTTATCAGCGGGCACGTCTGTTAACGCATAAGTGACCTGGTAGTAGAAGCCGCGCACCTCCTCACCGCCGAGATTTTCGACCGTGATCCGCGCGTGCTTGCGAAACGGCATTTCCCAGTAACTGTTAAAGCCGCCCGCCGGGTTGACGCAGATTGCCAGTGACGAAATGTTGCAGCGTTCAGTCCAGCCGCTACAGAAGAAGTCACCGAGGGGGGCTTCAACCGACGGCGTTTTTTCGCTGTCCCAATAAAAGCGCAGGATCAGACGTCGCCAGTGCGTCGGGAACACGGTAAGCCAGATGTGCTGAATCGCGCCCGGCCCCTCGATGTCGGCCAAGGTTGCAGTCCCCTTGCTCGCGATATTGATCGACGGCGAAACTTTCCAGGTCCGCCCCAGTTCGCGGGATGGAACGCTGCCTGTCCCTTCGGTTGCCATGCC
>JBAUZZ010000614.1:0-13831 GCA_049585495.1 Chthoniobacterales bacterium | reverse complement strand
GACCAAGACGGCGCGCACTGCGCTCGCCCGGGCCGAACGCGCCGCACGCCACGCAGGTATCCCTGCGCTGACAGCGGAGGTCGAAAGCGCATCCCTCGCCCTGAACACGCCCGCGGCGCGTTTGATTGCGCGTGGCGAGGAGCGCCTCCTCCTGCTCGAGGAGGTTGAAGCGTTACTGGCGTCGAGGGCGCTTGTCGTAGACGCGTGCCGTCATGTCGTGCGTGACGCACACACGGTGGTCTCGCTTGCGAGGCGTCCGGTGTTGTTCGCGCTCGCACGTGCGCTGGGCGAAGCGTGGCCCGGAGACGTGTCGAGGAGCACGCTCCTCGCGCGGGCATTCGAAGCGAAGCTCGTCGATGAATCGCATCGCGCGCGGTTGCGAGTCGAAGTCGGGCGGCTTCGCGCGATGCTTCGGACGCTGGCCGGTGTGAGCGCGACGAAGCGAGGGTTTGCGTTGGTGCCGCGCCGCGCACGCGAGGTCGTCGTGCTGGCACGGCCCGTCGATGAAGAGCATGCGGCCGTGCTCGCCTTCCTCGCCGACGGCGAGTCGTGGTCGAGCTCGGCCCTGGCGCTTGCGCTTGGCGCCAGCCAGCGCACCGTGCAGCGGGCACTGGACTCGCTTGCGGCAGCAGGCAAGGCGCAATCGTTTGGTCGCGGGCGAGCTCGTCGTTGGATGACCCCGCCCATGCCGGGATTCACGACGACCTTGTTACTCCCCGCCCCACTACCGAGTGACTAGAATGGAAGCATGAATCGATCAGCGGCTGAAATCGTGCGCGAATATGGACCCTTTCCGGGTGTCGACCGCGTAAATGGGGTCACCTATGACGGTCAGCTCGTCTGGTTTGCCGCCGGAGACACGCTGAACGCCTTGGATCCGGCGAGCGGGAAGACGCTGCGCTCGATTGATGTCGCTGCGCATGCAGGAACGGCCTTCGACGGCCAGCACCTGTTTCAGATCACCGACGGTCGCATCCAGAAGATCGACCCGAAGACGGGCCGGGTGCTCGCCACGATCCCGGCGCCCGACGGCGGTGGTCATTCGGGGCTCGCATGGGCCGAAGGGACGCTCTGGGTGGGGCAGTATGAGGACCGAAAGATCCATCAAGTTGATCCCCAAACAGGGACGATCCTTCGCACCATCGAGTCCGACCACTTCGTCACCGGGGTCACCTGGATCGACGGAGAGCTCTGGCAGGGCACCTGGGAAGATGACGAGAGCGATTTGATGCGAGTCGATCCTCGAACGGGAGAGGTTCTGGAGAGGCTCGAGATGCCGCCCGGAGTAGGCGTCTCGGGGCTCGAGTCCGACGGCGGCGATCTGTTCTTCTGCGGAGGCGGAAGCAGCGGGAAGGTGAGAGCTGTCCGCCGGCCCAGGCGAGGCTCCGCGGCCGGCAGCGGACCCGAGATCCCCGTCAACTCCACGAGCAAGTAATCGTAAATGGCAGCGCCACGCACCCCACGCGATGGAGCAGCCTTTAGTCATCTATGGTAACTTTGGCGGCGAGATCGCGAGAAACGCCAATGAAAACCCGCCCTATTCCACGCACGACCCTCACTGCGTCGGTGCTCTGCCTTGGCACCGCTGCCTTCGGTTCCGCAATCGATTATTCGTCCTCTGAAAAAATCCTCGAAACGTACCTTGACGCGGGCGGCAATGTGTTGGACACCGCCGAAATCTATGCTGCGTGGCTCCCCAATGGTGAGCATCGAAGCGAGACGTTTCTTGGTGAGTGGCTAGACTGCATGGTTTCCATCGTTTCCTGCGTCTTGTCACGGATTTTTTTCAGACACAAAAACGGGAGATAGCCGACAGCACCATTTTCCAGTTTCAACTAGCGGTGTAAGCTCTATTCAAATGAAAACCACGCTACCGAGACGTTCCGTCCTCCTTTTATGTTTCATCCAAATGACCCTCGTTTGCGGTAGTGCGCAGACTCGTACCGTGACGCAACGCCCCTACCCGACTGAAGCCGATAGCGTAGCCTGGATTACTAATGTTCCCTATATCTCAGGAGCTGGAGTACAACAACAGTTAGATCTGTTCGTCCCCACGAACCGGAAGAATATACCGTTACCTGCTCGAGGGTAACAAAGATTTGTTTATAGGTGAGGACGCTAGTAATTCTACCGGCAAAACGACAACCAGCATCCACCAAAAAAAAGCCAAAAGTTCGCATCTTGAGCTTCCAGTCGAGCGGTGCGTTGAATTTATCGAAGCGACCGGCATTGACTGTTTTGCGCCGGCGATCGGGACCGCGCACGGTCTTTATAAGACCGAGCCGAGAATCAATTTCGACCGCGTCGAAACGATTGTTGCCCGACGCCCCATCCCGATTGTCCTTCACGGGGGACGGGCCTGTCGAGCGACACTTTCAAGAAACTCATCGCCGCTGGCTGCGCCAAGGTAAACATCTCCACGATGTTGAAAATAACCTTCGCTGATAGCTTCAGGAACTATCTCGAGGCGAAACCCAAGGAATACGATCCCATGAAGCTCCAGAAGTGCGGTTCACACCGATCTGGTGAAGATGGCGAACGGGTTCATGGAGACGTTCGGTAGCGCAGGAAGAGCATGAAGAGCTTACGGAGCGGGGGCTGATCTTCGACTGTGATGGTGTCCTGGCGGACACGGAACTCCACGGGCATCTCGTGGTTCACCCAGGACGAAGATTTTTCGGAGGCTCGTCTCGTTTGTGTCCGCGTTGGGTGACCCCAGCGGCGAACGATCGGTCGTCAGTAAAAACCGGATCGGACGCCCGATCGGAGAGTATGTCAAATTGGAGGATATCGCAGCTGTTCTATAAGCGTCTTCGAGCTTCGGCGCGTCCGCAAAACAAGAAAGGCAGCGAGCCTCATTTTGTTTTCCATATGAGCCAGAATAGTTGTCGGGGGTCGAATCAGAACCGGCCGGTAGGGCTCGAATTAAAACCGGCGACTTTTTGTCCTTCCCACCTTGGCTCGTTCGTCGGTTCATTGAAGAAACGTGATCGCACGATGAAAACGCCCAATTTAGAACTCCCTAAAGTCGTGAATCGAGCCGACCGGCTCTCTGCACGTCTGGAACTGCTGGCCAAGGAAACGGAACTTAAATCGACGCCGGGACGCGCTGAACGTCGAACGCCGCAGGCTGCCGATGGTCAGGATCGAGAAGGATTATGTCTTCGAGGGCTCCAAAGAGTGAAAATTTGCCTCAGCCGGCAAATCGACGAAGGTTCTTCTCACTCATGAGGAATTGCCTAGATCGAGTCACGCAATGATCACCGCCACGGCTGAAGTGGCGCCTTGGATGAGCTGGAAAATGTCTTGTGAGTTAGCGGATCAATTTTCTCCGTTACCAGAAAAAAACGAAAAGCAGAGATAAGAAAACCAAGAACCAAATATGGACCCCACACAGACCAAACACGGCCAGTTTAGCTGGAATGAACTCTTGACCACTGATCCGAGCGCGGCAACTAAGTTTTATACACAGCTGTTCGGATGGACTACTCAAGATTTTCCAATGCCCGACTTCACCTACACGGTTGTGAGGCAAAGCGGAGCTGACATGGGCCAAGGCGGTATCATGGCGATACCGCCGCACGCGAAGGGAATGCCTCCTGCCTGGTTCAGCTACGTGACAGTAGACAATGTCGATGCGACTGCGAAACAGGCAGAACAGCTCGGCGGGAAAATCATGCTAGAGCCGCGGGATATCCCCGAAGTGGGACGCTTTGCCGTAATCCAGGACCCACAGGGTGCCGCCATTTCCATCATTACTTATCTTAAGAGATAGGTGGTCACACGTTGCGCGAAGCTCGACGGGCCGAATAGCATGAAGGTGCCCTTCTACGCTCATCGAGCGCGTGTCGCACGATGTCCGGCGGTTCGTCGCGCAAACTAGCGACCGCCTAACTTAACTAGACAGGCCGCCCGGCGGCTGAGCCCCGCCCGCAACGTTGTCGCCTCGCCCGCAGTCGCTACGCGACAGCGTTGCGGGCGGGCAGCCGCCCTACAAAGCTTGTCAGGCGTGAGTTGTTCCTTTCGCTAAATGACCTCAGGCTCAGCTCCTGATCTTCCCACTCGTGCCTCGTTTGATGAAACGATTGGACCTGCGAGCCCTGGTTTGTTTCGGCACGCTCATCTTTGCCGCAAGTTGTTGGATGAACACATCTATGTCGCACGATTACGCGGGCGACCAATTCATGGTTTCAAACATCGTTCGGGCGCTAGGTCAGCCATTTACCATCGTGCCACTTTCCGCGCTTGCTACCGGCTTGTTACAACCTAAAGATGCCGGGGATGGCTCTGCCGTCTTCAACATCGCGCGAAACCTTGGCGGGAGCGTCGGCACGGCTATGCTTGACACGATCCTCACCCGTCGTGAACAGTTCCACGATTTCGAGAGCGGCGCATACATCAATGCCTACCGTCCGGTGGTTCAAGAACGGGTGCGGACTTTTGCCACTACTTTTGTAAATAAAGGGTATGATGCAGTAACTGAGACCCATCAAGCCTACGGCCGAATCAAGGATATTGTCAGGCGCGACGCCTACATCATGGCTTTTGACGATGCGTTCCTGATTGTGGGCATTTCGCTCCTGATCGGCGCGGTAATAGTCTGGTTCTGCCAGAAGGCAAGAGCAAAGGAAGGTGCAGTGGCGCATTAATCCAAAATCCAAAGCTCATCCCAAGATGAGTTCGCCCATCGGTTCTAAAAAACATGGCATTGGCTTCGATGAGCGATACGTTTGCGATTGATCGAACAGACCTGGCGCCCTTACAGGGCGCGGCGCTTTGTTGTGGGCGGGTCCCGGGGTTGAAACCCCGGGCTAAGTCCTGCAGCCCCTTCGGGGCCGGAATCGCGCCGCTGGTTATCTTAGTATCCCTGACAATCGCTGATGCTAATGGTGGCGAAGCTGCTCAAGGTCTTGCCAGCGTCGATCCTGTGTTCACACGGGTCCGCCTCGCGCAACGCATTCCAGTCCGCGTCCATATCGACCGGGTCCCAGAAAATGTCCTGATTGCTTCAGGCCTGACCTGCACCCTCACGGTCGGAAAACGTCGAGAACCAATTGCGCGGCATGGCCTCGCTGCCCGCTGAGAGGAACCCCACCGATTCTGGAACGAGACCGAGCCCGTTCAAGAACCCGCGGTGATCAACTGGAGTAGAACCAGAGACAGCGTTGTGGCGATGCCAATTGTCAGGACAGCGATGATCTTCATTGCCTTCTCTATAGCGGTGTTCGAAAGAGATTGATAATCGTATTTGTCGATTGGCTATCAAGTCCTCTGATAGCCCTCCTTGCGATCTTTGCCTTGAACTCCATTATAGGGCTATAGTTCTGCATCGTGCATTTCCGCGAGGATTTTTGCCGCCGAAAGCTGGTAGGGCGAATTCGTCCCGCTTCGCGTCGCGAAGCTGAACAAATGAGCCTCAAGGGGCTAACAACATTTGCGGTTCAGGCTCATCCGCCGCATGCATCGTCTCGTGGCCGAAGGCGGCGGCGTTGGCTCGGCAATCTGCACAGGAGAGCCATCCAAGATCGAATCTGACGGGTCGATAATGACCGCATCATTCGCCGTTAGACTCGACATCACTTCGACGGTGCTTCCGTAGTCGTGACCAATCGTGGCCGGCACGAGCTTCGTCCGGTCATTGCGTACGACGGCAACACTCAAGCCCTCTGCACGAAAGAGCAAGGTGTTCGTCGGAACCGTTACGGCTCCGGGAGCGAGCCGGAACTTTTAAATGAACGAACGCATAAGCTCCGGGTAAAAGTCGTCCGGTTGGATTATCCACATCGACTTCCACTTTCAAGGTCCTTGAGGTTAGATCGATTGAGCGCGAGTCTCGAACCAACGTGCCCGTGAAAGTTTCCCCCGGAAAAGCATCCAGCGTCAGCGTCACCATTTCACCAGATTTGACGCCGCTGGCATATACTTCAGGCACGGAAATATAGACCCGAAGCTTGTCGACCGCGGCGAGATGGAATAACTGCTGTGGAACAGTATTATCCCCATTCTGAATTAAAGCTCCAACATCGGTGTTCCGAGCCGTGATAACCCCATCAAATCGCGCGTAAATACGTTCGAACTCTTGCAGTCTTTGCAGCCGACGCACATTGGCTTCGGCCGAATCAGCGGTTGCTCGCTTCGCGTTGAGGTCGCTGACGGCTTGATCGGTCTCTTCCTTTGAGATGACGTCGGTTTTCAGCAGAAAAAGCCAGCGGGTCGCGGTAATCTGCGCCAGTTGGAGGTTAGCTTGCGCTGTCTTAAGCTCGCTCTCGGCCTGCTGGAGCTGCTGATCAAGCTCGGGCGTTTCGATCACGGCCAGGAGCTGTCCTCGTTTCGCAGGCGCGCCAATATCCAGATACCACTGCTTGAGATAGCCACTAGTACGGGCATAAATCGGCGCCACGATTGGAAGTTGATCACAATGAGCATGTAAACCAGAACGACCGCTAACCCGAGGCCCATGAGAAGCCCCAGATAGGAGCTTCGCATCGTTTCAATCTGGCCGCGGGCGGCAATGCAGATCCACGGACGGGAGGCTGTCTCTCAAGTACTCCGGACAATTATGAAAACTATCCCGTCACAACCCGCCAGAATATCTGCTAACGCCGTTGCTATTACGACAAGCTCCAGTTTGCAGGATAACCTGCGCAGCCTCCGCCTTACCTACTTGCTCGAAAATGCCGTGCCAGACGCCGAACAGGCCGCTCGCAACGGTAACGGCCATCTCCAGTACCTTGAGCAACTAATCGCCGGTGAAGTCGCTTTGCGTCATGATCGCAGCGTCCAGCGCCGCGTCCACGATGCTCGCTTCCCGGTTCTCAAGACGATGGCCGGATGGGACTGGGACTGGCCAGCCAAGATCAACCGCATGCAAGTTGAGCATCTCTTCGAGCTCGACTTCGTCGCGACTCACTCCAACGTCATTTTTGTTGGGCCAACCGGTGTCGGAAAAACCCATCTCGCGACCGCCCTCGGCCATGCCGCTTGTCTGCAGGATCACAGCGTGCTCTTTGCCGCGGCTATTGACATGGTCAACCGCTTGAGCGCCGCCGAATCCGATCGTCAACTCGCCCAAGAGATTAAGCGCTATCAGAGTCCAAGGCTATTGCTGATCGACGAATTGGGGTACCTCCCGCTGGACAAGCGCAATGCAGAACTCCTTTTTCAAGTCATTACTAAACGCTATGAGCGCGGCTCGATCATCGTCACCACCAACATCGCCTTCAAGGATTGGCCGCGCATCTTCGCCGGTGATGCTACCATGACCTCTGCTCTGCTTGACCGCCTTCTGCACCACGCCCAACCGGTCATAATTGAAGGCGACAGCTACCGAAGCGCCAAGCGAAAATTGCCCCGATCCCAACGCGCACCTTGACCCCAACAAAACCGGTCCAATTTTAAATCGGTAGAATCAGTCCGTTTTCACGCCGGTGCGCGCACAAGATGACCGCAATAGTCCAAAGCATAGCCCTGACCGTACTTTTTGAACCGCGATATGTTCAAGCCTTTTATTCTGCGATCGGGCAAAGAGATCGAAGCGCAATATCGTAGCCGAATCTGATAAGCATATGATGAATGGGCGCGGAGTCACTTTGAAGCGGCCAATTCTAGCGAGCAAAAAACGTTTCAGATACCTAGTGCTTCTCCACGCACTCGTGCAACCATTTCCCTGACTCGTTTCGTTCTCGTGTCAGCCATGGTCATACCCAAAGCCAACTGTAACCCGTCGAGAAAAGTATGGGAGAAGCCGACGGACTAAAGCTAAATTGGTAAGGCCAGTTATTGCAAAGGAACTGTCAGTCTAATTTTCATGAACAAGCTGCAAATCAAAGGCTCCTGGAACGAGTTGAAGGGCAAGCTTAGACAGCGCTTCGGGAAGTTTCCGGAAGGTAAGGCGGAAGAACTGTTGGGGCGGCTACAAAAGACGCTCGGAAAATGGAAGAAGTCCGGCCGATGATCGAGAAATTGTAACGCCAATTTAATTGAAGAAAGGGAGTCTTCTTGACTCCCTTTTTTGTTAGAGAACCGGGCTGGGCTGTCTCCTTTCAAACTCAATTTACTGATGGTCCCGACGAACGTTCTGAAACAGCGTGTGGAGTGGATTTCGCCGCGCCGCAGATTGTTGACAGTCGCCGAGCCCGGTAAAGGAATCGACAGGAGTCAATGAAGCTGATACATGATCGGGATCCGCAATCTCGATCGCCTTAGCATGCGCTGCCAGCTGGTTGCAGCTTCTCAGGTGCCCGCCGCGGACCCAGATCGTTTTTCAGATTGGGCTGTACTTGGATAATTCGAAATCGGAGCGGTGGTATACTGGGGAGAATTACGTTGCCCGGTGCTAGGCTGCATCGAAAGCTCCATTTTATTCATGACTGCGCCGCCGAAAATGGTCGCGAACGAGGTGTCCGCAGCATCTCTGCCCTGGCCAATGCGCACGAAGCTCGACTGCGGAGCAAGGCGAGTCGGGTCGAACAGGATCCAACGCCCCCCAAGAAAAGCTTCGATATAGGCGTGAAAATCCGGTGGATTCAGGCCGTAGGCATACGCGCTCACGAATCGGGCTGGGATTCCCAATGACCGACAAAAGGCTATTGCGAGATGCGCGAAATCGCGGCACACGCCGGCTAGTTGCGTAGCGGTGTCGAAAGCTGACGTGGTGGGCGTGGTTATCCCGAACAGATACTCAACTCGTTCGAAGATCCAATTACATATCCGTGTAACTCGGTAGAAACCAGACTCGTCCTGGTTGAACTCACGTTTCGCGAGTCGGGCCAGTAAATCTGACTGACAGAAACGGCTCGGGTAAATGAAAACCATGGCTTCGGCAGGAATTTGTTCGAAGAGCGGCACCTGAAGCCGGGAAGGATCTCCGAGTAATTCATGGGTGGCGTCCACCACTGCTTCGTAGGTTAGCTCAACCGGACCACGTTGCGCAGTTGTCCGGTGATAGCGCTGGCCGCCTATCAGCATTTCCTGACAGGACTCTGCCCCTGCAACCTCGAGATGTTCGGTGATGATGCGCTGAAACGAATTTTGGGCGACCGCAACGTTAAATAGGAAGGAGGCTGGTTCAGCGACTTCGTAGCCGAGATGACACTTGATTTGGAACTCCATGGGATCACTTACTACAAATGACGGCAGCCGCATGGAAAAATGTTCGCGTGCCGCTGGTCCAGGCGACGACGTCTGGAGCGGGAGCGACAACTGCGGGGGATCCCCTCGCGAGCGCGGCAGCTCTTTCTGTCCATAGGATCTGGCCAAGCTGATTGAAGATTCCAGCGCAACCTCGTCAGTCCGATTCAAAGTGCCTCGTTCATTCTTCGTGTCAGCCGCGGTCATACCCAAAGCCAACTGTAACCCGTCGAGAAAAGTATAGGAGTAGCCAGCGGGCTCAGGCTAAATTCCCAAGGGCAGTTATCGCAAAGGAACTGTCAAGATGAATCAACTTTTTCTTTGGATAGCCGCTAGTTTGAGTGTGATGATAACATTCCAATTATTTGTGGCCTCCGCAGAGGTAAGAGGATTCGGACATTTCGCTCATCTTCGAGGTCTCCGCTTCCGGTCCGCAAAATTCTAACTAACGTCATGTTCGCGCGAATCCCTTTCGAGAAAGTCAACTGGCCAACCAGTTCGTTTCTTATCGGCACCTTGTTTCTGTCGCTCACCGCGGTGCCAACATATCTCTGGTTCTTCGGAATTGATTGGTTCCAGGTTGTGCTCTTCTTCGTGATGTTCTTCGCGTGCGGATTTTCCATCACGCTCGGCTATCACCGACTCTATTCGCACCTGACTTTCCAAGCGCACTGGGTCGTGCGGCTCCTGACGTTGATCTTCGGCGCGGGAGCCTTTGAGAACTCCGTGCTCCTCTGGGCCTGCGAACACCGCAGCCACCACAAGCATGTCGATCACGAGGAAGACCCTTACTGCATCTCCAAGGGATTCTTTCACGCCCATATGGGCTGGCTGATGTTCAAGCTCAACCCGCTCCCGCCTTTCGATAACGTAGTCGACCTGCAGAAGGATCCGCTCGTCGCGTGGCAGCATCGCTACATCCACTGGATCGCTGCGTTCGTCGCCTTTGTTTTTCCGGCAATCCTCGGCTTCATCTGGGGCGGCTGGATTTCAGCCCTCGGTGCGTTCCTCATTGCGGGGGTGGCGCGCGTCGTCGTTCTGCAGCATTGCACTTTTTGCATCAATTCGCTCTGCCACTACCTTGGGACGCGACCGTATTCCTCTAAATGCAGCGCCCGCGACTCGTGGCTTATGGCAATCGTTACCTTGGGCGAGGGCTACCATAACTATCATCACGAATTTCAGCACGACTATCGCAATGGCGTGAAGCCGTGGCAGATCGACCCGACGAAGTGGATCATTTGGACCCTGTCCAAGCTCGGCCTCACTAGGAAGCTGCGCCGTGTTCCAGCGGAGAAGATCGTCCTTGCGGAGCTGGCCGAAGCGCAGCGCCAGCTTGAGCGGAAGCTCGCCAGTCCCGGACTGTCCGACACGGCCCTCGCTTACGTCGCGAGTGCTTACCAGCGTCTGCAGAGAACCGCGCAGCAGTGGACACGGCGCAAGTCCGAGCGGTTGGAAGTTCCCCGCGAAATGCTCGCCGAGCTTCGCAACGAAATCCGCGCCGCGACGAACACTCTTCGGCTGAACAATCGCAGCTTCTCAAATGTCTAAATTTTCATGAACAAGCTTCAAATCAGAGACTCGTGGAACGAGTTGAAGGGTAAGCTTAGACAGCGCTACGGGAAGTTTCCGCAAGGTAAGGCAGATGAACTGTGGGGACGGCTTCAAAAGACGCTCGGAAAGTGGACGAAGTCCGGTAGATGATCGAGAAGTTGTAACGCCTAATTCAAATTGAAAAAGGGGAGTCTCGTTGGCTCCCCTTTTTGTTTAAAGAACCGGCCTGGGCTGTCTCCTTTCAAACCCAATTTACTGGGTGTATTTTTACCCGTTTGGTCTAGGGAGCCCAACAGGCCGCCGGCCTTCTGAGGTTCCAGGCGGAGGCTACGATGCTAAGCGAGAAAGTAGATATCCGGCTTATCAACCAATCCGGCCTTCTGCATCGCTTCGCGTAGATCGGATGAGCGGGCAAACGCTTGTGCCTCGTGGAGGTTTTCTGCTTTAAACAAAAGGACTACCTCGTCCGGGTTGTCGATATTGCGTAGCAGATGCTCTTCTTTGAGACCCGCTTTTTGACGAGTTGGTAAATGGGCATCATACTCAGCTTTCCACATGGAAAAGTCGGCAACTTTGTGGCGTACGAGAAGATATGTCATGGCTTTGTATTTCGTTTCAGTTGGAGATCCGATAAGATGGGGCTGGTTAGCCATTTACCGCGTTGATCAGCATTAACGATTCCGCGGCAAAGCCGATCCTGCTTCATACGCCAAAGAGGGGCAAACCAAGAAGATTCAGTATCGGTATGTCAGCCAGCCAGAAAATACGGGTTGCCTTTGCTCGGCGCGTGGCCCTCTTCCGGCTGTTGCGGCGTCCTTCGTAGTCTCCCATGGCGTTTTCGGCAAATCTCGTTTAGTGGGTAATGATGCTGGAGACTAACACCCGTCGACCCGGGATGGCAAGCGGGCTAGCTCCGAATCTCAAAGCAGCTTTCGCCAACGCTTGAAGTTGAAGGAGGTCTGGTGTTCGGAGGGGCGCAGGGATCGTCAGCGGCATTGGGGAAGTCTATTCTAGGAATCCCAACGACAAAACTGCCGACTTTTTCTGGAAGGGTTCCGCCCAGGCTGGAAATCTCGATTCGTCGATACACAAGATCCTCACTCATAGGTCTGCGGTCGATCCTCCGATGCTGATCGCAGGGTACATTGAAACGCACCCGGGATCCCGACAAACTATCAAGCGGCACCTGACCGCAATCAAGATGCTCTTCGATTACCTGGTCGTCAGTCAAGTCGTTCCGACGAACCCCACCGCACCTGTTAAAGGCCCGACGCACATGGTTAAGGAACGAAAAACGCCGATCTTGAGCGCGGAAGTTGCTAGAAAGCTTTTGGATTCGATTCCGACCGACTCGCTGCAAGGACTTCGAGATCGGGTGCAAACCTCAGAGACGATGATCGACCTTGCCGCAATCCTCTTATGCTCAACCGGTTCGCCACTTATGAGACTTCTCAAACATCCTCTTAGACTATTGTTCCCGTAGCCTGGGGATAACTGCTAACGGCGTTCTTCTTTAGAGCGAGCCTTGTTGACCACAAGCATCCGATCGCGGACTTGTTTGCCTTGCAAACCGCTGATGGCTGCTCGGCCTTCTCCGACGTTGCTCATTGTCACGAACGCGAAGTCTCGCGGGTAGCCGGTCGTTCGATCTTTAATGACGCTGATTCCGGCGATGGTTCCGAATTGCTCGAAGCGGGCCCGAAGATCCGCTTCGGAAGTCTCGGAGGAGAGGTTTCCAACATAGAGTTTCATGGTCTGCTCTATCGAACGCATTCAGCAAAAAGCAGGACAATTTCAAAGCTGCGGTCGCGCTTCATTTCGCGTACAATAACGTTGTGCACGTTCATAAATCCCTACGCATGACTCCTGCGATGGCCGCTGGCATTATCGATACAGCCTGGGCGATTGCCGATCTTGTGGACGCTGAAAACGCATGAGCGCGACGATTATACAGTTGAGAAATGCGGTTCAGACGATACACCGCTGCAAAGCCGAGCATGTTAAATCTGTCCCGGTAATTGAGATGTTTTGGCACAAGGTTGCCTGGGATGGTGTAGTCGAAGTCTTTAGACTCAGCGGACATCCGAAAGCCAAACGGTGCTACGCCTGGAGCTTTACCGAAGCCAAAGAAACACGGTTTGTGACTGTTTTGGAAATACCACCAGTTGAGTCAGCTCAGACTGCGGTCCGCGCCGCTATCGCCAGCGAGGCGAAAAAACCAGCAATTCCAAATTAGGGCACTACCCTAAGTTCAACTGGACCACGTTGCGGGGTCATCCGGCGGTAGCGCTGATCCCTATCACCATCTCTCGACAGAGCTCTGTTCCTACAACCTCGAAATGTTCTGTAATAATGCACCGAAACGAATTCGTGCGACCGCAATGTTAAATAGGAAAGAGGCTGGTCTGGTAACTTCGTCGCCCAGATGACACGCGATTCGGAACTCCACGGGAGCATTTACTACAAAGCACGCCTGCGACATTTTCAAATGTCCGCCAGCCAATTTCCGCTGCTTGCCTTCGAAAAAGATCTTTTGCATCTAGGAATCAAGGAAGCACCTGAATATGAGTTTCCCATGGTACCTGCCGAGCTCCGACTCTAATGTTTGCACTAACGTATACCGGTTCCGTCAGGCGGCGGACGAAGAGACGCGCCAACGCACCAGGAGGCGATTCTAGGCGTCTTGACCAGGGGGAGGCTGCTCTGACTCTTTGTCCTCCTCTTTGAGCCTCGCAGCTGTCTCAATGATGAGGTCACAAATCTTTTCCGAAGGGAAGTATTCGCCATAGTCATTCACCAGTCGTTCAACGTCTTCTTCTAGATGTTTGATTTTCATAAAATGCTCCTCATTGGCGTCCATCACTTTTGTCGTGTGTGCTTCGATCGTTTTTACCCTTTCTCCAACATAGGCGGGAGTGGGTTGTCTCCTCTTCCCAAGTAGGTCTTCAACGACTTCTTGAACTTGTTTAGCTGTTGGACGATTGCCGAATCGTCTTTGAATTTCGATCACAGCTGCCGTTCTGTGTTGTCGAGTCTTGAGCTTGGTAAGTTCTCGGTAATGCCTTTCGCTGAAGTTGGGACCCATTGGTCCCATATTTGTCTTCTGCTCCTGGTACAATTCGTAGGCGCGAATCAAACGGTTCACGTG
>JBAUZZ010000613.1:0-5813 GCA_049585495.1 Chthoniobacterales bacterium | reverse complement strand
CTGAAGGTTCACCTCCCCGCGCTCACTTCTGAAGCGACGACGGTCGCAACACCCTTCTGATTCCGCATCAATTGCCCAATGTTCCAGAGGACAAAGCCGCCGTTGCCGCGCGGTTTAATGGATTTCTCCAAGCTCAACTGCCGCTCAATCTCGCTCGAAGGCCAGCCATAACCGGCTCCCATTCGCTCCAGTGCGATGCTGGGATAGACCGGAATCGAGCGGGGATTGACTTCACGGCTGCGCCACCAGCGAAGCAGAACAGAGTAGCTCTGTGGACCTCCGTCTTTCCAGTAGAGCTGCGGAGAGATGTAATCGACCCATCCATTCTTTATCCAAGCCACCGGATCGGAATAAAGGTCGTTCAATTGGTCTAGATCAGCGCTGACCTCCGGTGGTTTGCCCTTGGTGTAGATACCGAAGGGACTCACTCCAAACAACGCGCCCGGCCGTGCCGACTTAACCACGGATTGAATGTCATGGATTAACCTGTTCACATTTTGCCGGCGCCACCTGCCGATCTCCAGGCTGCCGCCCCCGGCGCGATATCGGCCGTAGGTACCAGCGTCCGGGAACATTCCCCGCGCATATCCATTTCCCGGGTACGGATAGAAGTAATCATCCAGCACAACACCAGCGACCGGATACCGGCTGACGAGGTCACGCACGACTCGAATGAGATGCGCTTCGACCTCAGGATCACCCGGGTCGAGCCAAAGCGAGGATCCGATCCTTCGAACGCCATCGCGCAGCTCGTTTACTTCGTGAGAAGGCGCCCGTTGAGCCGCTGCGTTCGTCGCCGCGCGGTAAGGATTGATCCAGGCGTGAATTGCAACGCCTTCTTTGCGACCTTCCTGAATGAAAGTCTCCAAGGGATCATATCCCGGAGAAGCGCCCTGTGTGCCGGTAAGATACCGACTCCAGGGTTCGAGATGCGATTCGTACAAAGCGTCGCCCTCCGGCCGCACCTGGACCATGAGCGCGTTCAATCCGTTGCGCGAAGCCGTTTGCACGATAAACCGGATTTCGGCTTTTTGTTCGCCTTCGCCGAGCCCCGCACGAGACGGGAAATTCAGATTGTAAACTGAAGCAACCCACGCAGCGCGGAACTCTTCTGCAGAACCTGCCGACAAAAGTTGCATCGACAGCCAACCAAACAAGATACCCCGCAGAAACATGCCCGCGAGAATAGAGGAAGGCTCTTAAAATGCCAAGGCTTTGCTACCCACCACTAGTGCTCACCCGGCGACTCAATATTAACAAAGCGGATCCGGCCGTTCTCTCGCTGTATGAACTCCTCCGCTAACGTCCTGTAAGCGGTTGCGCCGACCCCGTTCGGTTCGTACTCGATGATGGGTTTGCCGAAGCTGGGCGCTTCTCCCAGGCGGACGGAACGCGGAATGATGGTTTGATATACCAAACTTGGAAAGTGTCGCCGGACCTCGTTAACTACCTGCTGACTTAGATTGGTGCGGGCATCGTACATCGTCATGAGAATTCCGCCAATCTCCAGGCGCTCGTTAACGAGCCGAATCTGATCAACGATTTGGACGATTTTCGAGAGACCCTCGAGCGCGAAATATTCACATTGGATTGGGACCAACAGTTGGTCAGCGGCAGCCAACGCGTTCGTCATCAAAACCCCGAGCGACGGCGGACAATCGAGGAAGACATAGTCGAACGGAGCATCTGCGCCCATTGCCCGCAGCACGTCGCGAAGCCGAGTCAGGTGATCATCCAGTCTGGCCACATCAATCTCTGCCCCGGCGAGGTCAAGATCGGCCGGGATCATCGACAGCCGTTCAAACCGGGTTTGGACCACCTTGTCCTGAGCTCTGGCCTGACCGATCAGGACCTCATACAGACTGTTGCCCTCCAGGTTGTCGATGCCGAGGGCGCTGGTCGCGTTGCCTTGCGGATCCAGATCCACCAGGAGGACCTTTCTTCCCTTCTGCGCAAGACACGACGACAGATTCACCGCCGTCGTCGTCTTGCCGACGCCACCCTTTTGATTCGCAATCGCGAGCAGCTTCATGCCGCTCGCGATGTTGGGCTTCTGGCAGAAACGGTTCAAGCCGATTAAATGAGAGTAGGTAAAAGCTCCGGCTTTTTAGCCAAAGCTGGTAGGGCGAATTCGTCCCGCGAAGCGACGCGAAGCGGGACAAATGAGCCTCAAGGGACTAACGACATTTGCGGTCTAGGCTCACCGCAGTTCTTGACTACACACCGTAACTGCTGGACTAACCTGGATTCTGCAGAGAAACTGCGGCGGCTCAGCCGGAGCTTCGCCCTACCGGTGATGTTTCCGTGGCATATTATTGGTAGGGTGAGCCCGGCGAACCGCACTCCGAGTGAGGATCGGTTCTTGAACAGAATCAAAGCTGGAGCTTTCATCCACAATGATCCCGATCACGGAACGCTTTCTCATGGACACCGGGGGATGGCAAGCGATGAAGCATGCCAAAGCCCTGTTCCAGATGGGTCGCGTTGTGAGTTTCAACTATGCGCCACCGATCCTGCATGGGGTAGTACGCGAAGGCGATATCGAATTTCGGGCAGGCCTGAAGATTCGGTCCTACGGTGATGTCGAAAATCTTTGTTCTTGTCGGCAATCAACTCAATGGGGAACCATTTGTCCGCACTCCTTAGCGCTGGGGTTAGCTGTCCTTCAACCGAAGCCGGAACCGGCTCTCACGGGTCCTCCAGCGATCCAGCAAGGACCGAACCTGATCGTCGCCGGAGAAATTTCTTCCAACGCTGATTTGGCGGAGAGGCCGAGGATAGAGCTCCATGTTGTGATTCCACCCAACTTCGTCAATGCCTGGGAGCGAGCCCAAGTCACCCTCGGGTTCGAAGTTGTCACCGGCACGCGCCGGATTCTCGCGAGCGCTCTGGATGTCAGAGAAGCCTTCCGATGCTCCGAGGAAGACAAAAGAATCCTCGACACGGTAAGAAGGTTCACCGACGGCAAGCTGCCCGGAATAAGCGTTCTATCTCGGGATCAGTTTCTGGAAGTTCTGGAGCAACTGGCTGGCCATCCAGGGCTGACCCTCGGGAGAGACCGGGCAATCGCGGTGCAATCAAGTCCGTTAGTGCCTGTCCTGGACGTTCGGCAGCGCGAGGACAGGGGGTGGCAGATTTCCGCGACACTAGCGATAGAGAGTGGGATCGTCCTTATGGGTAGCAAGAGCGCCTGGGCCTGGAAGGACCCGGTTTTCCGCCCAATTGCACCGGGCCTTCCCAGCGCCTACCTCGGCGTCCTCCGCGAGCCGATCCAGTTGCCGTTTGAACAAGGGCTTGCTTTCCTCCAGAAGGAGGTCCCATCCCTCAAGAACTTTCTTACCGTCCAAACCAACCAGCCTGACTCGGCGATCGAGCCCGGTCTACCAGCGGTTTTTCTGACGATCGAAGGCTCGCTTAACTATCTTTCTGCCAAACTGCAATGTCTTTATGGCAAACGCATGGTGACGCTCGGCGTCACCAGCCCCGCGGAAGATTTTGTCTACCAGTTGGACGCCAAATTCCGCTCCAGAAATCTCGCGTTTGAACGGGAATGCGCAGAACAACTGAGGCACTTCGGATTCCACGGTCCAGCGGGCGACGGCGATTTTACGCTGAAGGGGCAGAGCGGGATATTGAACTTTTTTGGCCAGCGGCTGCCGGAATTGGAAAGGCATTGGAAGGTTTCTATCGGGAGCCGATTGACGAACGTCACGAGGCAGATCGATCGAATTACTCCCCGGCTCAAGATTACCGGAAGCGGAGAGGACTGGTTTGATGTCTCGTATTCCCTGGAGTCTGCGAACGGTGATCGTTTTTCGACCAGCGAGGTGCAACGGCTCCTTCAGATGGGCCAAAGCTTTACAAGGCTGCGCGACGGGCAACTGGCAATATTTGATCCCGCGGATCTGGCCGAATTTGAGAGTGTTTTGCGCGACTGCCGCCCGGGCCAGCCGCATCCGGGCACCTACCGAGTAGGCAAGATTCACGCGGGCTATCTGAACGCCTCCTTCGGAAGCCTGAAGGGGGCGACCCTAGAGGCCCATGCTGATTGGGAGACATGGACGTCTCAGCAGCAACAACTCGTCCCGCTGCGGGCAATCCCGCTCGGGACGTTCGACGCGGTGCTGCGAACCTATCAGAAGGAGGGTGTCTATTGGATGCACTTTCTCGGGGAGAACGGACTAGGCGGGATCCTGGCGGATGAGATGGGTCTCGGAAAGACGTTGCAAGCGCTTGCGTTCCTCTCTCTGGCTAGAGGTCCCTCTCTGGTTGTTTGCCCGTCCTCGCTCTTATTCAACTGGCGCCGAGAGGCCGAACGTTTCGCCCCCAACTTAAAAGTGCTGACCATTGAAGGTCCGGAACGCGACAAGCTTTTTCCTGCGATCTCGAATCATGACCTTGTGCTGACCAGCTATCCGCTGCTTCGTCGCGACGTGGATTCCTATCGCGCTCTCAGATTCGGAGCAATAATCCTCGACGAAGCAAACCATATTAAAAATCCGGACACACAGAACGCGCAGGCCGCAACCGCCTTGCGCGGTGACCTTCGATTCGTCTTGACCGGCACGCCGGTCGAAAACTCCGTGAGAGACCTGTGGTCCATCATGAATTTTCTGGTTCCGGGGTACCTTGGAGACAGGGACGAATTTCGCGAACGCTATGAATTGCCAATAAGCCGGGGATCAGAGCCCGAGCGATCACGACTCGCGAAACGACTGCGTCCGATGATGTTGCGCCGGCTGAAACGAGAAGTCGCGCGCGAGCTCCCGGAGAAGATGGAGCAGGTCACCTTTTGTGAACTGACTGATGAGCAGAAAGAGCTTTACTCCAAACTGCACGCGGAAGGGAGAAAGCAGCTAGAGATGCTCGGCACGGAACGGAATCGGGCAAGAGCGCGGATCACGATGCTAACGACGCTGTTGCGGCTGCGCCAGGCGTGTTGTGACTTGCGTCTCCTTGGCCAGGCAGCAAATAACCCATCCGGCAAGATGGATTTGTTCCTTGAGTTGATCGAGGAGGCTGTGGACGGCGGTCATCGTGTTCTGGTCTTTAGCCAGTTTGTGGCGATGCTTAAATTGATCCAAAACGAGCTCAAACACCTTGGAATTGAACATTGCTACCTGGATGGCCAAACGAAAGATCGCGCCAGGGTCGTTGATCGTTTTCAGGAAAGCGCCGATCTCCCGGCTTTTCTGATCAGTCTCAAGGCTGGAGGCGTTGGGTTGAATCTCTCAGCAGCCGATACGGTGTTTCATTTCGACCCTTGGTGGAACCCGGCCGTGGAAGATCAGGCAACGGATCGCGCCCATCGAATCGGCCAACAGCGTGTCGTGACTTCCTACAAACTCATTACCAGGGGAACTGTGGAAGAGAAAATTTTGCACCTCCAGCAGCGAAAGCGCGACGTGATCGAGGCGATGGTAGAAAGCGAGGAGCCGCTGATGACAAGCCTGTCGCTCGACGAGATCTCAGAGCTACTATCTGGAGATTGACTATTTTGTAGGGCGGCTGGCCCAGCCGCCCTATTCGAGTAGATTTCGCAATTTGGGGCGAGGGGTAGCCCGCAAATCTCCTAGCGCGGCGGAGCCGCAACCAAACATGATTGGTGTGAAATGAGGTGATCGGGGGTCGGCGTCATTAAGGAATGACGGTAGGGCGAATCCGCCGCGGCGGATGAGCCTAAACCGCAAATGTTGTTAGCCCCTTGAGGCTCATTTGTCTCCGCCAATGGCGGAGACGAATTCGCTCTACCAGCTTTCGGCGGCAAAAATCCTCGCGGAAGGCGCGTCTGCGATGCGCCCGGGCTGGCCTAC
>JBAUZZ010000612.1:0-3048 GCA_049585495.1 Chthoniobacterales bacterium | reverse complement strand
GGGTTGCCGTTGCAATTGCGCTCGTTGCCGCCTGGTGGCTCACCATCCGCCCTTCGAATACCCGCGACTGGCAGCCGGAGGTGGCCCAAGCGCCGTACGCCGAAATTGAGGGTGACCGTGTCGTGATCCACAACTTCCGGAACTTCGACTACACGAGCAAGACCGACTTCCAGCCGCGATGGGAAACCAAGACCGTACACCTTTCTAATCTGCGCACCGTCGATTTTTTTACCAACTACTGGGGATCAACGCTTATCTGCCACACCTTCGTGAGCTTTGACTTCGGTCCAGAGGGTTACGTGTGCATGTCGATCGAGACGCGGATGGCGAAGGGCCAGGCTTATTCTGCACTCGCCGGTTTGTACCGGCAGTTCGAGCTCTATTACGTCATCGGCGACGAGCGCGACATCGTGCGGCTGCGCACCAATTACCGGCCGGAAGACGTCTATCTCTATCACCTGATTCCGGCGACCCCGAAACGATCCCGGGCCCTTTTCCTCGATTACGTCAAAACTGCCAACGAGCTCCACGAGCGACCGCAGTGGTATAACGAGCTGCTGAGCAATTGCACCACGAACGTCCGGCTCCACATCAAACACATCGGCTCGGCGCACCCCTGGGACTGGCAGCTCCTTTTAAATGGCTTTGTCGCGGAACGAGCTTATGAACTCGGCGCGATCGACACGTCGCTGCCATTTGCAGAGCTCAGACGCCTTAGCTACATCGACTATCGGGCTCGCGACGCGGACGACGATCCCACAAATGTTGCTAGCCCCTTGAGGCTCATTTGTCCCGCTTCGCGGGACGAATTCGCCCTACCGCTTTCAGTGGCAAAAATCCTCGTTCGTCATCGCAACAAAGTATTGGACCAAAGCACGCTGTGCAAAGCAGGGCTACGGTTGCGCCAACTCAACTATCGAAGCTAAAATGTGAAATGCGGCGGCGACGGAGTCCGCCCTCCAAGGCAAAGTCGGAATTTGGATTTGGCGTGGGCATTCCATAAATAAGCCGAAAGGCGGCGGCTTGATCGATTCGCCCCAATTCTTTATGCTGTCTCTTTCTTCGGCCATTCGGGTAGGACTTTAAAAGTGAAACCCCGAAACCCGAAAAAAAACATCCGATGTTCAAAGAATCAGCAGAACTACTTGTCTGGCTAATCCCCGTTCTCTTGCTCGCCCTGCTCGTCCTGCCGCAGGCGATCCGCATCCTGCGCGAGTACGAACGCGGGGTGATTTTCCGACTGGGCAAGCTGCTGGGCGCGAAAGGGCCGGGAATGATTTTCCTTATTCCGGTCGTTGATCGCATGGTGAAAATGGATTTGCGCGTCGTGACCATCGACGTCGCGCGCCAGGAGGTCATGACCCGCGACAACGTGCCCGTGACCGTTGACGCCGTTGTTTACTTTCGCGTGGTCGACCCCGAGGCTGCGGTTGTGCGCGTGGAGAATTATCTGAAAGCGACTTCGCTCATTTCGCAAACAACGTTGCGCAGCGTGCTCGGACAGGCAGAACTGGACGAGCTATTGTCGCAGCGCGACAAGATAAATCTAACGCTCCAGGAAATTATCGATCGGCAGACCGATCCGTGGGGAATCAAAGTCACTGCCGTCGAGGTCAAGGACGTTGTCTTACCCGACAGTATGAAGCGCGCGATGGCCGGCCAGGCCGAGTCGGAGCGGGAGCGCCGCGCGAAAATCATCAACGCCGAAGGCGAGTTTCAGGCGGCGGAAAAACTGGTGCAGGCGGCTGCGATGATTTCTGCGCAACCGATCGCTCTGCAACTCCGCTACTTGCAGACGATAAAGGAAATTTCAAGCGAACATAGCACGACAACCATTCTGCCGTTGCCGCTTGATCTGTTTGCGCCGTTCATCAAAAGGCCGGAAAGCCGAACGCCGCAAGATTCGTAGCCGCGTTAACTTAACTTAAGGGCTCGGTCTTTGCCCCAACGGGCGCAAGGCTCAGGCCTGATATTAACTCGGGGTACCAAGATAACCAGTGATTCCGGCCCCGAAGGGGCTGCAGGACTTGGCCCCTTCGGAGCAAAAAACTATCTAAAAAACCGAGCCTACGTAGTCTCACCACTTAAGTTAACGTTTCTTCTCTTCGTCCGACTTACGAGCCATCTACTATTTCCCCTGCGTTTTCGCCGCCGGGCGAGCGCTTCGAGCAAAGTGGTTGAGAAAGGGCGTCACAAACGCGCCCCATAGGAGTTTACCGCCAAGAACTGGATTCCAGGAGGTAACGAGCAGAGAAATAGCGAAAATCAAGAGCGGAAAAACTGGTACGATAGATTCGACCGCAATCGGATGAGTAAGGGCACCGGGTTCAATGAGTCCGGTTCGGTACGAATAAACCCACATCAAAAGTGCGGACAGGGCGATCATCGTCAAATTCGCTTCCATAATGATGATTGTTTCTTTCACATCGATTCGAATCCAGAGGCTGGTCGAAATCGGGAGTAACACGATCCAAAATAGCTGAAAAAGATTCAGGTAAATCAGGCCAATAGTGGCACGACTGAGCGAACGCAGCAGGCGAAAATGGCCGACCCAGAACATTGCTGCGATCGCAAAGCTCAACACTAATCCAGAGAACTCACTCCGCATGCGGGTGAATTCCAATGCAAGCTTCGCAGGGTCTACGCCCCGGTCAGGAATGCGGACGCTAAACGCAAGCAGGGTCATCGCAACCGCGAAGACGCAGTCACTTAACGAGACAAGACGTTGCAGATCGGTAAACTTGGTCATCCGAAAAACAATGAGCAGACAACAGACGCGGCACCGACTATAAACCGGGCACGCTGACTCCTCTATCTTCGATTCTGCAGAAAACAGCTGGGCTCATCCGTCGCGGCGGATTCGGCAGACGGCCTGGGTAGGGCGAGCCTCCCGGCGAGCCGCATTCCGGGTGAGGAGCGCTTGTTCAGGAGAACCTATTCTCGTGAGCTACAAAATGCGCTACATCTTTCACTAACTCCCACAACGTGCTTAACAACGGCATTGCCGCCTACGCAAAACTGAAAGAACACGGCGGCTCGGGCGCAGAT
>JBAUZZ010000611.1:0-2907 GCA_049585495.1 Chthoniobacterales bacterium | reverse complement strand
GGGGGATCACACCATTCGGTGCCTACCTTGACTTGTCGGAATCAATACATCGATTGGCCTGTGATCGCACCCTCTAACGCCTGGTGAAGAAAGGCTGTCGCACAAACCTTGGTTTTCGCTACATCCTGGGATGGCCGCGAAAACACGCACTATTGATGGCAGAATGTGTTGCAGAAGCTATCTCAAAATGTACGATCGATAAACGGTTCTTGTTTTTGGATTTGCGACATGCGCATTGGCTACGCTCGCGTCTCGACCGATGATCAGACACTCGATCTGCAACGCGACGCTCTTAAGCGGGCGAAGTGCCGACAAATCTACGAGGAACACGCGAGCGGCAAAACGGCTCTTCGGCCGGAACTTGAGGCTTGTCTTAAATCGTTGCGTAAAGGTGACACTCTGGTCGTTTGGCGACTGGACCGACTTGGTCGCAGTCTAGGTGATCTCATACATCTCACAACCGAACTCCGGTCTCGCGGTGTCGATTTCGAGTCGCTGACCAAAAAAATTGACACCGGCTCCTCGACAGGAAAGCTCATCTTTCATGTGTTCGCTTCGTTAGCTGAATTTGAACGCAATCTCATTCGTGAACGCACGTTGGCCGGCCTTAAAGCTGCTCGCGCCCGGGGCCGGAATGGAGGTCGGCCCAGGAAACTCAAGACCAAAGATATCCGGGTAATCAAGACACTAACGCACGCTGGCGAGTTGCCGGTGCAGGATATTGCCGACAGGTTCGGCGTCGCGCGATCAACGCTTTATCGAAATGCAGCGAGGCCAGAGTCGCCTAAGGTGCTCAAGACGCACGCGATACAAGCCGCGCCAGCTAGCAAAATCTAAGAGGCCGAAAATGACAGAAACAATCGGCGACAAAACCTTGGAATGGACATGCCTAAAAAGCAGCTCGTTGCGGAGGCCTTGATCGATCTGCATCGCCGTCTGACCGCATTCCACCCGCAGCCATGAGCGTCGCATGATCATGCAGGAGACTGCCAATTTGTACGGTGTATCCGAACAGACCCTCTATCGGGCATTAGCGCAAAGGGCGCGGCCAAGGGCATTGCGGCGCTCAGATCGTGGTACACCGAGGGTGTTGCCGCAAGACAAGTTGGAGTATTATTGCGAACTCATCGCTGCCATCAAGGTTCGGACATCGAATAAGAAAGGACGGCATCTGTCCACCGGAGAAGCGATCCGGCTTATCGAAGAGTTCGGCGTCGAAACACCCGACGGTCTCATTAAGGCACAAAAGTCGATGTTCAAGACAACCACCGTCAATCGCTACCTGCGGCAGTGGGGCTATGACGACGAGACATTGCGCCGACAGCCGGCAGCGGTCCGTTTTCAAGCCGAACACAGCAACGACTGCTGGCAATTCGACTTGAGTCCTTCCGATCTGAAGGAAATCAAGGAACCCTTGTGGCTGCAACCTAACAAGGGCGCGCCCACACTGATGCTCTTCAGCGTCGTCGATGACCGCAGTGGGGTGGCTTATCAGGAATACCGTTGTGTCTACGGTGAGGATGTTGAAGCCGCCTTGCGTTTCTTGTTTAACGCAATGGCGCCGAAGCAAATCGACGGTTTCCCGTTTCAAGGGATTCCGAAAATGATCTACACCGATCACGGTCCGGTCGCCAAGAGTCACGTGTTTCAACAAGTCATGCGTTACCTGGACATCGATGTGCGCGCTCATTTGCCACAGGGCAAGGACGGCAGACGCGTTACAGCCCGCTCGAAAGGTAAGGTCGAGAGGCCATTTCGCACGGTAAAGGAGATGCACGAGACCCTCTACCACTTTCACGAGCCCAAGGACGAGGAGGAAGCCAATGCCTGGCTCGTGAACTTCCTACTACGTTACAACGCTATGGAGCACCGCTCCGAGCCGCATTCGCGCATGGAAGACTGGCTCGAAAATTTACCTGGTTCCGGTGTACGAGCCGTATGCAGTTGGGAGCGCTTTTGCACCTTTGCGCGTGAACCCGAACGGCGCAAGGTCGGCGGTGACGCCAGAGTGTCGGTGGCCCGGGATCAATTACGAAGTCGACCCGGACTTGGCTGGCGAAACGGTAATACTCTGGTGGGGCATCTTCGACAACGAGCTGTATGTCGAGCATGGTGACAAGCGTTTCGGTCCCTATGCGCCAGTGGGCGGACCAATCCCTTTGTATCGCTACCGCACGTTTAAGAAATCTCCCACCCAACAACGTGCGGACAGAATCGAGGCGCTTGCCGAACAATTGGCCTTACCTCGGGCCGCACTAGAAGGCAATCCCCGTGCAGCTTTGCTTATCCGTAATACAGAAGTGTCCGTAACGATGTTTACGGACCCGGATCCCTTCCAGGAATTCGCCTACCTTAATGTGTTGGCTGCCAAGCGGGCAATAGCCGATTATCTGGCCATTCCGCTTGCTAAGCTGCCCCCGGAACAACTCGAGTGGATTAACACTCTCGTCGAAACCACGCTCAACAAAAAGGAAGTCATCGAGCAGGTGGAAGAATACTTTGGTCGTCGCACAGAAAGGGAATCAACATGTTGAGTGACGTCAGAAATCACTACGGCCTTGCTAGGGACTTTGGGCAAGCGGGGTATTTTGAGACGGAACATTCTGAGCAGATCGTCAGCGAACTGAAACTCGAAATCAAAGCGGGAAAACTCGTCGCCTTGTCTGGCATCGTCGGTTGTGGCAAGACGACTATGCTACGACGCATTCAGGAGGCGCTCTCCCAAGACAAGGAAATCCTGGCATCCAAGTCTCTCTCGTTGGAAAAGAGCCAAATTAGATTGAAAGTGTTATCACAGACGACGCTGTTTCTATGCTCAGCGAAAAGCTCTCCACGCCGCTGCAATTCGAATACTATCTGACGCGTGCCCTCGAAGAAGCCTACAAGGTCGGCCAGAAACCGGTCGGC
>JBAUZZ010000610.1:0-8994 GCA_049585495.1 Chthoniobacterales bacterium | reverse complement strand
ACCTTTTATTTGTAGAGCCAAGGCTTATAGGCAATCTCGATGTTGTATCCGTCCGGGTCGCCGATGTTTGCCGCGAAGTAGTCGGCACGCCATTCGGGCCGAAGGCTCGGTTCCTTGTTTGAAGTAGCTCCCGCGTCTATCGCCGCCTTGTAGCTGGCCCTGACAGCGTCCGCGCTCTTGGCGGTGAATGCGACGTAAAGGTCTTTGGCGACTTCGCCATTCTTCAGCCAGAAACCCGGAATGTTATTGATGGCGAAACCGCGGATGGGAGGTTGACCGACCTCGTAAGGCATGTCGATGCCAAGCGGTCCGAGCACCTTCTTGTAAAATTCGCTCGACCGTTTCAGGTCAGAGACGGGGAGATAAATATGGTCAATCATGGCTTTCCTCTTTTCGTTTCACTGTGACAGCCCCGATCAGGGCTCTGCTAAATCCCGATCCGGCAAGTTAGTTGCCGAGGTCGGCGCACCTTGGCGAAGCAGTCGCGAATCTCCTTGGCGTGCAGCGCTGGCTGCTCCCAGGCGGCGAAGTGGCCCCCCGGTCCAGGATGTTGTAATGGATCAGGTTTGGCATCCACCGATCGACCCAGCGCCGCGAGGGGCGGTTGGTCTCGCGCGGATATATGCTGACGCCTACGGGAAGCTCCAGTCTGGTCGATGCGACGTTGGCCAGTTTGGTCGGTGCGACGTTGGCCACGCTCTCCCAGTACAGCCGGGCCGAGGAGGTGGCGTTGCCCGGCCAGCGGGTCTGGTCGATGCGGCGGTTGAGGTCCTCGAGGTCCGCCTGCGGGACGGCGAGGGTGAAGGGGGTGATGGCGTCATTCATGGATTTCTTCTCCGTTTCGGTACAGTTGAACCTTTTCCTGGGCGTGCCCGTCGAACGGGTCGCGGCGCTACGTAAGCGCGCAGCGTAACGCGGTTTCCGAAGCCTGATCCGTAGGCAAGCTGTCCCACGCGCAGGCCGAGGTTCTCGATGTTGGGTGAAGCGTCAAGATGGCCGGCATCCACGCCCTCGAAGCCGATCTCCTTGGCCAGGGCGATCACGGTCGACCGCGCGGCCTCATCGTCCGCGCAAGTGAACACCGTAGGCTTTTCGCTGCTCGCCGGATCGCGGATCAATGCCGAGGAAATGGACGTGAACGCAGTGACGACGCGCCCTTTCGGAACGAGGCGCGCAAGTTGCTCGGCCGCGCTTGTACCGTCGTCTCGCTTCAGCTCGTAGCCGCCGGCGCCGGGAACCATCGCCGAAACGATGATGCCGGCGTAACCCTTCAGCGCGGCGGCCACGCCGTCAAGCGCGGCCGGCGGCGTCGCGACGAAGACAATATCAGCGGCAAGAAGCTCTTTATCGTCGGCCACCCGCACGCCCAACTGACGGCTGAGGGCGGCTGCCGAAGAACTGCCCGCATGCGATCCGCGGATCGAAACCGCGTGCGACGTTCTTTTCACGAATGCTGTCGCGAAGGCCCCGCCCATACGTCCTGTGCCGATGACGACAATCTTTTTCATGCTTTTCCTTGGTCTTCGATTAGCTGACACCTTCAACAATGAGTCCGTTATAGATTGCCCCTTGCTTGCGGTGCTGCGCGACACTTTGGTATGCTTCGCCATAGTACCAATCTTTCGCCGCCTTTACGTTAGGGAATTTTGCTATCACGATTCCCTCAATGGGATCGCCCTCCAAGACTTCGTACTTCCCATAAGCCACCAGGACTTCAATTGGATGTCCTTTCATTGTCGCTTTAATTCCGGCCCAATAAGTCTCAAGCTCCTTTTGATCCAGTGTTTTTGTTCTAGTGAAAACGATGTAAGCAGACATGATTGTTCTCCTTTTATGGGTTAAATGCCGTTCTCATATGGCACCTAGGATGGCCTTCGGTTCAAGAAACGCCTCGATTCCATACCGGCCATATTCGCGGCCGATGCCGGAATATTTGAATCCGCCCCAGGGCGCCTGCGCATCGTCCGTCATGCGGTTAATCACAACGCGACCGGCTCGCAATTGAGAGGCAACGCGGCGCGCACGCTTAAGGTCGGCGCCGATAACGGCGGCATGAAGACCATATTTAGAGTCGTTAGCGATTCGGATCGCATCGTCCTCGGAGTCGTACGCGATGACACTGAGCACGGGGCCAAAAATCTCTTCTTGGACGATTGCCATGTCGTTCTTCACGTTGACGAACACCGTGGGTTTCACGAAGTAGCCCGCTTCGAGACCTTCCGGATGACCCTCGCCACCAACCAGCACCTCGGCCCCTTCCTCGATACCCTTTCGGATGTAGGACTGCACGCGGTCGTACTGATTTTGCGACACCATCGGTCCAACAGAGATCTTGGGATCGGCCGGATCGCCGACGGAAAAAGATTTCAGCGCTTCCTGTATGGCCGTCTTCACGGAATCTAGCTCGCTCTTGGGCACCAGAAGACGTGTTCCCGCTGCGCAGGCTTGACCGCTGTTCAAAAAAGCCATGGTGAGCGCCGCCGGAATGGCTTCTTCGAGCGCGGCGTCGTCGAGCAGGATCGTGGGCGACTTTCCACCCAGCTCGAGTGTGACGCGCTTCATCGTCGCGGCACCGTCGCGCATAATTCCTTCACCGACCGCCACCGAGCCGGTGAAGGAAATTTTATCGACATCCAGATTGCGCACGAGCTCGGCGCCGACGACCTTGCCAAGGCCCGTAACGACGTTCATGAGACCTTTCGGGAGGTCGGCTTCGTGCAGAGCCTCGACCAAAACACGGGTCTGCAGCGAACTCAACTCACTTGGCTTAATAACGACAGTACAACCAGCGGCAATGGCCGAAGCCATCGTTAGGCAAATGAACAACGCGTTCGCATTCCACGCAGTGATCAAACCGGCAACGCCTACCGGCTCCAACGTGACCGTCGTCTTGTCCCAATGGCGTGTCCACGTCATTTCCTGAAGCGCCTTTTCAGCGGCGAGAAACGAGTTCACGCCCGATTGCACGATGAGTTCGGCGAACCGAACAACTCCGCCGTATTCTTCGACCATCGCGGTAGTAAGATCGTCTATGCGAGCCCAGGCGGCTTCATGCAGCCTGCGCAAGATCTTGGCGCGTTCGTCTGTTGATGACCGACCGTATGTCGCAAACGCGCGCTTTGCAGCAGCGATTGCATTCTGCGTGTCCGTCTCGTCCGCCAGCGTGACTCGCGCAATAACTTGACGGTCCGTAGGTCTGATAATGTCCATGACCTCGCGGCCATGCGATTCAACAAATGCTCCATCGATGTAGTGCGTTGTGATCGTCTTGATCGTATTTTTTACCGCTGTTTTCATGGTGTTTCTCGTTATAAAACTTGCTGTCAGAACGAAGTAATGACGACCCGATTGAGCGAGCCGTCCTTCAGCGCCGCGTACCCATCATTCACGTCACGCAGTGCGATCCTTTTCGAAACCAGATCATCAAGGTTTATTCGGCCTTGCAGATAGAGCTCGACGTACATAGGTATGTCGCGCTTGAAGTTGGTGGAACCGAGGTTCACGCCTTGGACGCGCTTTTGGCCGCCGATCGCATCAAAGATGTTCAGCTCGATGCTGACCTCGGGTTTGGCTACACCGACGAGATAAAGTCCGCCGCCAACGCTCGGCATAGCGAGGCCTTGTTCAGCTACCTGTTTCAGCCCCACGAAGTCGAAGACATGGTCTGCACCACGCGGCAAGAGATCGCGAACTGCTTCGACTGGATTCGTTTGGCTTGAATCAATGACATCTGTCGCACCGAATTGTTTCGCCACATCGAGTCGTTTCGGCTGAATGTCGATGACGATGATCCTTGATGCACCAGCGATGAGAGCGCCGCTTATGGCGTTTAGCCCAACGCCTCCGGCTCCGAAAATGACGACCGTATCACCGGCGCTTACGGTCGCAGTGTTCAAGACTGCGCCCGCGCCCGTAACAATGCCACAGCCGAGCAGAGCGGCTTGAGCAAAAGGCATCTCCTTGCGAAGAAGGGCTAGTTGATTCTCATGAATTAGCGCGCGTTCGGCGAAGCCGCCAAGCCCCAGGCCTTGGAACAAGCCAATCCCTTTGCGGCTCAAGCGCGGTTGATCATTCTGCCGTCGCAGCGTCGACTCAGGATGTTCGCACTGGAACGTGCGACCCGACCGGCGCGCGCAAAACGAATCGCTTCCGGACAATCGGGCACTTTAAGGATCGGGTTTGTTCAAAGTATGTCCTGGCAAGGGATCGTTCCGGATTCATTCCGGCACTTCCGGGAACACCATCCAGACGCGGAACTGCAATTAAAGCGGGACGGCCGGATTGCCGCCGTTTATCTCTTTTTCGACAAGCTACCCTGAGCTGCCGCCAATGCTGCGACGCTGCAGAGCCGCTCATCGTCGCTGTCATGACAGTGCGCGCTCCTACAGCCAATCGACATAGAGCAAGCGTTCCGCGAACAACCACGCGCCGTCCATCTTCACGAACGTGTCGAGGTAGCGAAGCGAGGCGAGCATCAGTCGCCGCTTTCCACCATCGACCGTGACGTGATGCGCCAGGCAGTAGGCTTCCCCAGTAGCTCGGTCCGCCGTCAGCGTGAAGATCCTGCTCTGTCCGACGAAGTGCGTAGTCGCGTCGTACTTGTTCAGCTCTGCGAAGACTGGGCCAGAGTCTAGCGCGGCGATCTCGCCGTCGATGATCACGGGCTCGGCCAACGGACACATCAACCGGCGCACGAGGGGGGACAGCTATCCTGTTCAACCTTGCTTGGCGATTCGTGAAGGGATAGTCTAGTCACCTTTGGTTCGATCAGATGACGCTACTGCGTCTCTTTTGTAGCCCCTATGGCAAACCGATCCAGGAAAGAGAAGGTGGTGGCGGTAAGTAGAGCTTCTACAAAAGTCACCACAAGAAGCGTTGGCGTTCAACACGGACCATCCTGGTTCCGGCGCGATTGGTTTTGGGGACTAATCCTGATGCTCTCTGTCATTCTGATCTATACGCCTGTCTGGACGGCGGGGTTTGTATGGGATGACGAGACAATCCTAACGACTAATCCCTGCATTGTCGGTCCACTCGGGTTGAAAGAAATCTGGACTACGAGCTATGCCAATATTTGTCCTTTGGCGCTTACCAGTTTTTGGGTGGAACACGCGTTGTGGGGATTGAACCCACTGCCATATCACCTGGTTAATGTTTTGTTGCACGGAGCTTGCGCGATATTGCTGTGGCGGGTTTTGCGAAGTTTGCGCGTGCAGGGTGCGTGGCTGGGTGCGGCGCTCTGGGCCCTCCACCCGGTGGCGGTGGAATCGGTGGCGTGGGTAACCGAGCTGAAGAACACGGAATCGGGTTTGTTCTTGCTGCTATCTATCCTTTTCTTTGTCAGGTATCTAAGAGCAAAAGACCTCGGCGGACGAACCGGATCTGGTTGGAACTATGCGTTAACATTGCTCTTCGCTGCTCTGGCGATGGCCAGTAAGTCGTCCACGGTGATTCTGCCGGTGGTTCTTTTCTTGTGTGCCTGGTGGATGGATGGCCGGTGGCATTGGCGCAACGTGGCAAGAGTGGTCCCCATGTTTCTCATGGCAATCGCGGCCAGTGCCTTATCGATATGGACGCAAGGGCTGCAACTGGCGAGCGCCGCCGATCCACAATGGGTGCGGACTTGGTCGGAACGCTTGGGAGCAGCGGGTGACGCGGTTTGGTTTTACCTCGGCAAGCTGCTGTGGCCGCATCCGCTAATCACCGTCTATCCACGCTGGCAGATCGCTGCTGGGCAGTGGGTTTCGTATTTGGCGCTGCTAGCAGTGATCCTCATTTTATCTATTTTCTGGCTCATACGCCAACCTTGGTCTCGCGCCTGCTTTTTTGCTTTCGCGTATTTCTTGGTGGCCTTGCTGCCAGTACTGGGATTAATCGACAATCCTATTTTTCGGCTGTCCTTAGTCTTTGATCATCTCCAGTACCTGGCCAGCATCGGACCACTAGCGCTGGCCGGGGCGGGGTTGGTCCTGTTTTCAAATTTAATCGTTCCAAAGAAACCATGGTTACAATCGAGTCTTTGTGCCGGACTGTTGTTGATCCTCGGGATGGGGAGTTGGCAACGAACTTTGGTTTATGAAAGCAACGAGACATTCTGGACCGATACGCTGGCCAAGAATCCGGATTGCTGGATCGGCCACAATAATCTCGGCGAGGCCCTCCTTCAAAAGGGACAACTCGACGAGGCTGTTGCCCAATACCAAAAGGCCCTGGTATTCTATCCCAACTATCCGGAAGCCCGCAACAACCTCGGCAATGCCCTCCTTCAAAATGGGCAGGTGGACGACGCTGTCGCCCAATACCAAAAGGCCCTGGAAATCAAGCCTAACAATGCGGGTGCCCGCAACAACCTTGGTGTGGCTCTCCTTCACAGGGGACAATTGGACGAGGCCGTTGCCCAATTCCAAAAGGCCCTGGAAATCAACCCTAGCCATGCGGATGCTCGCGACAACCTTGGTGTGGCTTTCATTCAAAAGGGACAATTGGACGAGGCTATTACGCAGTTCCAGGAGGTCTTACGATTGAAACCCAATTTTAGCCCTGCACAAGACAATCTGGCTAAGGCGCAGGCTTTGGTGCGACAGGGGGAAGGCTACAAATGAACCTCCTCTCGGTAAACTCGTTTTTGATCAACTTGTGCGTCGTATCGCGGCGTTCGCCGACGAGACCGTCAGCACTTTCTGAGGCCAATATTCCGCCGGTGTGTTGATGTGCCGCGGCGTCAGAGTCCGGAGCCAGTCCGGATTCTGTTTTTCGAGGGCTCCAAGATCTGCCGAAAATACCTGAAGCACGCGACTCCGCGCGTACCAAGAACAAGCCCTCGGTCGGGTCCTCGAAAGCTGGACGCAGTTCAGTCGATTAATGCGTCAGGACACAAATATGGTCTGGTCCCGCCCGGCCTTGGCTGGGTCGTGTTCAAAGACCGTAAAATCTTCAACGAGGATCTGGTATTCTATGTTAACTACCTGGGCGGTGAGGCTCCAACGGCGACGCTGAACTTCAGCAAGGGTTCAGCCACCGTCTTGATGCAATACTATACGTTTTTGCAGCTTGGCCGCGAGGGCTATACGCGGATAATGAGATACGCCCTCGACCACGCCCTATACCTCCGCGATCGGCTGATTAAAACGGGAAAGTTCCAAATCATGAACCGGACGCAACGGATCCCCGTTGTTGCGCTCACGCTCGACAAGTCGGTCACGCGCTACAATGAGTTCGACATCTCAAACAAAGTGCGCGAAAAGGGCTGGATCCTTTCTGCCTACTCCATGCCGCCAGACGCGCAAGAGGTCAATAGCCTTCGAATTGTTGTGCGTCCGCACATCAATCGAGATGTGAGCGAGATCCTCGCAAACGACATCGAGCCGGCCTGCAAGTATCTCGAGCAGCACGGGGGAACGGCGACGCCACCCAAGCTTCATGACGCGCACAAAACGTCAGCGAAGTGTTGACCGCTAGCCCGCTCGTTGACCTGTTTTTAATGGTGCTAAGACACTTGCTCTTAAGAGGGACGAAAAAATGGGACGGGACGGAGTCCGTCCCTCCCTGGGTGGAAGAGGAAGCCGGCCTCTGCCAGTCCAGTTTGCAATCTGGGGGATGGCCTCCGTGCCGTCCCGATCTGGATTTCTTCGATCAGTGTCGCGATACACAAAACACATCGAACGACCGAGAAAAGTGCCTGCGGTACGCCATCCTTCGCGATGCCCCCGCGATCCATCGAATGACCGGGCCGTTCAGGCATACAACTATTCCCTGGGCAGAATCGTCTCGCTGCTCCAATCAACGGGAAAGTTATCCTGCTCAGGAGCTGTAACGATCGGCTCGGGCGTGACCGCTTACAAGCTTACCTTCACAAGCGAGGAAAAGAATTTCGCTGACCCGCGAATTTGCCACTTTATTCCCGCCGACGAAATTGCGCTTTCGGGGAAAGATTATACGCGTCGGATTCGCCGACAGGGGATCGGGGTCCCTGTCCTCGCGGAGCGCGACAGGCCCCCGGAAAACGCTCGAAGGGAGTTCCTAATCCCGGAAAAGATCTTCTACGGCTTGACTGCCGTGCTCGAATTTAAGGCTTCTGAAGCACGACTAGCCATGAAAGATCCGCTGACCTCCGAACGGATCTCAAGTGCCGGTCACAGTTATCCCCTTGCGGCCGATCTTTCGATCGGTACTGCGGCTCTTCTGGCCAAGGACCGGCCGCAACGGCTGGGTTTCATTCGCATGATCAGGCCGGCTAAATATCCGGAAACCGCGCGGCTTGTGCGGCTCCAGCCGTACGATCGAAACAAGGTCCCGGTTCTGATGATCCATGGTCTCCAGGATACTCCCGCCACTTGGGCTCCTTTAATCAATGAATTGCGGAGCGATTCTCAAATCGATCAGCGCTATCAATTCTGGGTTTACAACTATCCGAGCGGTTACCCGTTTCCTTATTCTGCCGAACTGCTGCGTAAGGAGCTCGACCGGGTAAACAAAACTTACCCTGGTCACAAGAGAATTTTATTAATCGGCCACAGCATGGGAGGACTGGTTTCGCGTCTTATGGTAACCGACTCGAATCTGGTGCTCTGGAACAGTTATTTTGCCAAACCACCTGAAGAGGTTCCGATCGATCCGGAGACGAAGAAATTTGTTGAGAGCCTGCTTATTTTTCGGCACCGACCGGAAGTCAGTCGTGTCATTTTCATTTCCACCCCCCATCGAGGAAGTGAAATTGCTTCCAACTGGATCGGACGACTTGGGATTTCGTTGGTGAAACTTCCGAAAAATATGACTAAGACCGAAGCGGCCGTGGCACCATTCAGGCGTGGCGCGTCCGCCGGGAAGGGTGGCAAGCTGCATTTCCCTACGAGTATTGACACGTTATCGCCGAAAAACTGGTTTGTGCTGGCATTAAACAACTCACCGATCGCGGATCATATTCCTTATCATTCCATCATTGGAGACCGTGGTCGCGGAAATACCCCGAACAGCAGCGACGGAGTTGTGCCTTAC
>JBAUZZ010000609.1:0-2706 GCA_049585495.1 Chthoniobacterales bacterium | reverse complement strand
ATTAAACCCACTGTCATCCCATAGCGGCTCAACAGTTGCGACTCGGCTGGGCTCGAATCCGTAGACAAGCGACGGCGAAAAGTGTTCCGGTAGTATGCGGAACGGAGAACGTGAGGGATTCTTCGTAAAGCGTAACGCTTTAGTTTAGTTCGATTGGACTTTAAGAAACGATGAAATCGTCCCGATCGCGCCGCTTCTTTTTGAGCTTCTCGCGATGTTGTTTCAACCGCGCGGTCTGGCGCTCCATGTTGTCAATTCCTGCCCGGCTGAAAACGCCCGCGAGCCAGTTAGCGAGTGGAATTGTGAGAAAGAAAAACGCTATTCCCACTGCCGCCGCGCTCACCAGCATCGGGACCTGAGACTGGTGCAGAGCTTTGAGGGCCGGAAACAGGTGATAAACCGCCGTGGCAACCCAATAGAGCGTCGGAGCCAACACTGGAACGTTGTTGACCGCGGCCGCGTAACAGCCAACAGCGACCAAAATCGCGGCGATCGTGATGATCGACACCGCTTCCTGAAAAGGGGTTCCCGGGTTCCCTCCGTCCGTGACGTTCACTTTTGCTTAAACTTCCTCACCGTCCATCTTTGATCCTTTTTCCAGAGTCGCCCGGACTGGAACAAAATTCCCTCAACAATAAAGCTGTTCTTTCTACCCCCATTCTTGAGACCGATAAACTCTTTTGGCGGGCAGGAATCCTCTTCGACTTCGCTGACCGATGTTTGACTGTTTACACCGATCGGCGCATGAATCGACCCACTGGTCGAGATCGAGTGTTTGTACAGCGTTTCCTTGGCAATGATCTTTGCTGCCCATTCGTTGGTCCTCGGATCTCCGTTCCGGTGGAAGATCTTCGTCGCATGATTTCCCAGGAGGGTTTCCACCTTGTGCTTTCCGTTCGGCCCGTAGGCATCAAGAAAGTTAGGAAGGTTCTGTGATAAGCGCATGGTCGAAATTCCTTTGCTCCTCGCGGTACTCTGGAACTGTGCATCCTGGTCGATCGTGAAATAGTGGGCCTCGTCCTCCCAAAGAAATACGGGCCGGGTGGACGGCTCCTGGTAAGAACGGCGATCGACAGCCCGCTGAAACAGTTGAGCCCAGATCAGGGCAGCGTATTGACCCACCTCCCGATACTGGGCCACTGGAAGATCCACCACCACGATTTTGCCTTCAAAAATATCGTCAGGAGTCAGGTTGGTAACCGTGCCGAACAGCTCGCCAATTTTCCCCCTAGTCAGCGGATCGAACATTCCGGTGAAATCCGCTTCAATCGTACCGCGCGTCTTTGCTTCAAGCGCAGGCCGCTCATACATCCAATAATTCCTGACCAGATCCCACTCGGGATGCTTCTGGCCGCGTTGTTCCGCACGTTCGAGGATTTTGAACAGAAAACTGTTTTCTTGCCAGCTCGGGGACGTCGTTTGATCAAGGGTCGTCGGCGATGAAACGATCATCTGGTACAGTGTCCGCAGCTGGATCGACTCCTCCGCCATCAGCAGAAGGGTAATCGCATTCCGGAGTAATTTTTTCTTCTGGGGCAACCAGAATTCCTGCTCCGCGCCAGTTGTTACCGCCCGCTTCTGAATGCTGGCGATATCGACGAGCAATGTGACCAGGTTTTCTGCGAAATCGACGCCGCTGGAGAGCGCCTCGTAATCCATGAAGTTAAAGCGAAACTGCTCCCCTACCCCAAAGAACCGCCCATCCGCTTCGCGGCCCGCTTCCTTTAGATAACCGCGCCACAGGTCCGCTTCGTCGGTCTTGAAGCAAAGCACCAAGCCGCCAAATCCGTTCTCCAGATATTTCCGGGCGAAGAGCCGGCCGGAACCGGAAGTCTTTCCGCTTCCGTTCTCCCCCATGATCAACACTCCCTGGAAAGAATCGGCAAGCGTCCAGATATCCACGTCGAGCTCGCTGAACCGGACCAGAGGAAGATCGAGTCCCCAGTGCCCCTCCACTCTTTTAGCTGGCCTACTGGGCTTCTCTTCGACAAACCAGGAAAGAAAACGACTCATAGCCCCGAGCTGGTAGATTAGAGATGAGTGACCTGCCGAACCCAGCCAATCAAAGCGTCGAAGAGTGGGTAACTCAGCAGTCCGCCGAAGTAGGCGAGCGCCAGCCCCAGCTTGATCCGATTGCTGCTGATATTGGTCAGCATCTGCACAGTCTCCTTCACCTGGTCGATTCCCGTCTGCAACCTTTGCAAAGTTTTTATCAAATCAGGGCTTGTTCGATCGCCTGCCGCAGAGGTGCCTGGCAAAAGCTCGCCCTCGGAGTGTTTCAGCAACGCCAGGGAGTGTGCCTTCAGAAGGACCGCCAGCTGCACTGGTAACGTGTTTGGATCGCCTTCCGCGAGCCCATAGTACGCCTGTACCACCGCCATGCGCTCGTTCTCATCAGACAGACCTGCCAGCAAAACCCTGAACTCTGGGGGGACTTCTTCACTCATAAATCGAATGGATCGATCCTGGCCGGGGTCGCCTGTTTAACCCTCCTTACTTTATTTTTCACGAGCTCAGGCGAACCAACCAAAACATGGGCGATGTCTTCAAACTGCGCGAAGAGCCGATTTCGCCAGTTTTGCAATTCGAACGTCGATCCAATTGGCAGCAAGGGCTCTGCCTCACGAAACGTTAAAGCCTTCTTCTGCTGGCGGCTTGCAGCATCAAGGGCCTCAAGGGTAGCGCCGGTTATCCGGGGTACTTCAA
>JBAUZZ010000608.1:0-13257 GCA_049585495.1 Chthoniobacterales bacterium | reverse complement strand
GGAATGATCGCTTGAGGCGGTGGGGGGTCCGGAGCTCCAGGTTTCAGCCGCGACGTCGCCTGGTACTCACGGGGCCCGCAGCCCCAAAATGACAAATTACAAATCAAAGGGTGAGCCCCGACCTTTGTCATCTGTCATCTGTCATTTCTCATTTCTCATTTCTCATTTCCGCCCGGCGTTAGCTGAAATTGCTCCTTCGTGTATTCGATGAATCTCCGCACCACCTCGCCGACCAGTCCTCGACGCCACACGACTCCATAGCGGATTTTGGGTCCGGCTGGCCGCACCGGAATGAAGACAACACCCGGAGCAATGATTGGCCTTGGGTCCATTACGGGTCAAATCCTTGGCGGCTTCCTTATCCAGGCGAACATTTTCGGCCTTGGCTGGCGGCCGATCTTTCTGATCAACCTGCCGATCGGCGCCCTGACAATCTGGGCGGCGTCTACCGCCCTCAAGGAATCGCGAGCCGAGCATGCCGCGCGACTGGACCCATTTGGAATGTTGATCGTCAGTGTGGGGTTGTTTTTGTTCTCTTTTCCTTTCCTGGAGGGACGTGAGGCGGGCTGGCCCCCCTGGGCATGGCTTTCGCTGCTCGGTTCCCTTCCGGTGCTCTGGGGTTTTTGGCGATTCGAACAGCGGCAGGCCCGACTTGGCCGCACGCCTCTGCTCCAACCTCGGCTCTTGCAGGATCGCGGATTCGTGGTCGGGCTCCTGGTGACCTGTATTTACTTCGCCGGTCATACCTCGATGCTCCTGGTGTTGAGCCTTTACCTGCAGCTCAGTCTCAACCTGAATCCCATGAATGCCGGACTAGCTCTGGTCCCATTTTCCTTCGGATTCCTCGTCGGTTCGAGCGTGTCCGGAAAGTTAAACGGCTACCTGGGCCGCAACTCGCTTCACCTGGGGACCGCGGTTCTCGCTCTTTCTCTGATTGCCTTGATCGGAGAGGCCGGCAGTGGCTGGCGCGAAGCGAGGCTCCTCTTCGCCGTTACCTGCTTTGTCTACGGGGTTGGGCGCGGCTTTGTCACTGCTCCCCTGTTCAACACGGTCCTCAGCGGCGTACCCGCCCGAGACGCCGGCGCAGCTTCAGGCGTGGCATCAACCATGCAGCAAATCGCGAACTCTGTCGGCATCGCGGTTATCGGGGCGGTCGTTTTCAGCTGCATTTCAACGAATCCGCATCCGGCGGGTTACGCTTACGGATTTGTTGTCGCCGGGATCATCAACCTGGGAATGCTGGTAATCGCCTCAGCTCTCCTTTTCTTCATTCCCAAGAGCCGTGGCCGGGATATTCCGAGAGGCGAGCCGGTTTTGGTCGAGGGCTGAAGCAATATGGGGTATAGGAGACGACAAATTCCAAATGACAAATTGATTGTCATCCTTCGTCATTTGTTATCTGTCATTTGCCATGATCCATCCCACAGCCATCATCGATGCCGAAGCACAGCTCGAATCTGATGTTGTGATTGGCCCCTACGCGCTAATCGAAGGCTCGGTGGAGGTCGGTAGCGGGACCACGATTCAGGGGCACGCCATCATCACTGGTCGGGTTCGAATCGGAAAGCACAACCAGATCGGGTACGGCGCAGTCATTGGATCGTATCCACAAGATCTGAGCTTTCGGCCAGGTTGCGTGTCGCAGGTGGAGATTGGCGATGAAAACGTAATTCGCGAATACTGCACAATTCACCGTGGAACAAAACCGGACACTGCGACGGTGGTGGGTTCCCGTAATTTTCTGATGGCCGGAGCCCACCTCGGGCATAATACGCACCTCGGTAACGATATCGTATTAGCAAACAATGTCCTACTGGCTGGCTACGTCGAGGTACAGGATCGTGCCTTTATTGGCGGAGGGTCGGCCGTCCATCAATTTACCCGCATCGGTAAAGTCGCCATTCTGCAGGGCTTCTCGGCAACGGGCAAAGATATCCCACCCTTTTCTGTCGCTTCAGGCAGGAACAGCGTCGTGGGTATCAACTTTGTCGGACTCCGTCGTGCAGGGTTCGACTTGAACCTTCGCAAAGAAGTCAGTCAGGCTTTCGGCCTTTTTTATCATCAGGGCTTGAACGCAGCTCAAGCGGTGGAGAAAGCCAGGAAACAATCCTGGTCTTTGGAAATCCAACCGTTTTGGGAGTTCGTTGCGAACTCCAAGCGCGGCATCTGCGGCTACGCGAAATGGGCCGATATAAAAACGGGCGGTGACCAGTCGCTTGACGTCGTGTAAGCGGTCGTGGCCGATCGCAATCCGATGTACGACAATCGGTTGCGCGAATTTTTCGGTTTGCCTGATCGACGCGAGTCGTTTAATACGCCTCTCTAATAAATCATGAGAGGCCACCAATACCTAACGCTCGCCCTGTCGCTGTTGGTTGTGGGGTGCACTCAAAATGCCAGCCGCCCAAAGTCTACGGCTGGCCTCAGCAAAGAAGGCACAGCCGGAAAAATTAAGAAGGTACGCACAACCGCGTATACGGGCTCGGAAGGCAGCCGCTACAATGCTATGGGCAGTCGACTCCAGTCGACAAATATGATGAGCGCTGCGGCGGATTGGTCTCGCTTTCCCTACGGAACGATATTTCGGCTTTTGGAAAACAACCAAACCTACGTCGTGGATGACTATGGAGCGGCGCTCGTAGGGACCGAGACGATCGATTTATACATGCCTTCCCGGCCCCTCATGAATCGATGGGGTGTTCGCCACGTCAGCATTGAACTGGTTGAACCAGGTTCGTACACAAAGAGCCTTCAGATCCTTAGGCCTCGCAAACAGCTTCCTTTTGTGCGGCGAATGGTTAACGATCTCGAGAAAAAACTCTGAACACCCACTATCGCATGAAAGTATTCGTCACTGGTGGAGCCGGGTACATCGGCAGTGTTGCGGTGGAGGAGCTGCTCAATCGCGGCTATGAGGTGGATGTATTTGATAATTTGGCCGAGGGCCATCGGGAGGCTATCGATCCGCGAGCGACGTTTATCCAAGGGGATCTGAATGATCCGAAATCGGTTTCCCTAGCGATTCAGACTTCAGCCCCGGACGCCGTCATGCATTATGCCGCTAACGCGCTGGTTGGCGAATCGATGCTAGATCCGTTCAAGTACTTTCATAACAACGTCGGCGGCGGCCTGAATCTACTGAGCGCCATGGTCGAGAACAAAGTGGGTCGCTTTGTGTTCTCGTCGACGTGCGCCACCTACGGCGTTCCCGATCGTGTTCCGATCGATGAAGGAGTTCCGCAGAAGCCGATCAACCCTTACGGCGAATCAAAGCTGATGTTCGAGAAGATTCTTCGCTGGTTCGATCAGATTCACGGCCTCACCTTCGTATCCCTCCGCTATTTCAATGTTGCGGGTGCTACGCAACGTTTCGGAGAACACCATCGTACGGAGACTCACCTGATCCCACGGGTCTTGCAGGTCGCGCTCGGCCAGGCCGTGCGTGTCGAAGTATTCGGAAATGATTATCCGACTCCGGATGGAACCTGCATCCGAGACTACATTCATGTCCGCGACTTGGCACAGGCACACATTCTGGCCTTGTCTGGTCCAAAGAGCGACACCTACAACCTTGGCACCGGGGGAGGCACCTCAGTAAAGGAGGTAATCGACGCTTGCCGAAGAATTACCGGACACGAGATTCCGGTCGAGGAACGGCCGCGACGTGCTGGTGACCCGCCGCGGCTGGTCGCAGCTTCTGATAAGGCGAGAACGGAACTCGGCTGGAAGCCGGAGTTCGAGAACATCGACGTGATCGTTGAAAGCGCGTGGAACTGGCACAAGAAGTATCCGCGAGGATATCCGGATTAGCGTGCCGCGTTGTGGGTTCCAAGTTCCAGGTTCCGAGTTTCGCAGCTGGAGGCTGCGTCTTCTTTCCTGCTCGGCGCTCCTCGATCTCCGAGCTAGTAGACGCGCCTTCCAGGTGCGGAACCTGGAACTCAGAACGTGGAACGCCGAACGTTTCCATTTGTCTGGTAACCTCGTTTCGCGGTAGATGTTCTCCGACCGTCGTAGGCATTCCCATGAAGCACCGGATTCTAAGCTTTTTCCTCTTGCTTCTCGCTCCGGCGGTGGTCCTCGGACAATTCACGAATTTTGGTCAAGCCCCGGTCGAGATCAGCTCCGAGGGTGAGACCCGGTTTGAAGGCGGCGTCGCGATCGCGGAAAATAATGTCGTTATCCACTACGGGGATGTGTCGATCTATTCCGACTATGCGGAGTATAATCCGGATACTCACGACATCCTGGTCAAGGGGAACGTGAGATTCTACCGCCAGACCTTTGCTTTCATATGCGACCGAGCGGTTTACAACCTCGAAACCAAGCAACTGAAAGCAGCTAACTTCGGTGGCGCAAAACAACCGTTTCAGGTCACCGGCGAAGACGTATTCTCACCCGGCGACATCAACGTGTATGATATTCACAACGGGATTTTCACGACGAGCGATTCATCGCAGCCCGATTATGCGATTCATGCTCATACCGTGCGAGTCTATCCCAACGATCGGATTATCTTCTATAATGCCACCGTCTATGTGGGCCGCGTGCCGATCCTTTGGCTTCCCTATCTTTATCAGTCGTTGAGCAACCAATTTTCACTAAATTTTGAGCCGGGGTATAAAAGCGAGTACGGGGCCTATCTGGCAACGACCGCGATGTTTCAGTTGACCGAGGGTGTGACAGCAACCACACATTGGGACTATCGCACCCTGCGCGGCCCGGCGTCCGGGGTTGATATTAACTATAAGCTGGGCACGACCCAAGAGTCGCACGGACTGCTCAGATCTTATTTCATGAATGATCAGGACGCGAATATCAACGAGACCTCCCTCGCCCGACAACAAATTTCCTCCGGTCGGTATCGTCTCTCATATCAATCTCAAACCTTCATCACGAGGGATCTGGTTCTGACGACCGATCTGAACAAGTTTAGTGATCCATACATCCTTCAGGACTTTTTTCCGTTTGAATTTTCAAGTAACCCCGTACCCGACAACTTTCTCCAGCTGGCCCAGAAGGGAGAGGCTTACACGCTGACGGCGACTTTGCGCTATCAATTAGATACGTTCTTCGAGAGCACTGAACGGCTGCCCGACGTGAGCTGGGAAGTGGCACGGACGCCGTTTCTGAACAGTCCGATTTTCTACGAAGCGACGACCAGCGCCGGCTTCTTGCGCCGGGCATTCATCCAGGGCTTCAATCAGCCACCCGAACCGGACTATCAGACGTTCCGGATCGACAGTTTTCATCAATTCCTTTACCCCAAAACCTACTTTGGCTGGCTATCGCTAGTTCCGGGCGTCGGAGTTCGCGGGACCTACTACGAGCGAAGCGGCACGTTTATCCCGGCCGGCACGGAGCCAGGACAGGAGGGAGGGATCGTGGTCAATCGTGGGGGCCGCACCCGTTTTATTTGGAATGCCGGTGTCGAAGCGTCGTTCAAGCTTTCTCGCGCCTACGAAGGGGTCCAGGTGCGCTGGCTTGGTCTGGATGGCCTGCGGCACATCATTCAGCCCTACACGAACTTCTCCTGGGTATCCAATCCGAACGTCAAACCCGTAGACATCCTGCCCTTTGATCGCTTTATCCCAAATACGCAGGTTCCACCGATCAACTTCCCTCAATTTGTTTCCACCGATTCCATCGATCAATGGACGATTTGGCGTCTCGGCGTGCGCAACCGGCTGCAAACGCGGCGAGATAGTGGGACGTTGAACTGGCTCGATCTGGACACCTATGTGGATGTAAATTTCAAGAACCCGTACGACCCCGCGCATTACTCCAACGTCGTCAACAAGCTGCGGCTTAGCCCGGTCCCCTGGTTCGGCGTGGGCGTTGACGCGCAGCTGCCTGTCTTCGACCCTCGACACAACTTCTGGGATGTGAATACGTATGTCAGTTGGACCATTAACCCGAGCATCGACGTCCAGATCGGTGACCGCTACCTCGACCACAACCCGGTTGAGGCCAATAGCAATTCCATTACTTTCCGGGGGTACCTGCGGCTCAACGAAAATTGGGGATTCAGCGTGTATGAACAATACGAGGCCGAACACGGTCAACTCCAGGTACAACAGTATTTCATTCACCGGGACCTCAGCAGCTGGGTGGCCGGTCTCGGGGTGACCAGCAATAACAACGGGGCCGGAAAAGTGAGTATCGGGGTTGCACTGACCCTGACCCTGAAAGATTTGCCTCAATTCGGTCTCCAGCAGCGAGCGTCCCCTCACCTGTAGCGTATGGATATTGCAATCATTGGCTCTGGCTACGTCGGTCTGGTAACAGGCGCATGTTTTGCGGAAGTTGGCCACACCGTGATTTGTGTCGATAACGACCAGAAAAAGGTCGACGTCCTCCAGAGCGGTAAGATCCCGATTTATGAACCAGGCCTCGAAGAAGCCGTGCACCGAAACGTAACCGCTCGCCGGTTGCGATTTAGCAATAGTATCGAGGACGGCGTTAACCACTCTCAGATCGTTTTCATCGCCGTACCCACCCCGCAGCAGCCCGATGGCAGCGTCGATCTCACCTATATCGAGAAGGTTGCGCGGGAGATTGCCGCTCTTTTGAACGAATACCGTGTCATCGTCGACAAAAGCACCGTACCCGTGAAGACGGGGGAAAAGGTCGCCGAGACGATCCGGCGGTACAACAAAGCCGGGGCCGAATTTGACGTGGTCAGCAATCCGGAGTTCCTCCGTGAAGGATGCGCAATCCACGATCTGATGAATCCTGACCGGATCGTCATCGGCTCGAACAGCGACCGTGCGTTGGCCCTGATGAAAAAGGTCTACGAGCCATTCATGGCGCCAATCATGGTGACTGATATTAATAGCGCGGAACTAATCAAGCACGCCGCGAACTCATTTCTGGCTCTGAAAATTTCTTACATTAACGCTATCTCGGCCATCTGCGAGGCAAGCGGTGCGGATGTTCAGAAAGTCGCTGACGGAATCGGTGCAGATAAGCGAATTGGCCGTAGTTTCTTAAACGCCGGGCTGGGCTACGGTGGTTCCTGTTTCCCGAAGGACATCGCGGCCTTCATCGCGATCAGCGAACAGTTAGGCACCCCATTGAACCTTTTGAAGGAGGTCCAGCAAATCAACCGGACCCAGCGTGAGCGGTTCATGAAAAAGATCCGCGATACCCTTTGGGTTTTAAGAGATAAGCGGATTGCCGTCTGGGGCCTGGCGTTCAAGCCCGACACCGACGACGTCCGCAGCTCGGTCGCGATCGAGCTGGTCAACGATCTTTCGAATGATGGTGCGATTGTAACTGCTTATGACCCGCAAGGGATCGACAAGGTCCGGGAGTTGAACCTGTGCAAGGGCGCCATCCTGGTCGATTCAGCGCTGGGAGCGGTGAAGGATGCAGAGGCGCTCGTTCTGGCTACGGAGTGGAAGGAATTCGAGAGAGTAGATCTCGAACAGGTGCGTAAACTTATGCACACGCCGATAGTTTTTGACGGCCGAAATCTGTTCGACCCGGTAACCATGCAAGAGCTGGGTTTCCGCTATCACGGGATCGGGCGCGGACGCCCGGCCTAAGCCTGCGTCGCAGGCTAGGCGCTTTTCTGTGGCACCCAAGAGGATTTGTGGGATTTTAAAAGCGTTGTCCCGCACCTTTTAGCCTCCGGAGCTGCGACGATCGCGGGAGACTGGTGAGGCTTATGGCAGGCAAGAACCCGCGCTTATGTTGTTTGAAAGCGCTGCAACGCTGGGAGTCTGGCCGGGAGTTTGCAGATGAAGTACTGCATCAAGCCTTGCAACACTCCGGATTGAACAACGTCAACCGCTCTTTCGTCACTGAGACGTTCTACGGAGTGATTCGCAATCGGTCGCTTCTTGATTTCGTCATTCATCGGTTTCGTGCCACGGGACTCGATCTGCCCACGCGCCAAGTGCTTCGGCTCGGCGTTTACCAGCTCTACAAGATGCGGATCCCTGATCATGCAGCCGTTTACGAAACCGTGAACATTGCTGGCCCGGCGCGGACACTGGTCAATGCAGTTCTGCGCAAGGCGATTGTCGAGAAGGACCAGGTCTTGGCAGAACTCGAGCAGGCACCAGTGTTCATCAAATATTCGCATCCCGAATTCCTCTGGACGAAATGGGAGACCCAGCGCGGGCGAGAGGAAGCGGCGCGGTTGTGCGAGTGGAATAACCGACCGGCCAAAATCTACGTCCGAGCGAATCGTCTGCGGGTTACTCCAGGGGAGTTGGTTGGCAGTCCTCCCGGTGCCCGGCTCATCCCAGGACGTGAGGATTGTCTGGAAGTCGACCGGCTACCCCTCTCCTGGATCGCCTCCGGAGTCGCATACGTCCAGGATCCCAGCACATTGAGCGCCTGTGATCTGTTGATGCCGAAGCCGGGCGAGAGTGTTCTCGATGCCTGCGCCGCGCCCGGTGGAAAAGCTGGCTACCTTGCCCAGCTAATGAATAACCAGGGGAGTCTGGCGGTATGCGACTACGATAAGCTGCGTCTCAGTCGACTGGAGCAAAATCTCTCCCGGCTTGGTGTCGCTAATGCCGTTGCGTTCTTAGTTGACTGGCTTCACCCACCCGTACCTTTAAAACCTGCTAGTTTTGACGCGATTCTCGCCGATGTCCCGTGCACAAACACTGGCGTTATCCGCCGGCGCAGCGACGTCCGTTGGCGGCTAACGCCTCACGATTTTGGGCGAATGCAACGCTTGCAAACGCGCATTGTAGAAGCAGTCTTACCTTATCTCAAGCCCGGCGGACGCCTCGTTTATAGCACGTGCAGCCTTGAGCCGGAAGAGAACGAGCAGGTCGTCGACTTCGCCACGAAACATTTCCCAGAGCTGGAACTCGTTTCAATCACTTCGGTGCTGCCGACCCGCGACGAATTCGACGGCGCGTTTTCGGCGCTGATTCGCAAACGGTGAGTGGGCAAAAGCTCCAGCTTTCAGCTACTTCTCGCGGAGCACCTTGTTTTTTTCGTCGAGGACGATGATTTTCGGCGAATGTGTCCGCGCCTCAACGATATCGTACAAGCCGAAACTCATAATCGTTAGCCGGTCTCCAGGCTTCCCGAGGTGGGCGGTCGCACCGTTCAGTTCGACTGCGCCCTCGCCTCGCAGGCCGTAAATAACATAGGCCTCAAACCGTTCGCCATTCGCTAGGTTGCCGACAAGGATTCGCTCATACTCTTCGGGACCGGCCAATGCAGCGAGGTCAGCAGAGATTGTCAGGCTACCTTCGTAGTCAAGGTCTGCCGCGGTAACGAGTGCGCGATGAACTTTCGACTTTAGAAGGGAGATTCGCACGGCTGGCAAACTACGCGCTAATTCCAGTTTGTCACCTCGATCGACGCAGGATGTCGACCACGGCTACGATACGTGCGAAGATTTCGCGAACCATGGTTCGCCAGCTGCCGGTCCATCCGACTGACTTCGCGTTAAATCCGATCGCGTCGATCTGATGATGCCGACAGAAAAACAAGGCGCGCCGATTATGGAATTCCTGTGAAATGATCGTAAACCGGGTCAACCCAAAGACGGTCTTCGCGCGCATGACTGAATCAAGAGTGCGGGTCCCGCCAGTATCGAGAAGTAACGCCTCGCCAGGAACACCACGAGCAATCATCTCGCGCTTCATCTCTTTCGGCTCGCTGTAGCCGCCCTCGCCAGTGCTCCCGCTCAGAATCAGCCGCACCACTTTTCCCGCACGGTAGAGCTCTGCCGCCGCATTCATGCGATAGGCGAAGAATCGATTCAACTTCCCATCGGTTAACGTTCGAGCCGTTCCCAAGACCAGCCCGACATCGTTGCAGGGAACCTTATCCACCAAACTAAAGACGCGATCGTCTCCCGCTCGATGAATCCACCACTGGCAGAACAGAGCGAAAAAGACCCCAGCAGCAAACACCGACAGAGGAATCCATGTCATTGGCCCTATCTTTCCAGCTCCGAGATCAGCAGGCGGAACTTCTCAGCGGGCCATTGGCCGGGGGCAACCGATTGACCAATGGACACGTAAGCCAGCTCAGAACCAAGCCCGGCAAAGAGAAGGCGAGAGAGTTTCCCGAGCAGGCCCATACCCACTACAGCGATCGGGGTTTGCTGATGCTTTTCCAGGAACTCGCTCAAAACCTTAATGTCGTTCCAACACGTCACCGTGCAGGCGATTTTGAAGATGCGCTGATGGTCGCCCCTACTTTCGTCAAGCGCCGTCTCGAGCTCAGGAAGCGAGGGTGTTTTGTCGAAATCATGAACGGACACAATGATCTGGATACCCGCAGTGTCGGCTCGGCCGACCAGGCGCGAAAAGCGGGTAAGGTTTCTCAATTCGATATCGATATAGTTCGAGAGCGGAAACCACTCTTCGAAGAGCTCATGTCGCCGGTTCTCCGAAAGATGGTTGACCCCTCCCTCCGCCGGATCCCGGACCGTAACGATCCTTGGCAACGGCAGTGTACGGGCTGAATCGCGTATCCTCGCCGAGCGCGGCTCCAGAATATCAACGCGCAATTCGCACAAATCGATTGACTTACCGGAATCGCCAAGAACCGCCTCCAAGTCGGCCTCCGAGGCTATGACGCCGACAACACGAGACCTGCGCGGGATTCTGGACATTGCTGCAAGACACCGGGATGGTGCCACCGGATGTCTAGCGGTCAAGGAAAACATTAATTCTCCATTCTCTGATAAAATCGAAGCGCCTCGATTTTAGACACCAGCTGTCGCAGGGGATAAATCCCATTCTCGCCTCCGCCGCCCGGATCCTGGATCAGGTAGTTGAATCCTCGTTTCCCCACAATCACTACGAAATGCGTCATCCCGTTGGGTAAGCGGACCCGGACAATAACAGGATTTCCCCGAAGAAGGTTGCTATCGATCAGAAAATAGGAAGGCTGATCTTCATAAACATGTTTAGCCCGGCCCGGGTCGAATTCGGCTGCCCTTTCCCAATACAACCACCCTTGCGGAGTATACCCCTCGTGGGTGGTCAGGAATGCGTTCAGACGCCCCGGATCGATATCCTGCCCGTAGAAGGCAAGGACCATCGCGGCTGAGCTCACCGCACAGCCCTCCTCCGCCATGCTTGATGATGTCGAGCCAAGCGCCTCGGATCCCCATCGAGGATCCGCTTGCGCAAAACGAGGGACGTTCAGCTCCAGTGTAGAAAAAAAATACAGCCCGCCAGCGGGCGGAATCTCGCGTCGCCCACAATAGTAGTATCCGGCGCCGGCTAGGACGATGCCTAAGACCAGCACCGCCACCAACACCAGCCATATCCAGCTGCGCCGGGCGGTTGGCGAGGGTGTTTCTTCTTCCGGGGGGTGTACTGTTTTCCTTCCGAGCTGCATTCGAATTTGGTTGGACCAATTCTTTGCATTACGCAACAATAATGAGCCAGATCGAGGCGGATAACGTTTCTCCAAGTACGAAGGCAAAGTTTCAACTCCAGGAGTTATTGCCTCTGAGTGGCATGCGCCCTCTGTCTCAGATAGCAGGATGACAGATGAATGCCCGCTCGTTAAAATTCAAACCACGAGTTGTCCAAATCATCCTGATCACCGCCACGATCTTGTTTGTGGTCGCCTACATCGTCGTCTCCCGCCAAATGCACGTCGAACAGCGGTCTGCCTTTCGCTCGATCCGGCGCGTCTATCGTCTGCGCGACCAATTGACGCGACTCGGGCTTACCCTGGACGGAGCCGAGACCGGCCAACGCAGGTTCCTACTGACTGGACATTACCAGGAGCTTTCCCCGTATTTGAGCAATAGATCTGAAATTCGCAGCGTGCTGTCTAGCCTGGAACAGCTCGTGGCCGATGATCCCGTCCAATCCGGGCGATTCCTGCAACTTAGAAGTCTGGTGGATCGGAAATTTGCTGAAATCGACGAGACAGTCCTGTTAAAGGGGTCCGGCCAATCAGAACAGGCCCTGCAATTAGTCAATTCGAATCGCGAGATTGACTTGATGCAGGCAATCCACACCACTCTGCAATCGATGCAAGACCACGAAAATCAGCTCTTGGCTAAGCAGCTGGAGACGAACGAATCGAAGCTGCACCTGCAGGAGACAATGTCGAGCGTTTTACTCGGCGTGACCGCCGTAGTCGCAATCGGCGCGGGCATCCTCCTGCGGCGAATCCAGCGGCTACAGAGCATCATTACCATTTGCGCCTGGACGCAGCGTGTAAACTACAACGGTAAATGGATGCAGATGGACGAGTTCTTGTGGAAGCGATTCCGGGTAAGAGTGTCCCATGGGATCTCAGAAGAGGCATTCGATGGAGTGATGGGCATCGTCGGGAAAGGGCTCACGGTTTCTGATGCGCCCAACGAACCGCCGACCTCATCCCAGGAGTAGACAGAATGGAACAGCTCAAGAATAAAGCTGACACCGTCTACCGAGCGCCCCGCTTCCTTTGCGTCCTGGCCGCACTGACCCTGGCCTCGTGTTCCACTTTTCCTGTCGGCCAGACCGGCCGGGATACACTCTGGCGAGTCAGCGGAGGCCACAATACAGTTTATTTGCTCGGTTCCATCCACGTGCTTCCGCGAACCGCCTATCCCCTCCGCCCGGCGCTACAGAAGGCGTTCGACGACGCACAGCGCCTCGTATTCGAGGTCGATCTGGATAAGTTTACCACCGAAAATTTGCGCCTGGAATTCCAGCGAACCGGATTCTATCCCGAATCTGATTCTCTCTCACGCCACCTTTCACCGGAAGTGAACCATTTCCTGGCGCTTGTCTTACCGGCTTTTGGATCATCCCTGGATCGGGTTCAGAGGTTCAAACCCTGGTTTCTCGCCGAAATCCTGAGTTCGCGATACCTTCAATTGGCTGGCTATCGAGATGACTTGGGCGTGGACATGTACTTCTATAGAAAAGCTAAAGCCGCTGGTAAACCCGTTCTTGGCCTGGAGACGATTCGAGATCAGGCCGAGATTTTCGAATCTTTCAACGATCGAGAAGGCGAAGCCTACCTCGTCAGCACGATCGCAAGTTTGCCTGCCTACTCTAAAGTGGTTGCCCGCATGGTGGGCGCTTGGGAGAACGGGCGGGTCAACGAACTTGACCGCTTGCTTAATCAGCACGCCCAAAACGAGCCCCTCACCTACGCGATGATGTTCTCGAAGCGGAATGTGAAGTGGCTTCCGCAGATCGAGCGATTCGTTAGGGATGGCGCGAACTATCTCGTGATTGTCGGCGCGGGCCATCTGGTCGGCGACCAAGGGCTTGTCCGAGCGCTGCAGCGCGCTGGCTACCGCGTAGAACAACT
>JBAUZZ010000607.1:0-2062 GCA_049585495.1 Chthoniobacterales bacterium | reverse complement strand
TTGGACCAACTGGCCGAACCGGATGCCGTGATCATCTCGCTCGTGGGTTTGCCGACGGCATTATCCAGGTTGACGGGCAGCAGAGCGTTAAGTCATTCCTCGGGCAGTGTTGCAAGTTTGGAGTCTCGACCCGATAAGCTGGGCCGATGCTCCTCCATTGACGGATCGTGCGCCGTGGTTTTTCCCCGAGGACTCCTGGCCGAGGCACGAAAAAAGGAGGGCGTTACGGGAACGATGGATCCCGTACAGGAAAGAAGGGAGAGGGCAGCTTGCCTGGCTCGAGCGGGAAAACTCCGAGTGGCCGGTGGTTCCCGGCCTGGGGGGTTCGCCTGAAAGCAATTTTCTTTTCTCGCTCAGCACAGATACAACACCGCCTATGCATGTTATGGCCAACACTTATCCGTGAGAATTCTTCTCCTCGGCCGGCGGCTCCATGGCGCTCTGGTCCATTCTACTTTGAGACAGAAAAGCTCGAGCGTCAGATCGCTTGGAATAAAAAGATCACCTGAGTAAAAAAAGTGAATGTTTTGGCTTGCCATCCGCCGGTGTGTGATATTGAAATCGCGGTCGTCGAGGGGGGGATCAAAGAGGCGAACCAAAGGAGGAAGTTGATGTAGACAGAGGTTCCCGCCAGCAGTACTTGGCCGAGTTTTCCGCGAGTCGGCCAAGGATTTCTATTCCGCGGTTTAGGTTTTCAAATTCATTGCGCTATTTTTGGCGAATTGATCGCTTAAGTTACTTAGCGATACGCTATTTACTTTCCACTTATCTCGCCAATTTCATAGGAACTCATCCTTAACTCGATTAGTGATAAGTACGTTGTCGGCTGTTTTTGAAACAGCTTTTAGGGGGATGCGCTTGTCTCTATGCTCATCGCTTTCAAAAAAGCGATGGATGGCAGAGACATTAAGCGTTGGCGGGAATCACGGGGCCTTCAAAGCAAAGATCTTGCGAGACTCTTAGGGGTCCATCCGGTGACGGTCAGTCGCTCGGAGCGTCGCGGGCCGGGCCGTCTGCTGGCGGTGCTAATTGGGCAACTGATGGAAAAGGTCGCCAGCGGCACGATTTCTTTAACGTCTTACATTAGCGAGGCGCGGAGCAAGCCGCGCAAAAAGCTTGGCCGCCCACGCAGGCGGGGCCGGTCTCGAATTTACCCGAAGGGATCAAAGCGGCGAGGGAAACCTGGAAGGCCAAGGAAGCCGGGCAGGCCAAAGGGAAACAGAAGTCGCCAAAAAACTTCGGCATAATCAAAATAATTCTTGTCATGTTTTATTAAAATATCGAAATAATGATTCCACAATCGTTGGAATCGTTATGTCATTTACTCAAAGTTACGTTGTTGTTCCGGTGTTGGCCACTCTGGGGCAAGCGCTCGGGACGGCGGCCGGCATCATCCAAACCATCGGACTAGTGGCCGTATTTGGCGGACTTATCGGCGCGGCAGTGTCTGCGCTTTCGGAACGGCATCTGAGCGGGGTGAAAACATCGCTTGTCATTGCCGCTATCGGGGGCTTGGCCTGGCTGATAGCGATAGCCTTTTTCGCCGCCGGCGGGGCCAACGTTACCATCCAACCTGGGGCGGTTAACTAAGGTGCTGGAGCTGAGGCCTAACGATAACGCCCTCGAAGGGAAACCCTCGTTGTGGATCTTCGAGGGCCGCTCAGTGGTGCTTTTGGTGTGCGGCGTTGCTGCATTCGTTGCAGTGTTTCGGATTTGTGATGCAGCTGGCCTCGATTGGTACTTGAGCGCCGGGCTGAGCCTCTTGCCGTTAGTGTTAGTGGCCGTTTACGTTCAGCTTTTTGTCAATGGCAAGCCCCCGAGCTACTCATTCGATCTGCTGGCCTTTGCCTTGTGGCGTTTGAGAGTTCATCTCTACGACGCGGGGTTGCTTGAGTCACCTCCGCAATTCTGGGTCCAGGATCAGAGGCCGACTCATCCCAGTCAATTCTCTAACTAGAGCGTCATGAACCTGATCCCGAACGGTTACTTCGTTGATGACTACATGCTGTTTGGTGATCTGGGGCGGGGGAGCGTGCTCGCAAAAGGCTATGCGGCGCAGTTT
>JBAUZZ010000606.1:0-1529 GCA_049585495.1 Chthoniobacterales bacterium | reverse complement strand
GCCTAATTGACGGGTACCAGATACATGGTATCGTGACCACATGAGCGGTAGCGATCATCAAGCTTGGTCAACGTTGCGAACTCTTCTCGCTGAGAAGAATCTCACTGTCGTCGATCTGCACGAAAAGTTACGTGGGCAGGGCTTTGAAGTGAATAAGACGAGCTTATATCGGCTCGCTACTTCTCACCCTGTTCAGAAGATCGATACAGCTATTGCCAGGGCCTTATGCGAGGCGCTGGATGTGGGTCTCGAAGACCTAATTCAGTTTCAAAAGCCGAGATTTGAGCTGCACCGTCTGAATCGGAGATCAGAAAAGGAGCTGGATAGGCTGATGGACAAGAATAACGAAGGCAAGCTCACAGAAAAGGAGCGGGCACGGTTCAAGACTCTGCTTGATGAGGTGCAAAAGATCACTCTCTACAATTCCAAAATGTTGGTGGATCAGAAGAGGCGCCGTGAATCAAAGCACAGTAAGGTTGTGGCAGCTCGCTGATGCCTCGGAGGACGCGAGAGCCGGAGCGTCGCGAAAGGGTAGAGCGCTGAGCGGACCGCCAATGTGAGTATTGTCGCGCACCTCAGCCAGTGAGCGGCGTTCGATATCACTTAGATCACATCCTTCCAGGATCGCTGGGCGGGACGGATGACATGAGCAATTTGGCCTTGGCCTGCCCTATGTGCAACTACCACAAGTCCGCTCACGTTCTCGGGGTTGATGACGGAGGATTGGATGATGGTCGGCTGTTTAATCCGAGGCAAGATGATTGGGACAATCATTTTGTGTTTGATCCTGTAACCCTACAGCTCAGGGGAAGAACTGCGGAAGGGCGAGGCACGGTGAATAGGCTCCGAATGAATGATGCCATTCAGATCGAAGCGCGGCGGCACTGGGTTGAATTAGATCTTTACCCATAGTCGCGCACGTCCTGGCCAGAAAATCCGATGCTGTTGGTTTCGCTATCTGTCAGCGCGGACACGCTCAAGGCGTTCGGTGAGCGTAGGTCGCAAGGATTTGAGTCCAGCGCGTGAGCACAAAGATTTTCTGGCTCGTGAAAGTGCTCCAGGGCTCTCTGTTATCGGGCCGGCGGTTCTGGACGCTCGCTCAGCTCGGGTGCACGCCCGGGGGGTGGAGGAGGAGTTCGGCGTTCCCGTTGAGTCTTGCGCTCAGCCTTCGCTCGAAGGTAGGGTTCGATCTTATTGGGGAATCGTGGACAAACGGCGGATTTGGCCATTTCACCCTTGGGGCCAAAAAACTCGATGATGTTGTTTTGATCGCACATCCAAACCTCGCGGGCGCCGGCGCGAAAGTAAGCAGCTTTTTTCTCAGCGAGTTCTTCGAGACTATTACCTGGTGAACGGACCTCCACGCAGATGTCCGGAGCGGGCGCAATCGGTTTGGTACCGGGGATTTCATGGGCGCGCGATGGGTTCAACCAGATTACGTCCGGGATTTTTATTCCTTGATCAGTGAGAATGGCTCGTTCTGTGACCGCTCCATCGCCCGGGAGGAGATCTTCAAAAAGTCGAGTGAT
>JBAUZZ010000605.1:0-8495 GCA_049585495.1 Chthoniobacterales bacterium | reverse complement strand
TGCAACCGTTTGAACGGCACGGACAACCACCTCAAAGAACAGATCTTCCTTGCTTTCAAAGTGCTTGTAGATGGCGCCAGCAGTAATTCCGCTGGCCGCGGCGATCATCGGCATCGATACACTGTCGTAGCCGTGTTCGGCGAAAAGGTTCTCCGCCGCGTCAAGGATTCGGCCCCGGGTCGGCCTGAGCACCTCAGGCGCGTGCGGTGGCGAGAGTCTGACTCGGCCGACGCGGGTATTCCCCCGCGCCGGCAACCGCAGCGATCTGGAGCGTTTCTCTGCCATGCGACGCAGGTATAGCACAGAAACCTTGACAAGTAAATGATCATTTACTAGCCTGCAGTGGCAGGCAAACAGTCGTTTACCTCCTGAAAATGAAGGTTGCCATGGAACGAACCTACGTCGTAACCGGCGCCGCCTCTGGCATCGGCGCAGCGGTCACGAAATATCTCCACGAAAGGGGCGAGCGCGTCATTGCTTGTGATCTCCACGACGCGGACGTGATCGGGGATCTCGCAACCAGCGAGGGTCGCGCAGCGCTGGTCGATGGCGTGACGCGTCTATCGGGCGGCGTGATTGACGGGATCATTGCAAACGCTGGCGGAGGTCCGCCGGAAACGAGCGTTTCGCTGAACTTCTTCGGGGCTGTGGCAACCCTCGATGGATTGCGGCCTCTGCTCGGGTCGAGTCGCGCGCCGCGCGCGGTGGCCGTCTCATCGGTCGCCGCAGTGCGACCGCCTCAAGAGGACCTGGTCGCAGCGTGTCTTCGCATGGAGGAAGCCAGGGCCGTCGCCATCGCTAAGCGCGTGATGAGCGTTGGAAGAGACGCGTTAGGGAACTTGCTACCTGATAACGAGGAAGCGGCCTTGTGCATTTACGGTAGCGCGAAGTGCGCGCTGCAGCTTTGGTGTCGAAGTGTGGCCGTGAAACCGCAGTGGGCTGGCGTGGGCATCCCATTGAACGTGGTCGCCTTGGGCTGTTACGACACGCCGGCGGCGGCGTATGTTCTGTCGAAACCAGACAATAGCGCAGCCATGGCGCGGATGGTGCCGTTGCGTGGAGCCTTTCCGGGCCGTCCTGAGGAAGCCGCCGCCGTCCTTGCTTGGTGTGTGAGCCCTGAGAATTCGCAAATGACAGGCCAGGTACTCTTTGCCGACGGTGGTTTAGAGTGCTTGGCACACGCCGAGCCCTTGGCCCAAGGCGCAGGATTACTTTGACATAGCGCAAGGGTGGAAGGAGGAGAGACTACTTTCTACCACTCTTTCAGTTTGGCAAGACGGGCAATGGAGCGTGGGCGAAACTACGCGGATCGCAACGGAGGAGGAGCGCCGCTAGGGACTTCGTCGTCTAAGATCCAGCCGGTCTTCGCTTCGCATGCGTTAGACGAACCCCATTCCGGTTCAGCGCGTCCAAATTTTGGATTTGCTGGCGCAGCGCAGCAGTCGTGACTTGATTGTGATAGAAAACAGTCGTCTCAAACCTGACCAATTTGTCGCCTCGATACAATTGCGATACCGGGTACCTTACGAATGAATAGACGAGAATTCCTGAAACGATGCGGGCTCGCCGGCCTCACCGCGCTCTCGCCCCGCTCCGTTCTGGCAACCCAACCGTTTCGCCGCAGACGCCCATCCGATTCGGATTGGCCGTCACCATCAGCATGGAAACGGCTCAACGACCAGGTCGATGGCAACCTCATCCCGGTGGAATTTCCACTCGATGCATGCATCAAAGACACTGACAGCGTCGCCTGTAAGAACCTCGCCGCCAATATCAAGAACCCTTACTTTATCGGTGACCAGCCCGGCCTCACACAAACTCTGGGATGGGTTGACGCCTGGTTCACGAAACCGAGCGTGTTCGCGGTCGCAGCCAAAAATGCCGATCACGTTGCCGCAGCGGTCGACTTTGCGCGCGATAACAATCTGCGGCTGGTCGTAAAAGGCGGCGGCCACAGTTATCAGGGCACGTCGAACGCGCCCGATTCGCTGCTTATCTGGACGCGGCACATGCACGATATCAGCATGCTTGAAAAATTCACTCCCCAGGGATGCGACGGTAAACTGATGCCGCAACGCGGTGACCTGTGGTTCCGGGACCATCTGGATGCAGGCCTACGATGCCGTGACAACTAAAGGCGGTGCATATGTCCAGGGCGGCGGATGCACGACCGTGGGCGTCGCCGGGCTGGTCCAGAGCGGCGGCTTTGGAAGTTTCTCGAAACACTACGGCACGGCCGCTGCGGGCCTGCTCGAGGCGGAGGTTGTAACCGCCGACGGAAAAATCCGCATCGCCAACGCTTGCACCAACCCCGATCTATTTTGGGCCCTCAAAGGAGGCGGCGGAGGCACCTTCGGTGTCGCGACTAAACTGACTCTGCGCGTGCACGAGCTTTCCGAGTTCGGGGGTGGCGCGATCTTCCGTGTGAAGGCATCCTCGGATGACGCCTTTCGCAAGCTCTTGCGCTACTTCATCAATTTTTACCGCGACAATCTTTTCAACGACCATTGGGGCGAGCAGGCGCACGTCGGCGGTAACAATGTGCTCGTCATCTCGATGGTCTCGCATGGACTGAGCACCGAAGAAGCGAGGAAAATATGGAACCCCTTTCTCGACTGGATCGGTCTCTCGCCCGGTCTCTACACAATCGAGCCCGGAATGATTCTCCGCAGCACGCCTGCACGGCATTGGTGGGATGTGGAGTGGAGGGAACAGCAGCATCAAAACGTTTTTGTTCACGACTCCCGCCCCGGTGCCAGTCCCAATAACGTCTGGTGGACCGGAGATGCTGGCCAGGTAGCCTGGACAATCTATGGCTTCGAATCGCTTTGGCTGCCTGCCTCGCTTCTTCACGAGGATTCCGGCGAGCGCCTGGCCAACGCGCTCTTTGCCGGGTCGCGTTACAATCTGATCGAGCTCCACTTCAGCAAAGGTCTCGGAGGCGCTCCCTCTGATGCCATCGAATCCACCAGAGATACGGCGACGAATCCCGCGGTCTTGGACGCATTTGCGCTGGCCATTATCGGCGATGGTCGAGGCGGATATCCCGGAGTGCGCGGACACGAGCCCGACACCGTCGCGGCGCGAAAGTCCCGCGATCGGGTTCATCGCTCGATGAACGAGCTGCGAGCCCTGACGCCAAACGGCGGGTCGTATGTGTCGGAAAGCAATTTCTTCGAGGAGGACTGGCAACATTCCTACTGGGGTCCGAACTACGCGCGACTCGCATCGGTCAAAAAGAAATATGACCCTTCCGGATTGTTCTTCGTGCATAACGGAGTCGGCTCAGAAGAATGGAGTGCGGACGGTTTTACAAAAGTGTAAGTTGCGACCGGAGCAAGCGACAAGGAGGTAGCGGAATGGATTGCAAAAAAATCGAAGGTTCAAGACAAGGCAAAAATCGCTATTTGGTCACTGCTTTGTCGGATCAATCCGTTTAGCGTTCTATTGGAGCTAGACGATTGGTTTCACCGGCGGAAGCACCGTCAACTTGATGAAGATAGAGCGAAGAACTTTCTTGGCGACCGGATTGACTGCCCTTGCATGGACAGCGATGCATGGCGTAGCGGCTGTGTCCAATACTCGAACAAAGTTTGTCTTCCACGTTTCCGGCGCTGTGGGCGGTCTGGTGGATAAAGCCTACGGCCCCCTCATCGCAGAATTGGAAAGTCGCGGCTTTCCATCGATGCTCGTTCACAGCACTGTGAAGGGCTCCGACACGCCTAATGAAGATCGCGCATCAGCCGTTGTCAAAGGGCTTGAGGGCGTCACGGATCAAGTCGTGATTGTCGGGGTATCGAACGAAGGGAACTTCCTGCCCTTGGTCGCGGCGGCACGGACCGTCAGACGGGTCGTCTATGTCAACGCGGTCATTCCACGTCCCGGGAAGGCGTTCATCGAGGTCTGCCAAACGGAGCAGGTCGCCGTCACGGGAAGCTTGCTCGATCAACTCCTCAAGGCGTCCCAAAGCATCACGGATGATTTTCTGAAACTCATCCACAATCCCGACGCGACTAAGGCGCAGCTCAAAGCAATGCAGGAACGCATCGACGCCTCGCCATCTGCTCATGTCATGGTCGGCTTCTACGAAGTCTGTCCCCTGGAAGCGCTGCCGAAGGTCGACAACGTGTATATTTCGGGCTCGGCTGACGACCAGATCCGGCCAGAATGGGAACAGTCGGCGGCGCGTCGGATCCTGGGCGTCGAGCCGGTCGTCATCTCTGGCGCCGGCCATTCGACCATTGTCACAAACTATGCGGCTGCGCTTGCGGACGCTTGTGTCAAGGGCCTTTGATGGCACCGATCGATCATATCCAAACTCTAAGCGGAGTGCGGGTCGCTTCGAACAAGCTTTGGCTGAGCGACAGGCCGTGGGCGGTGATTGAGCTATGACCAATGTGAGCCGGTGGATCGGCGTCTCCCTGGCCGTGGGGCTTGCCGTGAGTCAATTTTCGGAATTTGGCTTAGATAATCCACGAGTTTCGGAGAGGGTCCGTGCCCGGAACTTCGCCGACGCAAGCGATTAGGTTGGGACGCGCGATTTAGCTAGATGCCCAATCACGAAGCTCCGCGGCGGTTTTCTTCGATTTCGTAAGCGGCGAGGCATTCCCGCAATGTCTCAAACTGGTGGTCCGGGCCTATGACCTCATTCAAGCCTTGGCGACCAATCTCCGCTTTCAGGCTCTGGCTGATGTGAGCGAAAACGAATGTGGCTCCATGGTGCGCCAAATCCTTGACCAACTCTTTGAGGGCGCCTCCAGCCGTGTAGTCGATGCTCGTGATCGCACCTGCATCCACCACAAGCCAACGCACGGGGGCTGGAGACGCGATCACCAGCTTGTGGACCTGGGCAGCGAAGTGATCGATGTTTGCATAGAATAGATCGGACCCGAACCAATACACCACCAATCCCGGTGCCACCATTCGCCCGGGTTCCACAGGGCACATCTCCCAATGGCCGTCGGCTGTCCGCATTTCCACCGCTACCGAAGGTTTGTAGCTATGGTGTACATGCTGAAGCAGGGACAGCACGAGAGCGAGTAGAATGCCATTCTCCACCCCGAAAAGAACTACGGAAGCGGCAGTTACTAGGGCAAGAACCCATTCGCGAGGGCTCTTGCGGCGCAGATCGTTCAAACCCGGCAAATCCACAAGACGGACCGCAATGGTGAAGACAATCGCGCCGAGTACGCAGAGCGGAAGAAACTGCAGTGGACCGGTGAGAAAAAGGAGCACGAGCATGACGAAAAGGGCCGTCGAGAGGTGCGCCACCTGGCTGCTGCCACCGGAGGTTTCTACCATTGCAGTCTGGGTCGGACTGCCGTTCACTACAAACGTTCCGCTCATAGCTGCTGCTACGTTAGCCGCCGAAAGGCCGAGCAGATCGCGATTCTCATCAATTGTCTGATGATGCTTTACGGCGTAGGCTCGCGCCGTAACCGAGCTTTGAGCCACAATCATCACGAAGCAGGATCCGGCGACTGGCAGCAGTTCACGAACAAGCCTCCAATTCAGCGGAGGGACCGAGAAATGAGGCAGTCCGCCAGCGACAGGACCGACCACCCGGATTCCGTGTCCTGAGAAATTAAATGCTGCGCTGGCCGCCACCGTCCCTATTACGGCGAGGAGCGCCCCAGGGCACCTCGGCACGAGGCGGTGACAGAGCAATATAAATGCTACCACTCCTGCCGAGAGACAAAGAGTCGCGATATTCGCATGCGGCAATTGTCGCACGATCTGAAGCAACTGTTTGGTTGGATTTGTCCCGTGCACTTCCAGCTTGAGCATCTCGTTAAGGACGGCAATTCCGACCTGGAACCCGACACCGGTTAGGAAGCCGATCAGGACCGTCCGCGACAGAAAATCGGCAAGAAAGCCGAGCCTAAGCAAACGCGCCAGCAGCAAGAACCCAGCCGTCAGCAGGGCCACCAACGCGGCCAACGAAACATAGTGTGCGCTCCCGGCGGCAGCCAGTCCTGCCAGACCCCCCGCCAGAATAGCCGCTGTGGCTGAATCAGACGCCACCACAAGATAGCGCGATGATCCGAGGGCGGCAAAAGCCACCAGGGGCAGCAACAAGGTGTATAGACCAGTAATGACCGGCGTTCCCGCGATCTTTGCGTAACCCATCGCGTGCGGAATGTTCATTGCTGCCAGCGATACGCCCGCAGCCAAATTGGCGGCGAGCCCCGAGCGGTCAAGCGGCAGGACGCTCTCAAAGAGCGGCAAACGCCACCGTCCATCCCCTTTTTGGTTCGTGGTTCGCGCGGCGTTCATGGCTGTCTGGTGTGAATCGTCGGCCTCTCCGGTTCCTTGCTCTCGTGCGCTTTCGATAGTCCCGCCTCGTTCCCATGTTAGGTTGCCAGGCCGGATTTCTTAGCCCTTTAGCCCTGGATCGCCATTTCTCGAGCGAAAGGGCCAGCCATTAGGTTGGCCTTAGGAGTCAGCTCCGACACGGGACAACGTCCGGCACCGATCCGTTATGCTCTTTCGAGATGCGTTATGGGGGCGCACTTATGGATTGAACAGTGTCGGCGGCGCAAAACATACTCGCGTAAAGCTTCGTCAATGACCGCGCGCTTGCTCCGTTTTCCGCCAAGGCTGAGGGCGGCTTTGATCAACTCAGGATCAATCTCAACATTGGTGGCCATGTGCATAGCTATTGCACATTGTATCGCACAGCGCGACTTCTAACTGCTACACTCGCAAGGGTGAAACATCGTCGAGTCGGTGTTCAGTTGCCGTTTAGCCGCTTTTCCGTGATCCTGATGCGTGCGTGTCGAAAAACTGAAATATATTATCTGGGCAAAGAACCTGTCAGGAGCGGTCAGCTTCTATCGCCAGGTGTTTGGCGCGGAAGTTGCCCATGAATCGGAAGTGATGGCAGAGTTAGTCATCGCAGGGGGCATCCTCGGAATCCATGGCGGCGGACAAGGTCAACGCACCTGGACGGGGCTCAATTTCCAAGTCGATGACCTATTCGCGGCATGCGACGCGTTGACGGTCGCGGGCGGCGAAGTTGTGCGACCGCCGTTAGATACTCCGGAAGAACCAGCTCATTTGGCGATGTGCGTCGATCTGGACGGAAACGAGATTATGATTACCCGACGGCGCGTCGCATAAAACACCACGGCTTGCTCACTGCGGAGCGACCGTTTCCGGTGCTGGCGCGACCAATACACTGCCCGACTCCACTTTCGCTTGCAGGATGCGGGTATGCCAATCCGCTCTGCCCTCACCACGTTCGACTTCATCGATCTCGATGAAAGCCGCCCGCCTGGGTTGGTCGTTGCCGCTCAGCGCCAATCGTCGATTATGTAGTTTTCAGGCCGGTTGTAACCAGGGTCATTATGCCTCTGCATGGCGACACCCTGGAACTCGGTGCGAAAACCGCGCGCTATCATCTGCTGATAAGCCTTTTGGCGGCCGGCGTTGGCGGTCCAAAGAACGCAACGCTGCCCCATCGGGTGGCGAAGTTGGAACCAAGGAGTTCCTTGCCTAGATAAGCTCCGAAGGCGGCCGATGGATCTGCGGTCCAACGCGTCCGAATATAATCGGCATTACCAGCAAACTCGATTGGATTGGGAAGGCCAAGAAAAGTCCCAAAGGCCAGCCGGAAGATCCGGTCCGCTTTAGCAAGGTCCGTCTGCTGAAGCGGAACCACGCGTACGTTCATTCCGGGTGACTCTGCTCTTGCACGTTCCACGCGGGTCCGAAACCATTTGATCCTTTTGGCTGCTAAGGCGTTATGCTCACTTTGCTTTTCGATATTTCGTCGGGCTGGCCAAAGCTTTTAGCGCGCGCGCAGCCTTGTCTGCATCCGCCTTCCCGTCAAAGCCAAGGTAGACCACAAACTTCCGGCCCAGGACGGCCCCGGAAGCACCCCGCAGGTTCACTCCTGACTCGGCAATAGCCGAGGTAATCCGAAACCCGAGGCCGGGTGCATCGTTACCCTCTACTTTCAAGGTCGCTAGCTTTTCAGCAGGTGCGATGCCTTCTGCTTTTGCAGCCTTTCGGGCGTTAGCGCCCTTGACCGGTGTGAGAAAAGCAACCCCTTTGCCAGCTTTTGAGGGATCACGCCGAGCAACCAGGCATTCCAGGTTGGCGCCGGCGCCGGCAAGTGCACCTAAGAGTTTCGCAAGGCCGCCGGGCTTGTCTTCGATTTGGGCGGCCCAAACATCCACTTTCGTGACTGTCAGGCTCATAGAATATCGCCTCCTTCGGCCATCGAGTCTAGTTGGTCACATTCCTGGGGCAAGCGAATTCCGCGCTCGTCCGAAGAAAGCGGTACTAGAACACGTATGTAACCAAGGGCACTAGCATGACGCACTCCCCGGACCAGGCACTGGGAGTTCGCAGCGCAACTTTCTTGCCTTCGACCGATTCCGATACTATCGGGAAATCATGTGTGGCCGCTACCGACGAACCACGAAAGAAGAGGAATTGGCGCGCATATACAACATTCCTATTCCTCCGCAACTCGACCTGCCGATCAG
>JBAUZZ010000604.1:0-3138 GCA_049585495.1 Chthoniobacterales bacterium | reverse complement strand
GAATTGTGCCACTCCCATTCTTCGGGATCAGCCCGGTAACGGCGATTTTCGCTCTGTTTTTATACAGCCTGCTGCCGATCGTTCGGAATACCGCCACCGGTCTGCAGGATAGCCCAACACCGGTCCGTGAGTTCGCTGCGGCGCTGGGATTAGAGCCACACGCACAACTTTGGAAAGTTTTCTTTCCACTTGCCTCACGCACGATTCTGGCAGGGGTAAAAACCAGCGCGATCATTGACGTCGGCACCGCTACGCTGGCCGCACTCATCGGGGCCGGTGGATTGGGAGAACCAATTATCAGCTGGCTCGATCTGAATGACTACAGGACGATTTTGCAAGGCGCAATTCCCACTGCCTTGCTCGCATTGCTGGTGCAGTTTTTCTTCGACGGACTAGACCGCGTCTTCGTTCCTAAAGGTCTGCGGCTCAAACAATGAAAAAATCGCTTCACGCTTCCAGCGAAAAGCCTACGCCTCTCTTCAGTAACTCGTGCTGGAAGCCCCTAAACAGCAGGAAAGTTGTGACAAAGCGCATTGCGACGTCCTTCGCCGACAAACAGATACCATGCTTTTATGAGGCAGTTCACGTGGAGGGTTTTCACGCAGCCCTCGACAGGGAACGGGAACTAGTCGACGCAGCAGCTTCGTTGAGAAAGTCAGGAATCAAGCCGTCAGCCCGTCCTGTCGGCCCGAACAGTTTGTGGTACGTTCGGGCAGACCGGCTAGTTTTGTAAATGTCAGCAAAGATGCGGGTTTTGACATTGCTGCCGCTGCCCAATTCGACCAAAAGACACTCGGGTCCCAGTGCCCGGCAAATCTCGGTCGCGTTTTCGCGCAGGATGTCAATCTCAGTACGAGTGAGATAATATTCGTCGAGTTGGCAAATCTCCTCAAAAAGGTGACAGCCAACTTCGTCATAAAAAAATTTCGGTGCGATCCGTTTGGGGCGCTGCGCGAGACCACGCAAAACCTCGTCGCAGAAACCATCTTGATACGGCTCTGTATCGCGCTGAACGGATTCCTTACCGGCATTCATCGGCGGAAAGAGTAATTTTTACGCTTAGTCTACTCAGGCCTCGGTCAGCGCGATTTTTCCGCTGATCATAAATAACCATTCGCTCAAACTGGAACCGCCGTCGCAGTGGGACTGTTTTAAAGGAACGCTAGAACACGTCTTTGGCTAGACGAATTCCCATGAATTGCCAACGTGCGTTTGGCGTGAAAAAATTCCGATAGGTCTTACGGATGTGCGACTGCGAGGTAGCGCACGAGCCACCCCGTAACACGTACTGGTTGCACATGAATTTACCATTGTATTCGCCGAGTGCACCCGGAGCGGTTACGTAACCCGGATAGGGGGAATATGAACTACTCGTCCATTCCCACAGGTCGCCAAACATTTGAGCGATAGATTCGCGGGCGGCCGATTCGTCAATCGGTTTCGGATGAAAAATTTCATTCTCCACAAAGTTTCCGGCGCGCGGCAAATCTCCAGCCGCGACCTCCCACTCAAATTCTGTAGGCAAGCGGGCGCCGGCCCAGCGTGCAAACGCATCGGCTTCAAAATAACTCACATGGCAAACCGGTTCATTCTTGTCTAATTCGCGTACGCCAGTGAGGGTGAAAATCGACCAGTTCCCGTCACCGCCTTCCCAATAGAGTGGCGCTTCCCAGCGCTGTTCACCAACCGTGTACCACCCGAGTGACAACCAAAATTCTGGCCGGTGATAACCGCCGTCTTCGATAAATTCACTGTATTCTCCGTTCGTAACAAGGCGAGACGCGAGATGGAAATCCTCAACAAACTGCCGGTGCCGCGGCTCCTCGTTGTCGTAAAAAAATCCGCCGCCAGCGTGCCCGATCTGATAAACTCCGGCCTGGAATAGCACCCATCCTATCGGAGGAATTGTGGAGCCACTGCTTCTGCGCGCTCGCGAAAGATGGGGCGCAAAGGGTTTTCGGAGAACACGTGTTTTATGTCGGTCAACATCAGCTCCTGATGTTGTTGTTCGTGATTGATGCCCAGGACAATAGTGGGCGCGAACTGCTTGAGGAGATCCTCATTTTCCAGAATGCCTTCCATCAGCGCATCTACTCCGTGTCGGTATTCTAAAGTCTCGCTCAAAGTGGGCCGGGAAATAAGGCCGCGCTTAGGCCGGCAGTGCATCTTACCAGCGGCATTGTAGTAGGAATTGAACAAATAAGCGTACTGCGCGTTGATCGGCCTGTAATCGGCCAGAGCTTCTTTCAGGACGAAGGTCTCAAAAAACCAGCTGGTGTGCGCGAGATGCCATTTCGTCGGACTCACCTCGGGAACAGTCTGGACGACGCAATCCTCAGGCTGAAGGGTTTCGCAAAGGCTTTCGCTCAGCTCTCGAACGCGACGATAGGCCGCGTCCAGCTCATCCGACCCTTTGCTTGGTTGATTCCGGGATGTTCTGGTCGCAGTTCCGGTCGAAGCTACTGGAAGGGCAGGCACGACTAAGACTTTAGGAGAAAAGAGGGACCATGCTAGAGATAAAATCGGCTCCGCGGTGCCCGGAGCCAAGTCGTTCCTCTTGGTCGGGCTCGTCCTCGATGATGTTTTCATTGTAGCCTACCCAGCAAGATTCGATCCTGCTTAAGAAAGTTCCTGGCTTCCCAATCGTTTCTGTTATTTTTTTATCGTTGGTACCTCAATCGAGAGCGAGCACAACGACGAACTTCTTGCGGAAGACGAGCGAATTGTCTGGGCAGCAGTATCAGAAAGGACCTGTTTATGTTGAATGCATATGACGCTATCATAGTCGGAACGGGACAAGCCGGGGCGCCTCTGGCGGGACGTTTGAGCGGGGCCGGGATGAAGGTTGCTATCATCGAGCGCAACCTATTCGGGGGCACGTGTGTTAATACGGGATGCACACCCACAAAAACCTTGGTAGCAAGTGCCTACGCGGCCCATTTGGCGCGTCGGGCTGCCGACTTTGGTGTAGTGGTCAAAGACCAAGTGGGCGTGGACATGAAGAAAGTGAAGGCCAGGAAAGACACCGTGTCCGGCCAATCGCAAAAAAATGTCGAGTCGTGGCTAAAGCAGTTGCAGAACTGTACGGTTTACCAAGGCCACGCCCGTTTCACATCTCCCACCGAGATAAGCGTAGGA
>JBAUZZ010000603.1:0-22497 GCA_049585495.1 Chthoniobacterales bacterium | reverse complement strand
CCCCTCTTATGCTTCTGCTCAACTCCTCCCGTCCATCGACCCAGACTCTGGAGCTACTGGCGATACAAGGAATTCAAACCAGACCGCCGAAAGCCGGCCGGCTGCCAACCCGGCACAGGGAGGACAGAATGCTTCTTCTACCGAACTAAACCGGGTGGTTGTGATCGGGCAGCTCGACACGGCTCGAGACCAGATTGTACCGTACCTAGGCGCTACGAAATATTCTATCGGCCAACAACAGATTCAGACTCAATCGCAAGGCCCTAATGCACCATTTAATCAAGTCATCCTGCGCGCTCCAGGCGTTGCGCAGGATTCGTTTGGGCAGCTCCACGTTCGCGACGAACATGCCAACCTCCAATTTCGAATCGATGACGTCCTGATTCCTGAAGGAATCACTGGGTTCGGCCAGGAAATTGATACGCATTGGGTGAAAAGCGTCGACTTGATCACCGGTTCACTCCCTGCTCAGTTCGGTTTCCGAACCAGCGGTATTATCGACATTCACACCAAGGAAGGCATCGCCCTGAATGGTGCTGACTTGTCGTACTATGGAGGTTCTCACGAGACCATATTTCCAAGTTTCCAAGTTGGAGGTGCACAAGGCCAACTCAATTATTACGCACTCGGCAGCTACAACCAGAACAATCTTGGAATTGAAAATACAACATCCAGCCACTCCGCCATCCACGATTGGACTGAGCAGTACAAAGGGTTCGCGAACCTCTCCTATCTCATTGATGATTCCAGTCGAATCAGTCTGTTGTTGAGCGGCACTTACTCCGATTTCCAGATTCCGGCCAATCCAGGTCAGACGCCACTGTTCGCTCTCGCCGGAGCGAGCCCGAAGAATTTTGATTCCAGGTTCCTGAGCGAGACCCAGCACGAGCAGAATCACTTTGCAATTCTCGCGTATCAAAAGTCTTTCGAAAATGTCAGCTTCCAGTTGGCAGCTTTTACGCGCTACAGCTCAACTTTGTTCACACCGGATGATGAAGGTGATTTGATCTTCACCGGTCTGGCGGGACGGATCGATCGCAACATCTTTTCGAACGGAGTTCAGTTCGACGCGAGCTGGGCGATCAATGACTGCAATGTTCTGCGGGGCGGGTTTCTTGTCACGGTGGAAACCGCGAGGGTCGAGACCAATAACCAGGTTTTCCCGGTCAACGCTGCAGGAATTCAAACGTCGGACGTTCCCTTCACGATCATTAGCAACCAGAACAAGACTGGCGCCTACTATGGGTTTTATCTCCAGGACGAGTGGAAAGTATTCGAGCCTTTGACGATTAACTTCGGAGCTCGGTTCGATGTCGTAGATGAGTTCGCTCATGCAAATCAGCTAAGTCCAAGGGTAAACATCGTGCTCCAGGCTACTAAGAGTACAACGCTCCACGCCGGTTATGCCCGTTACTTTACACCGCCTCCGCTGGAGCTTGTTCAATCACAAACCCTCAATCAGTTTGTCGGAACATCGAACCAACCAGCGTCTTTGCAAAATACTACGGTCAAACCAGAACGCGCGAATTACTTTGATGCTGGAATGACCGAGCAGTTTACCCGCTCGTTTTCGATGGGAATAGATGGCTATTACAAGATTTCTCGGAATTTAATCGACGAAGGCCAATTCGGGTCCGCTCTGATCTTTACGCCTTTTAACTACACCAAAGGAAACCAATACGGCGTCGAGGTCACTGCGAACTACACGCAAGGCGGATTCAATGCTTACGCCAATTTTGGATTCGAACGCGGAACGGGAGAGCAAATTGCCTCCAGTCAATTCCTTTTCGGACCTGATGAACTCGCTTTTATTCGCAACCACTGGGTCTTCCTGGACCATGATCAGCGTTACACCGTTTCTGCCGGCGCTTCTTACACCTACAAAGACACCACGATCTATGCTGACCTCCTTTATGGCAGCGGCCTTAGAAGCGGCTTTGTGAACACGGATGAACTGCCGGGGTACTATCCATTGAATTTAGGCTTCACCCACATATTTCACCTGCCTGAAAAATACGGTTTGCTCAAGTTCCGGTTCGACGTCACCAATATTTTCGATCAAAGCTACCAACTGCGAAACGGGACCGGAATCGGAGTGTTCGCCCCCCAATACGGCCCACGACGAGGTTTTTTTGCCGGTCTTTCCTATTTGTTTTAGCGGATTAGCTAAAAATGGAATAACGAAGGTATGGCTCAATCGTCTGCCGGCAGAGGTCTTCGGCGTGCTCGGCCCGAAGGGTTCAGGTCGCTGTGGTGCGTGTAGGGATGTCGGGACGAAGCCTTAAAACACCATGACGGCTTGTGACACGGCTGTTAGGTAATCCCGATTTCGATACGACTGAAAGCACCCTGTGGTTTTTGCGACTCTGCCGGCGAAATGACAAGAAGCGTGGCCCGGGCGAAGAAGAAAATCACTTGCGCCCTCTAGAATCACTACTAAGATAGTAGACAAATACCGCCTGGGCAGAATTTCATCGCTAGTTGCGACGGACTCGAATGGTTCGTCTGGCCCACTTTAGTGTTCCGACCAAAATCGCTTTCCCGCTGTGGTAAAGAATCATGCTGTTCTCCCGCGAGCTGATCGCTATGTCGATGTGGCGATCATCGGCGCCGGCTTTAGCGGGTCGATGGTCGCAGTACATCTCGCCCATACTCTTGGGTGTGCCCGCGAGATCGCTCTGATTGAAAAACAGCGACATTCTAATCCTTGGGTCTGGTTTAACCGCGCTCGACCGCGGTACGCGAGCTTGGACGGCAAGCAATCGATCTGGCCACGCTCCTAGCCGACGAGCTCCAAAAAGCTACGCGTCTGGCTCTCGAAGAGCTTCCCGTAGGTCATTCCTTCGAGATTTAGTAAAACACTGAAGGGAAGACGAGCCACAGATTACCTTGCCGGGCGGCGACGCAACCAAACGTGACTGGACCATTCAGGAATGGCCGTCTGCTACGCGACTCGAGTATGGCGACTCAGATCTGGAGAACGCGTAGCGATTCATAGTGGTTCAGGTGGAATTGGCTACACAGCTATTCAGATGGCAAGCGGACTATGGGGCAGCGGTTTTCACGACGGTTCGAAATGAGACAAAAAGAGATTTTGCCGTTCGCTTGGAGCAACGATGAGAGGCGGCGGCTCCTATGGCTGTTCTAAACATCGCCATCGGCGCCGGCGTGCCTGCAACACTTGTTAGTTTGGTCAGCGTTGCGATCTCCGGATGCAATCCAGAGCAGTTCTTCCAACGGCATATGGAGCCAAAACCAGCGGGGGCAGTCGGCGCGATGGTTCCATTCGGATGTATGCGAAAGCGAACGAGGCAGCGCAGGTTGATTGGAAGACTTTCTTCAGTCTGATGAAGTCCTAGACACGAATTTTTTCGGCATCGATATATTCAAGAGTATATAACGGCTTCCCTTTGGCATGAAACTGCTTAGGCGTTTGGCGTGCTTCTTAGAATGTAGGCACCCCCTTGGTGGAGGCGCTCAAGGCTGGTGGCCTGCCGCTCGATTCCGGCATGGCGGGTATCCGTGACACCGTAACAATGACTGTGCTCGTTGAAGCGACCGACGGGTACCGAGCAGTGTTCTCAATAGCTGAGCTTGACCCGGAATTGACCGACCGCATCATCCTCTTGGCGGACACCAAGGACGGCCAACCGCTTCCGCCCCGCGAGGGGCCTTTCCGCATCATCGTTCCCGGCGAGAAACGGCCGGCGCGCTGGGTGCGCCAAGTCAAGGCGTTGACAGTTCGGAAAAACTGAATGGGATTAACGTCGTGAATTTTCGAAAACACTTTGTCAGTATCTCGACTTGGCTGGCGTTTGCGGGAGTAATTCTAGCGGGCTTCCCGGCTTTCGCCGCCGGCGAAGATGCTAAGAAATCCACCCCCACTGAGCTTACAATTGCTGCTGCGGCTGATCTGAAGTTCGCCCTGGATGATTTGGTAAAGGAGTTTGAGGGAAAATATCCGGAAACCAAAGTCAACGTCACCTATGGTTCTTCCGGTAACTTCTTCGCTCAATTTCAGAACGGCGCCCCGTTTGATCTCTTCTTTTCGGCTGACATCGGGTACCCGCGGATGCTTGCTGAAAAAGGTTTGGGTGCTGATGACGTTTTTCTTTACGCAATCGGCCGCATCGTTGTTTGGGTGCCAAAGGATTCCCCAGTGGCTGTAGACAAGCTTGGAATCAAGGCGTTGTTGGAGCCATCGGTTCGTAAGATTGCGGTCGCCAATCCCGAGCACGCTCCTTATGGTCGCGCAGCGGTGGCGGCGATGAAAGCACTCAAGGTTTACGACCAAGTCGCATCACGACTGGTTTACGGGGAAAACATCGCGCAGACGGTACAATTTGTGCAAAGCGGCGCCGCCGATGTTGGCATTCTCGCCCTTTCGCTCGCGGTTGCTCCTCAGATGCGCGACGCAGGGCGATTCTGGCGGGTACCTCTTGATGCCTATCCTCGCATGGAACAAGGAGGCATAATCTTGAAATCGTCGAGGAATCTCGAGACGGCCCGCGCTTTTCGGGACTTTGTCCTGGGCGACCATGGGCGCGAGGTTTTAGAGCATTATGGCTTTTACTTACCGGGAAAGTGATAGACGGATAATTGGCGAAAGGAAACAGCCTCCGAGCGGAGATAGGCTCAAACAGGATCAGTTCGGAACAGAGAAAGTGGCTCGGAAGTGGCCCAGAAGCTTTCTCAATGGCGAATGAGGCTCTCGTATAAGATCCTCAACACAATCTACTTACACCTGGAGCCAACGTCGGGATTCGAACCCGAGACCTGACGATTACGAAACGGCTGCTCTACCACTAAGCTACGTTGGCGCGCGGAGAAGACTGCGATCTTAGATCGGTTCAGCTGGATCGTCAAACGCGGGCACCACCACCTCCTGCTTCGGTCGTTTTGGAGAGACGACCCTATCCAAATGCGGAAGCCATATGCCAGCCAATGCATATTGGCGCTCACCGCTTCAGCGGCTCACACGAGGTTCGCCCTACCGGTCTTCCTGTATTGCATCGACTCGCCAACACACAACTCGGAACTCGGAACCCGGAACCACTACTTCCTCTGGACCAGCAGCACCCCAAAGATTAGAAATACGATCCCAAGTAATCGCAGCGGGTCGAAAGGTACTTTGTTAAGGCCGAACCAACCGAATGCATCAGTAAGGTAGGAGCCAACCATCTGGCCGAGAACTGCGGCACAGATGGCAACGACTACACCGACCTCCGGTATTGCGAGAATCGAGGCGAGAACGAAGGTGACGCCGAGCGTCCCGCCGAGGTAAGCCCAGAGCGGCGCCGATTGCATGCCCCGGAAACCAGTTCCAGTGCCGCCAAACGCGCCTGTAGCCATAATGCACAAAAGAACGAGCGCCCCGGAGAGAAACGAGATCGTCGCACTAAGCACAGGAGACTCGACCGCGACGCGCAAGCGTGTGTTGATTGGACCCTGAATCGAGGCAAAAAAGCCGGCCGCGAACATGACGGGGATGGGTATGAAGCGCATGAGTGATAGGTGAGGAGCTTCAGCTTTACGCGAAGCCCGCAAAAGCGCCAGCTTTTGCGTAGGCATGGCAGCTTGAGCGTTTACGTGCGCTGCTTAAAAGCTGGAGCTTTTTACTACATTTTTCCTCGACATCGACTCTGGCGAGCTGAGAATTCGTCGCTTAAAACCACGTTCCGAAATTCGGCGGCGACGGAGCGCCGCCCTCCAAGGTAATTTCGGAATCTGGGGTTAAACCCCACGCAGTCGCGTAGCGACTGCGGCCTGGGCAGCCGCCCGACAAGACAATTTTGGAATTGGGTTAACACCACGTCCATATCATCGCGACTTCTGTGAACGAGCCGAACGAAAGCCACTTCGAAACTGACGGAGCCTCAATCGGTTCTCAACTGAGAGATGAGCTCCAACGTTTTAGCGCGGAGAGGGAGAGTCTGGTCGCAGAGCTGGCACCGCTCAGGAGTGAGGTAGAGGATCGCGTCCTGGCTCGGGAAGGGGTGATCGAAGAACTCGACATTCTCCGGAGAGAGTACAGGCGCCTGATGGGGGACCTGGAAAAGGCCGCCGCCGAGTTGTCCACGCTGCGAGCGAATCTCGAGAATGCCACGACCGAATACGAGGCAACACAGGCGAAGCTGTCCGCTAGTCAACAGACTTTTCTCGAAGTCAAAAACAAGGATCTGGGCTTGCCCCTTCTCTTTGATAGTCCGCTGCCGGCGATTTCGCAGGACTGGGATTCATACCAGCTCGAGAGTGAGTTTTTTACGGACGAACCGCTCGACGCGAAGCGCGTGGCAGAGTTAGTGAAAGAGCTGCCAGGGTTGGCAGGTTGCCTCGTCGTAAAGAACCACGGCCCGGTGCTGGCCGGCCAGTTGCCCGAACATCTCCACGACCTCCTGCGGGTGCCTGATCGAAACTATCACCTGCTGTTTAAGCGCTTGCCGAATTGTGTTCAGCAGTACCACCAACCGGTCGCGCACGTGGCAACGTTTCAACTGAAAGACGGGTACCTTACGGTTACGCAGGCCAGGCATGTTTTCCTGGTGGCGCACCACCTCCAACCCCGGTTGCGTCCTGGCATTCCAGAGAAACTGGCGGCCGTGGCTGCTGAGTTAGCGAAAATGTATCCGTGAGGCGCGACGCGCCTCAGGGAATGACAAATGACAAATGACAGATCACAGATGAGGGGCGCGAGCCAGGGCGCCGGCGATTTGTTATGTGTCATTGTCATCTGTCATCTGTCACGCGCGTAGCGCTCTTAGCGCGCGCTGACGCTGGTCACGGTGCGTTTTGTAACCTGAATCCCGCGGCTTTTGGGACCGCGTACGGCAACGGCATCGGGATCGAAACTCTGTTCGTCCAGGCGGGCGCCTTTGATATGGCGATACTTGAGCCGGAGTTCTTTGAGTGGTCGATCCGAGATGTATTTGATTTTCGACCCCTCCTGGGTGCACAAGTAGTCCCGATTCATAATGGCGCCGCCGAAGAAAAAGCGTTTCAGGAACACAGCTTTCTGGGTGTTGTAGACAATCGTAAAAATTTTTTCCCGCTCATAGATTCCGAAGTGGACAACGCTCTTGTCGACAAACAGCCGGTCGGGTGGGGCGATCATCTGGTAGCGTCCAGTCTCCCAGACAACTAAGAGTTTATCCAGAGGTGAACAGCGAAAGGCAGTTTCGCCTTTAATTTCATAGCCGAGGAAGCCGCGCTCTCGGTCGTAGACAATTCCCAGTTCACTGGCCGTCAGTTCGCGGACATCGATCTCTTCGGCGGTGGTGAGCTGGGTTTTGCGCTTGTACGGTTTGCCATACCGTTGAATCAGCCCTGCGAGGTAGTGGATCGTGTAGGTCTTAAGTCTCGTAAGATTCTTTCCGATCTCTTTGAGCTCCTGAACAGTTTTTCGTTTGTCTTCCTCGTTTTTCTTCAAGTCGAACTTTGAGATGCGCTTAATCTGAAGGCTCAAGAGCATCTCGACGTCCTCGAGTGTAATCTCGCGGGTGAACTGTTGCTGGAACGGAGCGAGGCTCTTTAGAACCGTCTGCTGGACTAGTTGGTAGGTGTCGCAATCCTCGATTCCTTTATAGAGTCGATGCTCGATAAAGAGCTGAACAAGCGTCCTGCGATGGAGATCCTGTTCCAATTCCTTCTGACGGATCTGGAGTTCTCTTTTTAACAAGGCGACCAACTGCTCCGTGTTAAAACGGATTACCTGCTCAACATCCATCTGAACTGGGCGCTCTCCCTGGATCACTACGATATTAGAGTGGATCGTAGCTTCGCATTGTGAAAAGTGATAAAGGGCCGCGATCGCTTTGTCAGGATCCTCGCCGGGAGAAAGTGTGACCAGAATTTCTACCTGGGCGGCGGTGAAATCGTTAATGGAGCGAACCCTGAGCTTTCGCTTCCGTGCCGCTTCTTCGATTGAACTGATCAGCGCTTCCGTGGTTGTGCCAAAGGGGATTTCCCGGATCACCAGTTTGGTGTTATCGAGTTTCTCGATTTTGGCCCTCAGCTTGATTTTTCCATTGCCTTTATCGTAGTCCGATGCATCCATGAGTCCGCCCTGCGGGAAGTCAGGCAGAAGTCTGAAACGTTTTTCTTCCAGAATCGCGATCTCCGCCTTGAGCAGCTCGACAAAGTTATGTGGAAGAATTCGAGTGGAGAGGCCGACGGCGATTCCCTCAGAACCAAGCATCAAAAGCAGCGGCAATTTGCTCGGTAGCAGAACTGGCTCCTGATTCCTCCCATCATAGCTGGGAGCAAATTCAGTGAGTTGCGGATTAAAGATTTCATCTCGCGCCAGATCCGTGAGCCGGCACTCGGTATAGCGAGAGGCTGCGGGAGGATCGCCCGTGAAGATGTTCCCGAAATTTCCCTGGCCTTCGATGAGGTAAGTCTTGTTTACCAAATTAACCAGCGCTTCCTCAATGGAGGCGTCGCCGTGCGGGTGGTACTGCATACAGTGGCCGACGATGTTAGCAACCTTGTTAAATCGGCCATCATCCTTCTCGTACAAGGCGTGCAGAATCCGGCGTTGAACGGGTTTCAGTCCGTCCTCAAGCTGTGGGATCGCACGCTCGCGAATAACGTAAGAGGCGTACTGGATGAAGTTTTGATCGATCAGATCCTTTAGTGGATCCTCGGGTAGGTGAAGGGCGGTGGCAGGCATGATAAGTTAGTGGACTGAACCCTACGGACAAGATAGCCATGCTACGCTGGCCGCAAGAGTAGCATAGGTTTCCAGCCTGTCCTTAGAGATCGAGTCGATAGTATTGAGCGAGGCTACAGGCGAGACGCCTATGCTACATTCGTGTGCCGGTCTTGGCAGAACGTATGGGCGTATCGGGGTGTCGGCGTGTCGACCTGTGAATAGGAACTTTACGGCTTAATCCCATGACCGACGATGCATCATTCCCGGAAGCCTTACGCCGATACGCCCACACGCCCATACGCCGACACATCCTCACGCTGGGGCTACCGCTTCTTCGACTACGAGATGATCCATAATGTAGTCGCGGCGTTGCGGGGTATTTTTGCCCATATAAAACTGCAACAAGGGTTGGATGGCGTGGGCGTCATCGACCGTGACCTGGGTGAGTCGCACGGCGGGCCCGATGAAATGCTTAAATTCACCTGGCGAGATTTCGCCCAGTCCTTTGAAGCGGGTAACTTCTGGATGCCGTAATTCCTGCGTCGCTCGGTCGCGTTCGGCCTCCGAATAACAGTAAACCGTGGTTTTCTTGTCGCGGACCCGAAAAAGGGGCGTCTCCAGGATATAGACATAACCGTGGGCGATGATGTCCGGAAAGAAGCGGAGGAAGCAGGTGATGAGGAGATTACGAATGTGGAGTCCATCCACATCCGCATCCGTGGCCAGGATAACTCGGCCATAGCGAAGGTTCTGGATGGTTTCTTCCACGTTCAGAGTGCGCATCAGATTGAAGATCTCGTCATTCTTATAGACGATCGTTCGATTCAGGTCCCAGACGTTGAGCGGTTTTCCCTTGAGCGTGAAGACTGCCTGGGTGTTCGGGTCACGGCAACTCGTAATGGAACCGGCGGCTGACTGACCTTCGGTGATGAAGATTACGGATTCCCGGCCCGTTCCCTTTTGAAGGTTGAGGTGAACTTTACAATCTTTGAGTTGCGGGATGCGAAGCGAGATAGCCGCGGTTCTTTCGCGGGCCAGTTTGCGGACGTCTTGGAGTTCTTTGCGGAGTCGTTGCGTTTCCTGAACTTTCAACAGCAGGCGCTCCGCGACTTCGTTATTCCGATGAAGCAGGCTCGCGACGGTCTCGCGAACCTGGTTCACCAGTTCGGTGCGGATCTCCGTGTTGCCGAGCTTACTCTTCGTTTGCGATTCAAAAACCGGGTCTTTCAGCCGAATCGCGATCGCACCAACCAGACCTTCCCGCACATCATCGCCGTCGAACCTGGCATTGGAGAAATCGTTAATGGCCTTCAGTACACCCTCCCGGAATGCGCTCAAATGGGTCCCGCCGGCCGCGGTGTATTGACCGTTCACAAAAGAATAGTGATCCTCCGCGAGCCGGTTAGTATGGGTGAAGGCAATCTCCAGGCCTTTCTCTCGATGGTGCAGGATTGGATAGATCACTTCCTCGCCGACTTCGTCGCTCAGAAGGTCCTTCAGACCGTTCGCTGAACTGTAGATAGTGCCGTTGTAGTTAATCTTCAGGCCGGCGTTCAGGTAGGTATAGAGGCGAAGGCGGCGCATGACATGTTCGTCGCGATAGCCAAAGTCGTTGAAGATTGCGCGGTCCGGCTGAAAGACAATTTCCGTGCCATCAGGCGAATCCTGTTTGCCCAACTTCTCGTTTTTCAGCACGCCTCGCTTAAATTCAGCCTGGCAAAATTTACCGTCACGAAAGCTGGTAACAGTGAATTTTTCGGCCAGGGCATTGACCGCCTTAGTGCCGACGCCGTTCAATCCGACGCTGAATTGGAACACGTCATCATTGTATTTCGCTCCGGTATTGATCCGCGAGACGCAATCGATGACCTTGCCTAGAGGAATGCCCCGCCCGAAATCGCGTACCCGAACGGAGTCCCCATCGATCCGGACATCGATCTGCTTTCCATAGCCCATAATGAATTCATCGATCGCGTTATCGACGATTTCCTTGAGGAGAACGTAGATACCGTCATCGTAGTGGCTCCCGTCGCCTAAGCGGCCAATATACATTCCGGTTCGTAGCCGGATGTGTTCCAGCGCGGACAAGGTCTTGATCTTACTCTCGTCGTAATCGTGCTTCTTCAACGGCATAACTGAAGTTGAGAGATTGGCATTGAGCGACCCGGCTTTCAAGGGCGGGGATGTGGGGATGTGTCAGTGGCCAGCGTGAGTGTCAGCCCTAACGGATCGCCGTCCAGGGACCCGCAACGTGAGCAGGGAACAAATCTTTTGTAGGGCGCCTGGCTCAGGCGCCGCAAAATGCGCAGGGAATAAATCTTTTGTAGGGCGCCTGGCTCAGGCGCCGCAATCAGCGGATATGAAGCTTTTCCAACAAACGAACTTTCCAGGCGGCTACAGAGTTCCCGCCGCCTGAGCCAGGCGCCCTACAAGACCAGAGGCGATGGTTTGGATTGATCTCAGAAGAATCGCACAACATCGTCGCCGGCTGGCGGAACCTCGAACCAGTCCAGCAAGTTTCCGTAACTATCGCGGAGTTCTGTGCGCCCGCCGCAAAGACGAAGAGCATGTTCGGCGTGCGCCTTGGCGTCAGCCAGGCTCAAGAACCAAAGATCTGATCCCTGGCCGGAGAGAATGACTCCGGGTCGATCATCAGCGGGCGAAATGCGTAGGGTGGCCATAGTGTTCTTATGAACACTATTAGAAGCCCTTTGTCGAGTCTAAAATTGAGCGCTTCAATTCATAAAATCCAAACTCACTCTGGTATTGCGGCGACGGCGGAGCGTCGCCCTCAAGAAGGTCCGATTGTATAAACCAAATTCCGAAGTTCCGGCGGCTCAGCAGGAGCTTTTGTGCAATCGCTTCAACTTCGCAGAAATTGATTGATAGCAGCATAACGGACTGCCTTGGAGCATCTTACCTTATTGCGGTCCTACGAGTTTTCGAGCCCGCTCGAGTAGCAACTTCAGATTTTAGGTTTGACCTACTAAGTTCCGAATTTACCCTTGGAGGGCGACGCTTCCGTCGTCGCCGTCGAGACGGCATTTCACAGCTGTCGAGCAAGTGCCGCGGCTAGTCCACGGACATGGTCCGATGAATGCCCGGCCGAGAGGGTAATGCGAAGCCTGGCCGCGCCTCTTGCCACGGTTGGATAGCGGATCGCCGGGACCAGGAATCCAGATTCCCGCAACCGGCTGGCAAGCTCAAGAGCGCTGCGTTCGTCGCCGACGATTACCGGCAGGATAGCGCTCACCGGTTTTTGCGGAAGACGGGCCGGCAACTGCTGACTAAGGGCGGCAATGTTGGAGAAAAGTGTTGCTCGGAGGCGATCGCCCTCTTCGGACTGAATGAGATCGAGCGCGGCGCAGGCCGCTGCCGCCAGGGCGGGCGGCGGCGCGGTCGAGAAAATGAAACTTCGAGCGCGGTTGATCAGGAGATCAATCAATGGGCGGGAGCCGACAATAAATCCACCGCTAACGCCGAACGCCTTGCTGAGGGTCCCCATTTGGATATCGATTTGATCGGCCAAGCCAAGATGCGCGGCGAGGCCGGCGCCCCTTCTCCCGAGGACGCCTGTAGCATGCGCTTCATCGACTAGAAGCAGCGCTCCATACGTGTTCTTAAGCTGAACGATTTCCGTCAGGTTGGCGAGGTCCCCATCCATACTGAACACTGATTCGGTCAAGATCAGGACCCCTCCGTCAGGATGCTTTGCTCGAGCCCAGCGTAGCAGGTCTTCCAGTCGCCCAATGTCATTGTGAGGAAAAATACGCAGCTGCGCCCCGGAGAGTTTGGCGCCATCAATCAGGCAAGCGTGGACAAGTTTGTCGAGAATAATCACGTCTCGGGGCCCGACCAGGCTGGAGACCGTGCCAAGTGCCGCCGCATAGCCGCTGCCGAAAACGAGAGTGGCTTGGGCACGTTTGAACGCCGCTAGTGCGGTCTCCAGCTTCTCATGGGGCGCCATGGACCCAGTTACCAGGCGCGATGCGCCAGCGCCGACGCCGTATTGGTCGATGGCTTCTTTGGCTGCGGCGCGTAAGGCCGGGTGTTGGGACAACGCGAGGTAGTCGTTGGAGGCAAAGTTGACGCAGGTCTCGTTCCCGATTCGCACCACGCAACCAGCGACGGCTTCAAGCGGGTGCAGCTCACGGAACAGCGACTTGGAACGCAGGTGGTCAAGAATGGCCTCGTAAGGATTCACGAAAGAGGTGAGCGGTGAGCGGTGAGCGGTGAGCGGTGAGCGGTGAGCGGTGAGAGGTGAGAGGTGATTTAGCAGTGTGGCCTATCGGCGTGGTGGTGCAGGTTCAGGACGTCGGTAACACAATAGGTTCAAGACATAGGTAACACTTTTGGGCGGTGAACGGGTAAAAATCCGGCAGCCTCAAAAATCCCGGTCATGCCCTGGGAAAAAAGTGTTATCGATGTCCGGACTGCGCCGATTACCTCTCCCCATTCACCTCTCCCCTCCCAGCTCCCTGGCTCGCTCCGAGGCTGCTCGAACAGCCGACATGACGGTATGACGGAGACCTCGCGCTTCCAGCGTTTCAATCGCGGCCATCGTCGTCCCGCCAGGGCTTGCGACCATTTCTCGCAATTCGGCCGGGTGTAATTTCGTATCCCGGATCATTTGCGCCGATCCAAGAACGGTCTGAACAGCTAAGTCGAAGGCCACATCGCGAGGCAAACCCATCATCACTCCCCCGTCGACCAGCGCCTCGATAAACGTGAAAACATAGGCTGGACCGCTCCCGCTCAAGCCGGTCACGGCATCAAGGCTGTTCTCGCGAACGCGGTAAGCAATGCCGACAGCAGAAAAAATCTTGTCGGCGATCGCAGCATCGCTCTGAGTCGCGTGATCGCCAAGAGCATAAGCTGTTGCTCCCTGTCGGACTAAAGAAGGGGTGTTGGGAACAGCGCGGACGATCCGCGTGCGGTGCCCGGCGGCGTCTTGTAGCCTGTCGATACCGATACCGGTAGCGACCGAGATGAGAAGTTTACCGTCCAGGAACTGCCGAACTTCCCGAAGCAGTTGGAGAGATTCTGTTGGCTTGGTGCCCAGGATGATGACATCCGACTCCTGGACTAGAGCCTTGGTGGAAGTGGCCAAACGAATGCCAGACTTCTGTGTACCTGCGTGCAGAGCTTCCGGATGACGATTGATCACGAGAATCTCTTCCGGAGCACAGTAGCCGGCTCGCAGCATCCCCTCTACCAAAGCAGAGGCCATCTTGCCGAAACCTAAGAATCCAAATGTCATCAGTGCGCTCTGACTGAAGTACCTGCAGAGGGCAGAGTCTGCAAGCCAGACCAGCGGCGGCCGCCCTACAAAGTTCGGGCTGGCAAACTCGCGGCGGCTGAGCCAGCCGCCCTACAATGTTCGGGTCACAAAATGAATGGCGAGTTATCCGTAGACAACTTAAACTTAGCTCGTCTTCAGCTTGGGCCGACAGTACGTCTTGCCTCAGAGAAGGATCCTATGCATCAGCAGGTTGCCCCGCCGCAAATCATCCGGCGGAAACGAAGAAAATGGAAACGGTGGGCGCTATTGGTGATCGCGCTGCTCGGGGCCGCCGGCGGGATTTATTTTCTCAAAAAACGCGAGCCGATAATACCGATAACGACAGAGAAAGCAGCGATCCGGGACATTACGCAGTTGGTTTCTGCGACGGGAAAGGTCCGGCCCGAAGTAGAAGTGAAAATCTCGCCGGAAGTGGCGGGTGAAATTATCGAGCTTCCGGTCGTCGACGGCCAGCCGGTTAAAAAAGGGGACTTGCTGGTTAAGATCAGGCCGGACGACTATATCGCGCGAGTCAAGCAAGCAGAGGCTGCGCTGAGCGCAGCGCAGGCTGACTCTCTGCAGCGTAAGGCGCAGATGTTGAATGACGGACTGGATTTGCGCAGGGCGCAGAACCTTTTTGACAAGAGGCTAATCTCAGAGACCGACTTTAAGGGTGCCGATACGAAGAGCCAAGTCTCCACCGCGACCTACGAGTCGTCGCTCCATCAGATCGACGTAGCACGAAGCTCGTTGGAGCAATCAAAAGTTCTTCTCGATAAAACCGTCATATATGCGCCGATGGACGGGACCATCAGTGCATTGAACAGCGAGCTTGGCGAGCGGGTCGTGGCGACGGGAGATTTCGCCGGGACTGAAGTGATGCGAGTAGCCGATATGGATTCGATGGAAGCGCGCGTCGAGGTGAATGAGAACGACGTGGTGAACGTGAAGGTAGGCGATCCGGTGCGGGTTCAAGTCGATGCCTACCCGGGCAAGCAGTTTCGGGGAATAGTAAAGAGGATCGCGAGCACGGCGAGCGTAAAGAACGAGGGTACGCAGCAAGAAGTCACCAATTTCGAAGTGCGTATCCTGATTAGCCATCCTGAGTATCAGCTCCGGCCGGGGATGAGCGCCAGCGTGGACATCGAGACGCAGACGGTGCAAAAGGCGATCTCAGTGCCAATCCAATCGGTCACGGTCCGGAGCCGTGAGACCGGCCAAACGCCGGAGCAGATGAAACAGGATCGGGAAAAGGAGCAGCGAGGCGTGTCATCAGCCGAGGCCGAGGCGCAAGACCGAAAAAAGCTGGAAAGAGTTGTCTTCGTGAAGCAGGGAGATGCGGCAAAGTTGGTGCCAGTCCAGACGGAGATTGCCGACAATAACTACATTCAGATCCTCTCCGGCATCAAGGCGGGTGATGAAATCATCAGCGGCCCCTACTCGTCAATCAGTAAGGATCTCAAAGACGGTTCAAAGGTAAAGATTGAGAAGCCGAAGGATGCAAAGTGAGACTTCGATAGCTCCGAGGGAGCGAACATTACGCTCGAAAGGCGAGGAAGTGATCCGAATCGAAGCGATCACGAAACAATACGTAATGGGAGACAGCATCATTCGCGCGCTCAAAGGCGTCGACCTTTTTATTCATCGGAACGAATATCTGGCGGTCATGGGGCCTTCGGGCAGCGGGAAATCGACGCTGATGAATATGGTCGGATGTCTCGATACGCCTACCCGCGGTCGATACGAGTTTCGGGGCAAAGATGTGGCCTCCATGGACGACGACGAACTCGCGCAGATCCGTAACAAGGAAATCGGATTTGTCTTCCAGACGTTTAATCTTTTGCCACGCTCAACGGCTCTGCAGAACGTTGAGCTGCCCCTTATCTATGCGGGCATTGGTACTGAGGAACGTGTGGAGCGGGCGGCGACTGCCCTGGTCGAGGTTGGCCTGGGGAATCGGATGCAACATCGACCTAACGAGTTGTCCGGGGGCCAACGCCAGCGGGTGGCGATTGCCCGCGCTTTGGTTACCAGGCCGACGATTATTCTCGCCGACGAGCCTACCGGCAACCTCGACTCAAGCACTGGCGAGGAGATCATGGCGTTGTTCGAGAATCTTTACGGCTTGGGACACACGATCATTGTGGTCACCCACGAGGAGCAGGTCGCCCAATATGCACGGCGGATCGTGCGACTGCGCGACGGCGTGATTGAAAGCGACCAGGAAATTGCAGCACTGGCGTCCCGCCCGTAAACAATAAAACGGAACAAAGACAGGCGAGACGCCTGTGCCACTCTATGCAACGTTTTTGGTTCGAGTTCTCGGAGAGTTGCCGGATCGCGGGGCAGCAGATTGCCGCGAATCGGTTGCGCTCCTTCCTCACCGCCCTCGGCGTCATTATTGGCGTCGTTGCTGTGACCTTGATGGGAACAGCAATTCGTGGGATCGACACCGGCTTCGACCGGAGCATGGCTCTGTTGGGGGATGATGTACTTTACGTTGAGAAATGGCCATGGGCACTGACGGACGACTTTTCGGCTTATCGCAACCGACCGGATATCAAAACCTCGTTTGCTGAGCGTTTGAATGGAATCATCGCGTCAACTCCAAACTCACTTCTCGGGCTGGCGCTGGCGGTGCCGGTATCGGTGCAAACCGTAACTTATGGCAAGCGGCAGCTCAGAAACGTTTACGCGCTTGGGACGACGAACGCCTATTCCTACCTTGGCTCGACGGATTGCCAGGAAGGTCGGTTCTTAAACGAAGCCGAGAGCCGAGGCGGCCGGAACGTGAGCGTTATCGGGCTAGACGTCGCTGACAAGTTGTTCGGCTCGGAAGACCCGTTAGGCAAAATGATACGAGTCGGTAATGAGGAATGTAGCGTGGTCGGGGTATTCGAGAAGCAGGGGTCTTTCCTTGGTTTGTTCAGCTGGGACTCGCAAGTAGTGGTCCCCTTGGCATTCTATGAAAAATATTTCAAACTGGAGACGGCAATCGGTAAGGCGAAAGTTTCGATTCGGGTCAAAGTCAAGGATCGGAAGCGGCTCGAAGAAGCCAAGGAGGAACTGCGAGGCGCGGTCCGCCGGATTGAAGGGCTACTTCCGGAACAGCCCGACAATTTCTCGATTAACGAGGAGCAAGCGTTCCGATCTACCTTGGGGTCGGTAAAGGCGGGTCTGGCCATTGCCGGACTGTTTATCACCGGTCTGGCGCTGTTTGTCGGCGCGATTGGGATAATGAACATCACTTTCGTGAGCGTGAGGGAGCGAACGCGCGAGATTGGCACCCGACGCGCGCTCGGAGCTTGCCGGCGGACGATCTTGATTCAGTTTCTTATTGAAGCGGTGTCGATTTGTCTGGTGGGAGGTGTGATTGGATTGGCCTGCGCCTTTTCTTTGTTCGCTCTGGTGGCTGCCTCGTTCCCGTCGTTTCCGATGGAGTTCTCGGTAAGCCTGGTTGGCGTAGCCCTGGTTATCTCGATGCTCACAGGGATCATCTCGGGCTTCGCGCCCGCCTGGCAAGCGTCTCGACTGAATCCGGTGGAGGCACTGAGATATGAATGAGTGTGAGTGCGCTGTAGGGCGCCTGAGCCAGGCGCCCTACAAAGCCGGCGCGCCAGGACGCGCTTCCGAAGGTGTCTCTCAACCCCTTATTGGTGGGCGCTGCTCCGTCAGCGCCGCCATGCAGCCCAGGGAAAGGAGAACGGCTACGACGGAGCGTAGCCCTCCAGACGGATCCTTCCGTCACTATGCTAATCCTCGAGATCATAAAGATGGCCTGGAAATCGCTTGGGGCGAACAAGCTTCGCTCAACTCTGACGGCGTCTGGGATCACGATTGGTATCTTCTCAATCATCAGCGTGATGACTACGATTTCTGCGCTGCAATCTTCAATCGAGACAGGTCTGAGTTTTCTGGGTTCGAATGTCTTCCAGTTTTCGAAGTACCCAAACGGGTTCGAAACCTTCGGAGATGACAGGTACAGAAACCGCCGGAATATCGACTATCCGACCTACCTGAATTTTGCCAGGTTAGTCGGCGATGAAGTGGAACTGACCTGTCCAAAAGCCTGGGATGAAGGGGTACAGGCCGTGTACGAGAACAAAAAAACAAATCCAAACCTGGTCATCTGTGGGACCAACCAGGGATTTATTGCAGCCAATAATTTTGCCATCGATGAAGGCCGTAATCTTTCGAATCAGGATGTGGAGTTCTCGCGAAGTGTCTGTGTCTTAGGGCAACAAATTGTCGGCCGCTTGTTTCCTCAAGGCAGCTCGATCGGACGAATTATCAAGTTAGATGGAAAAAATTACGAAGTCATAGGCACCTTCGCCCAAAAAGGAGGGGCGTTTGGTTCGAGTGATGACGACTATGTCATTATCCCAATTACGAAGTTTTTTGAAAACTACGGCTCCAGGAATCGCTCGATCAATGTCGCCATCGCAGCCAAAGACCAGATGGTTCTTGGAGAGACAATGGGGTTCGCGGTCGAAGCATTTCGGAAGGCGAGGGGTCTGAGAGCCGAACAGCCAAATGATTTTGAAGTCTACTCCAATGATTCCTTAGCCAACGCCTTTCGAAGCATTGCCGGCGTCGTAAGGATTGGCGCATTTGTCATCAGCACGATTGCGCTGGTGGCTGCAGGCATTGGGATTATGAACATCATGCTCGTCAACGTAACGGAGCGGACCAAGGAGATCGGCGTCAGAAAATCGCTCGGCGCTCGCTCGCGTGATATCCATTGGCAATTTCTGCTCGAAGCTCTCTTTCTTTCGCTGGCGGGCGCGGTGAGCGGCGTCATACTTGGCGTTTTGGCCGGGAACGCGCTGGCTGTCTGGCTGAAAGCGAACCTGGTCTTTCCGTGGGGTTGGGCGCTTTTCGGAGTGCTCTTCTGCTCCGCGATCGGTATTATCTTTGGGCTGTACCCCGCGCATAAGGCGGCATCCCTTGATCCAATCGATGCACTCCGGTTTGAGTGACATAGGATGTGCTTTGCGTTGTAGGGCGGTTGGCTCAGCCGCCGGAAGAACCGACGCGGTCCCGGCGCCTGAGCCAGGCGCCCTACAAACCAACGGACTCGCCTTGGCGGATCGCCCTACGGTTCGTGGCTATCTGCAGCCCCTGTCCGCACGGCCCGGAGGACATCGGTTCTTAATCTTGGTAAACGCCCTAACACATCGGTGAGCCGTTCAGCCGCCGAGTCGAGAGGCTGCGTTTCGAGACCCAGGAACCGGCAGAGCTCAAACTCGAAAAACTGAATTGCTCGCAAATCAGGCTCTCTCGTGTTCAAATAGTTCAGCGCGCGCAGGCAGAGATCGTAGATTTCGCGCACGGCATGCTCCGGTTCCGTCACTTCCTCGACGAGTTCGGAGAAGTACGACGCTGCCAGCGTCTTCAGATAACTTGTTCGGATGGCTGCGAAGGGCTCAATGATCGATACTTCCCGGAGGGCGTGAAGCTCGCTCTTGCGCGAGAAGGAGACGAGCAGTTCGCAGTGGAAGAAGAGATCCAGCTTTCCCGCAAATGGGCTCTTGGCCCGCAATGCGCCCTTCACCATCGTTTTGAGTTTACCGTGCTGATCCGTGAACCAGGTGAGAATGAGGCTCGTGTCTGAGAAACGGATCTTGCGCAGGAGGATGGCATTGAACACACTCGCACTCGCACTCACACTCGCACTCGCACTCGCACTCAAACTCACCCTCCGGCCTGTCTTGGGGGAATCGAGAACGCCTGGTTATGCACCGCTAGTGCCGCCTCTTTGATCGCCTCGCTCATCGTGGGGTGAGCGTGAACCGTACGGCCGAGGTCTTCGGCGCTTCCACCGAATTCCATGATGGTGACAGTTTCCGCGATCAGTTCCGAGGCCTCGGCGCCGATGATTTGGGCCCCCAAGAGTTTATCCGTCCGCGGATCGGCGAGCATCTTGGCGAATCCCTGAGATTGATCGCTAGCGAGTGCGCGTCCATTTGCGACGAAGGGGAATTTACCGACCTTGACCGGGATCCCTCTCTGTTTGGCGAGTTCTTCAGTGAGCCCGGCGCCTGCCACTTCCGGGCTGGTGTAGATGATGTTCGGGATGACGTCGTAGTTCAGGTGGCCACCTTTGCCGGCGATTAATTCGACACAAGCGATTCCATCTTCTTCCCCTTTGTGAGCCAGCATCGGGCCATCGATGATATCGCCAATCGCGTACAGACTCGGAACGTTGGTGCGGAAACGCTCGTCGACAGTGACCCGGCCCCGATCGGTAAGCTTGAGCCCGAGATCCTTCGCGACGGCGCCTTCGAGATACGGTTTGCGGCCGACGGCGACGAGCACTTTATCGGCGCTGAACTGCAGAGTCTGTTTCGCCTTGGTTTGAGCCTCGACGATCGCCTTCCCGTCTTTGACGACAATGCCAGTGACTTCCGTCTCCAGGTGGAACTTTAGTCCTTCGCGTTCCAGCGCCTTCTGTAGCGCCTGCGTCACATCCGGATCGAAAACTGCAGCGATGCGCGGCAAGAATTCGATGAAGGTTACCTTCGCACCAAGCCGGCACCAGACCGAACCGAGCTCGAGCCCGATGGATCCGGCACCCACCACCACCAACTCTGGCGGGACTTCAGTAAATGAAAGCGCTTCCTCGCTGGTGACGACGAAGGTACGGTCGACGGAAAGATTCGATAGCTCGGAGGGGACACTGCCAGTAGCCAGGACGACATGCTTTCCCAGGAGTTCTTCTTGATCGTTGTCGGGCTTGGTGAGAACGACTTTACCAGGTGCGACGACCTGTCCGACCCCTCGCAGGCGAGTGATCTTGTTCTTCTTCATGAGGAACTCGAGACCTTGAGTGAGTTGACGAACGACGCCGTCTTTGCGCTGCATCATTTTGGCTAGATCGAGGTTTAAATTCTCGAATTTCAAACCGTGACGTTCGGCTTGATGCCTGGCGAATTGGAAGTGATCGGACGAGGCGAGGAGGGCCTTGCTTGGTATGCAGCCGATGTTGAGGCAAGTGCCGCCGAGCACTTCGCGTTTGTCGATGATCGCAGTATTGAGTCCGAGTTGGGCCGCCCGGATTGCTCCCGTATAGCCGGCGGGACCGCCGCCAAGCACGATTAAATCGTAGGACGCCATAAGCCTATGGTTGACTTGGGTAAGAGATCCGTCAACGGCCAGAACGCCGTCAACGCTGAGAACGCCCTCAAGGCCGAGAACGCCGGCTCATCTAAAGATTCGCCCTACCGGCCATAGGTGATTGCAGGCGCGTGGTAACGAGAAGCGTTGTTCGGGCGAAACTTTAGTTGAGCCGATGTTACGATAATCCCTAATTAGAAGTCAGCATCGTAGGCCTAAAATTCATTTGGTACAGGTTCAAAACGTAGGGTTAGAAAGCAAAGCCAGAAATCGGTCCATACTGATCACAGATTACTGACTACTGATTACTCTGATCGTAACATCGGCTCACATGAAGTTCGCCCCACCAAGATTCCGCCCTGCAAAGGTTCTTCAAGGTTCGTATTCGGTCCTGCTATTCGTTCTCCTGGCTGGTAGCGTCTCGATGTCGTCCTGCGCCTTCCACACCTCCGGGCGACAGGTCCTGGAACAAGTTAATCGTTCGGCGGATGGCGATGCTGAATTCTGGAAGGCGGTTAAGCAAGCTGATGTCATCTACGTCGGGGAAACGCATACCGATCCGGCGCATCACGAGTATCAACTCCAACTGATCCAAGGCATGCTCGCCCGAAAGCTTAGCTTTGCGATGGGCTGGGAAATGTTTGACTGGACGCAGCAGCCTATCCTTGACGATTGGTACCACCACAAGATTTCTTGGGACGAACTATCAAAGCGCACTGATTTCCAAAGGAATTGGGGCGTCTATTCCCCCTTTTATTCCGAAATCCTGAAGGTTGCCGAACAAAGCCGGATTCGGAACATCGCGCTGAACGCTCCCTCGGACCTTCCGCGCAAGGTGGCGCACGGCGAAAATTTGACCAGTGCAGAGAAGCAAATGATGCCGGAGGGATTTGTCGCCAGCGAAGGCGCATTCCAGAACTTCGTTTCGTTGATTGGAGATCATCCGGGAGTGCAACAGAGCGACCTGCGGCGCTTCTTCGAGGCCCAGGAAGTTTGGGACCAGACAATGGCGGCACGAATTCTTGAATTCAAGGGAAGGAACCCAAAGGTAAAACTGGTGGTGCTTACGGGGCGAGGTCACTTGCTGGGCGGATATGGAATACCCTTTTTCGTTCGCCAAAAATCCTCTCTGAAACAGCTGATACTGTTTCCGCGCGGCCGGAACGATTTGCGCCCGGGGCAGAAGGCGGTTTGAGTGCGGGGTGCGAGTGCGAGTGTGAGGGTGAGTGTGAGTGCGAGTGCGAGTGCGAGTGCGAGTGTGAGGGTGAGTGTGAGTGTGAGTGTGAGTGTGGGGTGGGAATGGGCGGTTCGGTAGGGCGAGAATTTATTCGAGCCGATTTCTGGGCGATCGCTGAATTGGAACACGGAGTGATTACGCTTTCCAGCAGTAGTGCTGCTGCCGGATTCGCTGATGGTTAGCGTTTTTGATTCAGGCGACGATCGTCTGTGC
>JBAUZZ010000602.1:0-9538 GCA_049585495.1 Chthoniobacterales bacterium | reverse complement strand
GTTACCTTCAGCTACGGACAGCCAGTGCTCTGTCCGACGGGGACTTCCACCCCGCTGTTGGTGCGCATTCTCAGGCGCACTAGGGTCGCATCTCCGAGGCGACCGTGTCCGCCCCGGGAGGCAGCTCGGAGATCTGCCCCTACCGGATCTTTTGCATCAAACGCTTGGTTAATGGCTAAAGCGAACAGAAGAGGGCATCGCACGGAGGCCACGGTGGTCACGGAGGCTAACCGCGCTCTTCATTATCTCGTTTCTTGAGCTGTCGGATTTTGGTTTAATCCCCTACAAGGAAAGATTTGATGTCGATTCGTGTTGCAGTAACTGGCAAGAATGGGCAGGTGGCGCGGTCGTTGGTTGAATCAGGCCCGGCGCTCGGAATCGAGGTGGCAGCTGTTGGTCGTCCAGAGCTGGATCTCACGGTACTCGATACCATTCAGCCGGCGCTGGCCGCCGTTGAGCCGGATCTGGTGGTGAACGCCGCTGCCTATACTGCCGTGGATCGGGCGGAGCAAGAGCCGGTGCAGGCCTACGCGATCAACGGGACAGGTGCGCGCGCCGTCGCCGCCGCCGCGTGTGCGCTCGGTGTACCGCTTATCCATCTCTCCACCGACTACGTCTTCGATGGCAGCAAAACTACGCCTTACGTCGAGGCGGATCCCGTCGCGCCCGCCAACGTGTACGGCGCTTCGAAATTGGCCGGTGAACAATCCGTCGCCGCCGCGACGCCGGATCACGTAATCCTGCGCACAGCCTGGGTCTATTCGCCCTTTGGTAAAAATTTCGTCCGAACCATGCTCTCGCTGGCCGCAACCAGGGGCGAAGTCCGTGTGGTGTCCGATCAATGCGGTTGCCCGACCTATGCGTCGGATATCGCTGCGGCGATCGCGGCCATTGCACAAAACCTCTTGAACAAGCCTCACGATCGCCAACTTCGGGGCCTCTTTCATCTGGCGGGCAGCGGAGAGACAACCTGGGCCGATTTTGCCGCTGCCATCTTCGACTTTGTTGCCGCGAATGGCAGCCCCAAACCGGTGGTAACTCCAATCGCATCGGTCGATTACCCGACCGCAACACGCCGGCCAAAAAATTCCCGGCTCGATTGCAGCAAATTGGCCCGTCTCCACGGCGTACAATTGCCGTTGTGGCGTACATCGCTCAGTGCCTGCCTGGAGCGTCTATACGGGGAATCGGAATATTGGAGTGATGGAGTATTGGAGGAAGAACGGTAGGGCGAATTCGTCTCGCGAAGCGGGACAAATGAGCCTTTTCGGGAGCACCTATTTCCGAAAATCAGCTTCGCCTTAGTGGATTGTACGAAGGTCGGCATTCGGCGTTTTACTGATTACCAATTACTGATTACTGATTACCGATTACCGTTTTAACCCATGAAAGGCATCATCCTCGCCGGCGGTAGCGGAACTCGACTCTACCCGTTGACGTTAGCCGCTTCCAAACAGCTGCTTCCGGTCTACGACAAACCGATGATCTATTATCCGTTGAGCGTCCTGATGCTCGCTGGAATTACCGAGATCCTGATCATCTCGACGCCGAACGATCTGCCGCAATTCCAACGTTTGCTCGGCGATGGTTTACAATGGGGATTACGGTTTAGCTATGCTCCGCAACCGAGCCCTGACGGTTTAGCTCAAGCCTATATTATCGGAGCCGATTTCGTCAAAGGCGGGCCTTCAGCGCTTATCCTCGGCGACAATGTCTTCTACGGTCACGGGATGGCCGACCTGGTAACTCCGGGAAATATCCAGCCGGCCGGCGCCACTATCTTTGCCTATTATGTCGATGACCCCCAGCGCTACGGTATCGTCGAATTTGACGAGAACGGACGGGCGCGCTCCATCGAGGAAAAGCCGCGCGCGCCCCGGTCAAACTGGGCGGCGACCGGCCTCTACTTTTATGATGAGCAGGTAGTCGATATCGCTGCCAGCCTCAAACCCTCCGGGCGCGGCGAGCTGGAGATCACCGACGTCAACCGCGCCTATCTTGAGCGGGGTCAGCTTGAAGTTAAACGAATGGGCCGCGGGTTCGCCTGGTTCGACATGGGAACACATGACAGTCTCCTCGAAGCCGCCGCTTTTGTGCAGACGTTGGAAAAACGTCAGGGCCTGCGCATCGGCTGTCCCGAGGAAATCGCTTATCTGCAAGGCTTCATCACGCACGATGAATTCGTCAGGCTCGGAGAAAAGTTTAAGAAAAGCGCCTACGGCAAGTATCTTTTGAAAGTCGCAAACACCCGAGCCGGCTGACACATACCCGGAATTCACCGGGGACAGGATATGATTTTCGATTGAGTCTCGCACGGAGGATTCCTTAGCCACGCAGGAAGGGTTGCCGCTCTTTGGTCGAAAAGACAAGGTGCAGAAAGATACTAGCTAAGGACTGTCCCACAGGCAGTGTGTATAACACCTTATTTTTCCGTAACTGTCACGCGCTTTCAGCGCAGCGGCTTTTACGAGAATTTTCGTTTCTTCCGTTTTCATATTTGGCAAATCGGTGAGTACTCTGCAACTACCTGGAAGATTAAACTTCCACAATAACCCGATTGGGTAACGAATGTGGCAGTAGTGCATCGGCTTTTTCAGCGATTTTCCCCCGAAGGGGGAGCTCATCAATCCGGTAGGGTCAGTTCTCCCGCCTGCGGCGAGGCAAGCCGAGCTGACCGACGGCTTTTCAGCCGAATCAAGTTGGTAGTTTTTGCTTGTTGGCTTTTGAGGCAACTGGTACCCCGTTTGAAATGGTTCGACCCCTTCGCATCGACCTCGAAGAGGGCTGGCATCACGTGATCAACCGAGGCATAGCTGCCGCTCTGTTTGCGGTCGCATGCGCTAATGCTTTGGGGCAATCGCAAAAACAGAGCAACCGGGACTTCGCGAGGTACGCCATGCAGTTGCGGGAAAAGGCGCTTCATAAGGTTACGCCTAATGTAATCATGTCGCCGGCGAAGATCGGCTTCAGCGGCCCGGGTCAGCGCTTTGGCATAGCTTCGGCCCTGGCCGGACCGGGCGCTGCCGGCGGCGTCCCTGGGCAATATCCGTGGAAGCTCAACGTCACCACCACAGTCTTTTGGATCGGTGAACAGGCAGACTTTGACAACCCGGTTCCAAACGATAAGAGCGCTTGGGATGGAGAGTGGTGCTCAAGCTACGGTGGGTATGATAACCCGGATTCGGGAGCCCGCCGGAACTTTATCCCGATCGATTTTCTCCCACGGCAGAATCCGTTCTATGTTGCTCTCCCCTACAACGATGTTGATGATCATCACACCAAGCTGGAAGCAGCGCAGGTAATCCCTTGGTTCAAGCAGGCCTTTGTCCGCGATGGGCAATCGGTTTGCAAAGGCCGATGGGTAGCGATCCGGCACGGACACAGGGTTTGCTTTGCCCAGTGGGAAGACGCCGGACCGTTCCGGACCGATGACTGGCAATACGTCTTCGGTAACGAATGCCCCAAACCGAATCGAAACCAGGATGCCGGATTGGATGTTTCTCCGGCCGTTCGCGATTATCTGCGCGTGGGCGGAATGGATGCCTGCGACTGGAGGTTCGTCGATTTTTGTTACGTTCCGGAAGGTCCCTGGATGAGGTACGGCGACAACACCACGTTTGTGCGACTGCGCCGCCAGAGCTCGACTGCCGCGGCCAGCCGACCCGTGCCGCCAAGGCCAGTGACGGGCTCATCAAGCCGGTAGGGGCAGCTCTCCGACTCCATGCGCCGATCAAGGGCTGAGGGGCAAAACGCTCAAGCTTGACCGGAGTCTCGTGAGGTAGATATTGTATATACATGAAGACCGCCAAGCTGTTTGCCACTGGAGGATCGCAAGCGGTTCGTTTGCCGAAGGAGTTTCGGTTTGAAGTTTCTGAGGTGTACGTCGTCCGGGAAGAGAATCGGGTGGTTCTCATACCGAAGGAGAAAAGACGGTGGCCGCGAGGATTCTTTCAAACAATCAGGATCAGAGACTCCAGGTTCAAACGGCCGCACCAGCCCGAGGCACCGCCGGTCAAAGAACTCGGTTAGCCAGTGTTTCTCCTCGACACCGACACCTGTATCGATGTTCTTCGCGGCGTTGCAGCCGTAGTGGAAAGATTGGAGGAGCTCAGCCCCGACGATTGCGCTGTGTCATCGATTTCTGCCTTCGAGCTTTATGCTGGTGTTTACCTGACGCGTCATTCGGAGAGGGAGAAACGGAAAGTCGACAAGCTTCTCAATCTCTTGACGGTAGTCGCGTTTGATCGGCTGGCGGCGCAGGAGGCGGCGCGGCTTCGGTCTGAGCTTGGGAGCACAGGAATGCCGATCGGTCCGTACGACCTTCTGATTGCCGCCCAGGCCCTTCGTTCAAAGTGCAGGCTGGTCACCGCGAACGTGCGCGAATTCAGCCGTATCGAATCGCTGAAACTGGAAAGTTGGCGGCAGGGCCGAGGGGGACCCTTCAAATAAACTTCAACTTGAGCGCTGCGAAAACTACCATCTGGAGAAGCAACCAACCATGTTTCCAACGCTGGATGTTCGTTTCTCCGTAGACGCGCTCTTTGTACCGGATCGGAATATCCAGGATTTTCAGGTTCAGCTTGCTCGCTCCAAAGAGCAGGTCAAAGTCGCCGAATGGATCGAAATCGCCGAAGTAAGACCGGTTTGCCACGATGCCGTCGTAGCTCTCTTTGGTGAGGACTTTTGTGCCGCAGAGCGTGTCCTTCACCTGCTGGCCCAGCAGCCAACTGAACAGGACACTGAACAGCTTATTGGCACATAAATTCAGAAAACGCATCGCCTTTTCGTCCATGGGATAGACTAACCGGGAACCATTCGCGAATTCACAACGCCCGGAAATCAACGCATCATAGAACTTGGGAAGTTCCTCCGGTGGCATGGTTAAATCCGCATCCAGAATCATCAGCAAATCTCCCTCGGCTACGGCAAACCCCTCTCGCACCGCGTTCCCTTTCCCTTTGCCGGTCTGTTGCAGGATCTTGATCCGCTTGTGTGGATAGGCCTCTTTCACTCGCCGGATCTCATCCCAGGTATTATCTTTCGAGTTGCCTTCCACAAAGATAAATTCGGTCCAGACACCCATCTCGGGCGTCCGTTTGATGGCCGCTTCGATATTCCCAGCCTCATTCCTCGCTGGAACTACTACCGAGACCGTTTTCTCTGCGCAAGTCGCCGACAATCGTGCTATCGAAAAAACAGAGAAACAGAGCGGTCCCAGCAGCGGTGCCGCGAAGCGATTGAGCAACGGCTCGATTCCAAGTAACTTCACCGGACACAAGGTACGGGACTCCTGGCGAACCAGTTCCCATCCCGTCAGGTGCATCAGACCCGCCACATCTTCTTTCGAGAGCCAGTTACTTTCAGGTTGCCGATTTCGAAGACCGAGCCCGGTAGCTAACCAGATTGCCGGCCGCCATAGCGAGCTATAAATGTTAACGATAAGTCGGGTGTTCTCATGGGATACTAACTTCAAACTTTCGAATAATCTTTGTACGTCCGCGGCCAGGTTAACCGTCTCGGAAACGATGATGTAATCAAAGGTTTGGCCGGGCAGATCCAGGTCTTCGCCGGCTTGAACGTAGAATTTTCCATCAGGAATTTTCTCCTTTGCCAATTGGATCTGTCTGGGAGACAGATCGACGCCGCATCGTTTGGCCACCCGAAGTCTAGACAGAAGCTCACCGGCGCCGCAGCCAACTTCCAGAACGGACGCAGAGGGGGGAATCAACAAATTGTAGTATCCAGCAATGATGTCGCGGTAAGAGCGAGCCGTCCTGGTCAATCCCCCGGAATTCTCGTAGTATCGTTTAACCTTGGCGAGATGCTCTCGGGTATGGTTAGCCAACCACCGGTTTTTCATTGCCGTTGCTCAACTGATTCCTTGTCCAGAACGATGAGTAAGCGCGTGGCAAACAACTGTGGCCAGGCCGCCAGTAGTTTCTCCAATCCGCGGATAACAGGAAGCGCGGCGCAAGGATAAAGTTGCGGTTTACTGAACCCTCCAGAGGCGACGTACGCGATTTCTGGAAGTTGCTCGATTCTGAGCAACTTCCAGGACTTCAATTCTTCTTTGAATTCATTGCCGAGAAACACCCTGGAGGCGTGTGCCTGAGCGGCAAAATAGTTAGCGCTTTCCGGATCGAACCCTTCGGGAGCGAGCCAGGTGATCGGCTCATGAAGTCCGAGCGGTTCATGATGGAAAAGTCCGTAAACGAATCTGCCCAACAGCCCCATGGCCGGTTCAAATATGATGACGCGCCCCCTGTCACGTAGAACTCTTCCGAACTCGTTCAGAGCTGTTCCCGGATATTGGAGATGATGAAACACGTCGAGCAGAATCAGGCTGGAGACACTTTCATCGCGAAAATTCAAAGCATACGCATTTTCACGACGATCGAGCCATGGGTTGGGAAAGATATCCGTTGTGACACATTGGGGAATAAACTCTTTGACCGCTCCGATCCCCGAACCGAGCTCCACGATTGGCCCAGGGACAGGAGCCAGGTTCTCCCGGATCAACTCGTAAAAGCGACCGTATACAACTCTGAGCAGACTGCATCGCCGCCAAGCCTCCCGGTTGGAACGCATCTCGATCAAATGCTGCACCGCGGGCTTCGGTTTCAATGCCTCCATGTCCAAGGATTCCCTTTCAAACAATTCCTGGACAGCCATGTCAACCAAAACATTTCGTTCCCGGCTGCCTCGGTTTGGCAGGGTCGTTTCTCCCCGACGACCTTTCTAATGGTATCCGCTCTGATAGATTGTTTCAGAGCAACTACCGCTCGAGAACGGATTCAATGTTTTCTGCGATGTTCTTGCAACGAGTCAACGAGCTTGGGATCTGGAAACGAAGAGTTAAGGTTTTCGGCCGTGTCTTTCGCGCGGCCACTCTTGATCGATTGGCCAGTCTGTCGCTGCATAAACTCGGAGTCCTTGGCCGGCAAGAAGTCGGAGTTCTTCGTCGGTTGGTCAGGAACGGTATGACGGCGGTTGACCTGGGAGCCAATCAGGGACTTTATACACTTTTTCTGGCTGATCTGGTTCGGCCGGGAAAGATCTTCGCTTTTGAGCCCCATCCGATGCTTTACCAACAACTCGTAGCTAATGTTCGTGAGAATCGGATCGAAAATGTCGAATGTTCCCAGATGGCTGTCTCCAGTTCGTCCGGCGTCCTTGGCTTACAACTTGGCCACATCCATCTAGGAAACAATTACATCATCCCGGACGGCGCGGAAACCTTGGACAGCATCCAGGTTAAGGCGGTTACCTTGGACGAACTCTTTGCGGGAACAAGGATCGACTTCCTGAAAATAGATATTCAAGGGTGGGAAGCCGCCGCTCTGGCAGGTGGCCGTCACGTACTTGAAGATAATCAAGCGATCGTACTGGTTTTTGAATATTGGCCTTTTGGCCTTCGCCGGGCCGGGGCCGATCCCGACCAATTTTTGTCCTACCTGACCGAGCTCGGCTTCAGCATTTATCATTTGAGGCGCAGTCGCCTGGTCTCTCTGGAAGAGACCTCGTTGCCGAACCCAGCTAAAGAACTTGCCTATTGCAATCTCGTGGCACTGCGAGATCCGACTAGATTCAAAGAACTTCTTACTTAGACAAATCCGCACTTTGCGCTCAGGCTAAATCAGAGCGTCCGATTTTGGCGCTGGAAGCGCCGAGACAACCGGAGCCTGGGGCGCAGCCCCAGGTTTTTCGTACCCCAAAAAGCGACGCGCTCTGAAGGAGCGCGACTACAGCTGACCAGCGCTTGCAGCGCCAAAATCAGACGCACTGATTTGGAGACGATCTTTTCCAAAAGACTCGGCCCAGGGCCGGCGTCTTGGGAAGTTCAACGCCTATCCTTTAGCGGAAAATTGGCCAAACTCCAGCGGTCAGCTCGGCTTGCCTCGCCGCAGGCGGGAGAGCTGACCCTACCGGGTTCTACCGGATTGATGAGGCTCACCCCCGGTAGGGGCTGGCTCTTTCAGAGCTTCAGAGAAACCGCTTTACAAAGAAGGGTGAACAGGTTTTGTACGCCTCTGTACCAGCTATGGCCGACACATCCGGCACGAAAAACGCCAAAACTGCTGTTGATTTGGCCCCGGGACCGCTCAGTGGAGCCGACGGAGGTGCAAAACCACCGAAGCCCAGGTATGTCGTTGATGCTGACAAAATACTGAGCACCCATCCGAAAGAGCTTTGGGCGTATCGCGAGTTGTACTTGTTGCTGGTTAAGAGAGATTTCGTCGCGGCGTACAAGCAGACGCTCCTTGGACCTCTGTGGTTTTTCGTCCAACCTTTCCTGGCGTCCGTGGTGTTTATGATTGTTTTCGGGCAAATCGCTCGTTTGCCTACGACGGAATTGCCACCACTCGTGTTTTACATGTCCGGCATCATTGCCTGGAATTTTTTTTCTAACTGTCTCTCTCAGGTCTCCTCCACCTTCCTTGGGAGTGGCGGTCTCTTTCGGAAAATCTATTTCCCAAGATTGATCGTCCCGTTCAGCCAGATCAGCATGAACTTCCTCAACTTCATTGCTCAATTCCTGGTGCTCTTGTCGGTGATTGCTTACTTTGAACTTCACGGCAGGAGAATCGAAATTGGTCCGAAGATTTTTGCTCTGCCTGGAATCCTGCTCGCCATGGCACTCCTGGCCCTTGGTCTTGGGTGCCTGATCGCTTCCGCGACCGTCAAGTATCGAGACCTCAACATCGTGGTTGGTTATACTCTCCAACTCTGGATGTTTGGCAGCTTTGTGATTTATCCAAGATCAATGGTACCGGACAATCTGCAATGGCTGATGAACCTTAATCCGATGGCGAGCTTCATTGAATGCTATCGATCCAGCCTTTTCGGTACCGAACATGCCCAGACCCAGCCTGCGATCATCGCCTGCATCATGACTGTCATCCTGTTGGTAGCAGGGCTCTGGGCCTTTATCAGAGCAGAAGGCACTTTCACGGACACTATCTAACAATGTCGGTAGCTATTGAAGCTCGGCACATCTCCAAGCGCTTCTTCCTGGGCGAGCGCAATCAACGGGCCTTTTTCGAGGACGTCGCCGCGAAGACGATGGGCGGACTTCGCCGCTTGCTTCGTCCGGGAGAAGCAGCGAAAGCAAGCGCCTCCTCCCGTTACTTATGGGCCCTGCAAGATGTGTCATTCCAGGTTTCTCACGGCCAGACTCTGGCGATCATCGGTGAAAATGGAGCGGGCAAATCGACGCTTTTGAAGATTTTGTCACGGATCACGCAACCGACCATAGGCAGTGTCAGGGTTTACGGCCGGTTAGCGAGTCTCCTGGAGGTCGGGACGGGGTTTCATCCCGAATTTTCCGGGCGCGACAATATCTACTTGAACGGGACGATGCTGGGACTTTCCAGAAAAGAGGTTCGCCGCCGTTTTGATCGGATTGTCGATTTCTCCGGGTTGGAGCAATTCATCGACGTACCGGTCAAAAATTACTCGAGCGGGATGTACATGCGACTTGCGTTTTCGGTCGCCGCTCATCTGAATCCGGAAATTGTGATTCTAGATGAGGTGCTCG
>JBAUZZ010000601.1:0-23808 GCA_049585495.1 Chthoniobacterales bacterium | reverse complement strand
CGCTACGCGACAGCATTGCGGGCGAGCGGAGCGACTGCGGGCTCGGCAGCCGCCCTACAAGCCACTTTCGGAATTGGAATAAAGGAGGGATAAATCCGTCGAGAGTCAGCGGGTTTAAGGGGCGCACCAACGTCTCAAACACTGAAGAAGCTAACATGAGAACAATGAAGATCTATATTGCGGCCGGACTGGTAAGCCTCTCCATCGCCGCGCTGACGGTTGCCAAGGCGGCCGATAAACCGCGGGTGTTCGCACTTGTGCCGAAGACAATAAGTGTCCCCTTTTACAACGATGTAGAGCGGGGAATGAGAGAGGAGGCTAAGAAGATTGGTGTGCAGGCCAAGTTCACCGGACCGCCCACCGCTGACGCTGCCCAGCAAGTTCAGGTACTCCAGGATTTGGTTAGCCAAGGCGTAGATGGCATTGCGGTTGCCCCAATGGACGCTGATTCAGTGATCGGCGTCGTTGCCTCAGCCCGGAAGAAAGGTATACCGGTGATCACGTTTGACTCGGACTCGCCGAAAGCGGACCGAATAGCCTTTGTCGGGACCAACAATCTCGCTGGGGGTGAAGAAGGTGGAAAGGCATTCCAGAAGCTAATGCCGAAGGGCAAGTTCGCCATCATCACCGGTGGTCTGGCGGCAGCGAATCTGAACGAGCGGATCAAAGGATTTCGAGAGTTCGTAAACGGCGACAACTACACTGAAGTTCCGGGTTCACCTTTTGCCTGCAACGATGATGCAAGCAAGGCGATCCAGATCATTCAGGACGTGCTCACCCGGCATCCCGACCTGAACGGCTTTTTCTTTTCCGGCGGTTGGCCGCTTTTTGCGCCGGAAGCCTACATCAAGGCGATCGGCAGCCGGGTAAACGACATCAAGGCTCACAAGTTCGTCGTGGTCTCGTTCGACACCCTGCCTGAGCAGTTGAAGCTACTGAAAGAGGGATACTGCAATACCTTGATCGGTCAGCGGCCGGTCGCGATGGGTGCAAAGAGCATCGATATGCTTAACGACCTCGTCGACAAAAAAAGTGTCCCACCAGTGGTCGACACCGGTGTGGACGTCGTCGACTCGAGCAATGTTGACCAATTTTTGAAGTAGCGGCGGTTATATGGCGGCTGGCCCAGCCGCCTGGACCCCAAACGGGGAATCCCCTCGGAAATGTACTATTCTCTCGACGGCTGGGCCAGCCGCCCTACAAGGACGGGCCATGTCAGCCATTCTTAGGATCCAAAGCATCTCGAAACATTTCCCAGGGGTGCAGGCTCTGAGCGACGTCAGTTTCGACGTCGAGCGAGGGAGCATCCACGCGATTCTAGGCGAAAACGGAGCAGGGAAAAGCACCCTGATGCAGATCATCGCAGGCGCGCAGCAACCGGATAGCGGCTCGTTGGAGTTCGATGATGTCGCTGTCCGGTTTATTAACCCGAAAGAAGCCCAGAGCAAGGGCATTGCCATCGTTTACCAGGAATTGAATCTCACCCCGAACCTCACGATCGCAGAAAATATCTTCCTCGGACTTGAGCCCCGCGTCGCGAACTCGTTCCTGGACCGCAAAACGTTGCGAAAGCAGAGCTCGCTCATTTTGAATCGGCTCCGTATCCCTCTTGATCCCGACACTTTGGTGGGACAGCTGACCGTAGCACACCAGCAATTAATTGAGATCTGCAAGAGTCTCGTCCGGAAGCCGCGCCTCCTGATACTGGACGAACCGACCTCCAGTCTCTCCGAAACGGAGTCGGGGATACTCTTCCGAGTCATCTCCGATCTACAATCACACGGGGTCACGGTGATTTATATAACACACCGTCTGGCTGAGGTGTTCACGCTCTGTGACACACTCACAGTGCTGCGGGATGGGAAGCATGTTCGCACCACAAAAATAACCGCGACAACCGAGGCGGAAGTCGTCCGACTGATGGTCGGGCGCGAGCTCCTGCGATTCCATCGGCACGCGCCTGAGAAGAGAGGAGAAATCGTGCTCGAGGTCAAGGGGCTAACGAGAAAAGCACAATATGAGGATGTCAGCTTCTACCTCTGCAGCGGCGAAATCGTCGCGATGGCTGGACTCGTCGGTGCCGGCCGAAGCGAAACTGCTCTGGGCATTTTCGGATCACCGCGACCGGACCACGGCGAAGTTTGGTTAGATGGGAAACGGATTGATGTACAGCGGCCCGAACAAGCTATGCGCGCGGGAATAGCATTCGTTCCTGAAGATCGTAAGACAATGGGACTCGTTCTTGGGTCGAGCGTCGGGACAAACATCTCGATGGCCTCGCTGCGCCGCCTGGCACGCGGGCAGTTTGTGGACCGCTCGGCGGAACATGCCCTGATCGAGCGATTCGTTACGCGGCTCAACGTACGAACGCCCAGTTATGAGCAGCGAACGAGCCTCCTGAGCGGGGGTAACCAGCAAAAAGTCCTGGTAGCCAAGTGGCTGGCGGTCCAGCCAAAAGTCCTGATTGTCGACGAACCAACCCGGGGTGTCGACATTGGCACCAAGGCAGAACTTTATTCGCTGTTGGACCAGCTTGCGCAGGAAGGCCTGGCCATACTGGTGATTTCCAGCGATCTGATGGAAGTCCTGGCCCTCGCGGATCGTGTTCTCGTGATGCGTCAGGGGAAACTAACCGGTGAATTGGGGCGTGACGAGGCGACCGAGGAAAAGATCATGTCGCTGGCTGCCCTTGGGAGTGACGGGTAGGGCTTGTGCGTTTGGCGTTTGGCGTTTGGCGTTTCGCGTTCGACGTTTAGCGTTCGGCGTCTGGCTGTTCGGCGGTTGACGTATTTGAAGGATGGCGCGATTTTGCCCGTGCGGTCGCCAAATCTTTATCCGCTCGGCGGAAAGTGACGCGGAACGCCAAACGCAATCTCATGAACGAATCCCATATCATTTTCGGCGACAAGCCGTTAGAAGCATGGGTCGATCAGTATGAACAGAGTCATCAACATCCTCTGAACCGAACGTTCCACACGCTTGGAATTCCGATGATCGTTGTCTCGCTCCCCCTATTCTTGCTTGCACCTTTGGTTCGGGGATTCTGGAAGATTCCGCTTTCCCTTTTTACCCTCGGATGGGTCTTCCAGTTTGCCGGCCACGCCGTCGAGGGTAAGCCGCCGGAATTTTTCAAGGACTGGCGTTTTCTATTTGTCGGGACTCGCTGGTGGCTCAAGAAGATCCAGGGTCGCGTCTAGCTAAAGCCTGGACCTTTGGCGCTTGCCCTCCGGTGAATTCTCTGCTCATCGGGAACCGAGCTACGCTTTATCTTGCCAGAGCTATACCACAAGTGATAGTGTACCGACCATTCATGGCCACCTATATCTATGAAACGGTGCCGGATTCTCCGGATCTTCCGGTTCGGCGATTCGAGCTGAGGCAGAGTATGAAGGACGCGCCGCTGACGCATCACCCTGAGACCGGAGAACGGGTACGCAGAGTCATCTCCGACGGATTGGGCGTGATGACGGTTCAACGAGGTCTGTCAACCGCGCCGTGTAAAGCCGGTCGCTGCTCATGCTGTTAATCTAGCGTCCGTACTAAATGTTTCCGGCAGAACAACCCGGATTGTTTCAGGAACCGGCCGGAGCGCAGGCAGTCCAGGCGGAGTCGAGGGATGGTCGTCGCAGCCGAATCAAAAACTATGTCCTCGATACCAACGTTCTTTTGCACGACCCGCACTCGATTTATCAATTTGCGGATAATCATGTCTGGATTCCAATTGATGTCCTGACCGAACTGGACAGGTTTAAGAACGAGCAGAGCGAGCGGGGAGCCAATGCGCGCACGGTCCATCGCTTTCTCACTGGCTGTTTCAGCCAGAACAGCCGCACGGTCATGCGCGGGGCCAAGACTCCGGGAGGTGGAACCGTTCGAATCGCGGTGAACGGGTTCCTTTCTTCGGTCGGAACCGGCAAGGAGTTGCGGCGTTTTCAAAGGCTATTTGGCAATCTGGAACAGGCAGACAACAGGATTCTGGCCTTTTGTTTGTATCTGAAGTCCGTGCATCCGGAGCGAACGATCCTGGTGACAAAAGACCTGAACATGCAATTGAGGGCGCTGGCAATAGGCATGGAGGCGCAGGATTATGAGAATGACAAAGTCGAACTAACAGACGTCGAGGGCTACGGCCAACGGACGCTGGAGATCAGTCCACACGGTCTGCAGCGATTCGCCAGTACCCGGGAGATCCAACTGGAGGACGACCGGGCCCAGGGGTTGCAACTCAACGAATATATCTTTTTTTCGGCCGATGAAAATAAACTGATGCCTGCGCGGCACCTCGGAGCCGGGTTCTGCCGCAGGTTAAATCTTCCGCCGGCATTGCTGAACCCCCGAGGAGTGCATCTGAAACCGCTGAATCTGGGTCAACAATGCCTACTCGACGCGCTCCTTGATCCCGAAATCGCTCTTGTGACGTGCTACGGCCAGGCCGGCACTGGGAAAACGCTGCTTGCCGTCGCTGCTGGACTACATCTGTTCTGGTCGCAAGTGTTCTTTGGTCTCACCATCAGCCGGCCGGTGGTCGCGATGGGAGACACGCTTGGATATCTCCCGGGTACGCTCGATGAAAAAATGAAACCTTGGCTTCAGTCGATCTATGACGCCTTCGAGTTGCTTCTTCCGGCGCACCCCACCACGGATCTAGGAAGAAAGCACAAGAAGCACGGAGCCGAGCCAGGTTCCAACGGAGCGTCCCGACCATTAAAGCCCTACGAGCAATTGATCGAACAGCGGATCGTCGAAATCGAAGCGCTTTGTTATATTCGAGGACGCTCCATCCCCAACCGCTATTTTGTCCTCGATGAGGCACAACAACTCACTCCGCTTGAGACGAAAACCGTCGTTACTCGGATGTCGAAAGGTTCGAAACTCGTAATGGTCGGTGACCCTGCCCAGATCGACAACCCTTACGTGGACAGCAGGTCAAACGGGCTGGTCTACACGCGAAACCGGCTGAAAGGCCAAGCGATCACTGCGCACGTTTGCCTGACCAAGGGCGAGCGCAGCCCGCTGGCTGAGGCCGGAGCGACGCTGATGTAGGGTTCCGAGTTCCGAGTTCCGAGTTCCGTCCGGGTTCCGAGTTCCGGGTTTGTAGGGCGCTTGGCTCAAGCGCCGAGCCACCCGTGCTGGCAAAGGCGACAGCCGGCTCGCCAAGAACTGCCGCTTAATTATTCAGGCGCCTGGGGCCAGGCGCCCTACAGAGGGGAACGTGGACACATTTTCCTTTCTGTGCCATCGCGATCTGTGCAATTAGTGCATGTCTTCGAACATTTGATCGAACTATGAGCTATTCCCCCCTCACTCCTCTTGATGGCCGGGTTGCGGTGGTCAGCGGCGGCGCTCGTGGAATCGGGCTGGAGTCCGCTAAAGCTTTGCGTGATAACGGGGCAAAAATTGTACTAGTCGATATAAATGCTGAATCCGGCAACAAGGCCGCGCATGAGTTGGGTGCGGATTTCTTTCAAGTCGATCTCACGAAGTCCGAGGGGGTGGCGAGACTGGCTCAGCAAATTGTCGAGAAGCACTCCCGGATCGACATCGCGTTCAACAACGCCGGCATCGCGGTGAATGTTGCCTCTGAGGAGTGCACCGACGAGCAATGGCGTCAGGTGCTCAGCATCAATCTTGATGCCGTCTTTTACTGCTGCCGCGAGTTCGGGAAAATTATGCTCCGGCAAGGCAAAGGCAGTATCATCAACACTGCTTCGATGTCCGGGATTATCTCGAACACGCCACAGCCACAGTCAGCTTACAATGCATCGAAAGCGGCGGTGATCATGCTGACTAAATCACTCGCCGGGGAGTGGGCAAAACGCGGAGTCCGAGTCAACAGCGTGTCTCCGGGTTATATTGGAACAGAGATGACGAAAATCGGGATGGCCAACCAGGACTGGTACAGGTACTGGTTGGAATTTACCCCGATGGGCCGGGTCGGCGAGCCGCGCGAAGTTGCTAACGTTGTCGTGTTTCTAGCCTCGGATGCAAGCAGCTATTTTACCGGAAGCAATCTGGTCGTGGACGGCGGATACACCTGCTGGTGAGTTCGCGAAGGGACCTGGCAAATGGCTGTAGAAGACTCTGGATCATCCCCTCTGGCAAAGCACGAAGTTGAGCCAGCGCTGGCGTTGCGGAACGTCAGCAAATCCTTCCCCGGAGTGCGGGCGCTCGACGACGTGTCGTTCGAAGCCCGGTTCGGCGAGGTGCATGCTCTGTTGGGAGAGAACGGCGCCGGAAAATCAACGCTCATCAAAATCGTCTCCGGCGTCTATCCCCCTGACACCGGGGAGCTGCAGATGAAGGGCCGAGTCGTTCACTTTTCTAATCCAGGAGAAGCCCAAGCGCAGGGGATCGCTACCATCTACCAGGACTTCAGTCTTTACCCCGAGCTAACGGTCGCGGAAAACATCTTTGCCGGACACATGCCACGCACGCTCTTCGGTACGGTGCTAGATTGGCCACGAGCGGCACGCGAGGCCGGTGCCGTGCTTGAGTCACTCGATGCAAGTGATCTCAACGTGAGCACTCGCGTGGGCACCCTCTCGGTCGGCAACCGCCAGCGCGTGGAGATTGCCAAAGCGTTATCTCGCCGGGCGCGCATCCTCATTTTGGACGAACCCACGGCAGTGCTCACACAGCATGACACGGAACGGCTTTTCGGAATTATCCGCCGGCTGCGCGCGCAGCAAGCAGCGATTATTTACATCAGCCATCGCCTCGAAGAAATTTTCCTATTAGCCGACCGCGTGACCGTGCTGCGGGACGGGAAATTAGTCGGAATCAAGACCGCGAGCGAGACAAACGAAACCGAACTGATCCGGATGATGGTTGGTCGCGCCTTGGCACAAGAACCCTCGCCCCACCTCGGCTCATCTACCCCAACCGGCCCTGTGGTGTTGCGGGTCCGGAACCTGGCTCGGCGGCCATTGCTCCGGGATGCCAGCCTGGAAATACGCGCCGGTGAGATCGTGGGTCTGGCCGGCCTTATCGGTTCCGGTCGCTCGGAGTTGGCTCAGGCTATATTTGGCGTCGCGCCGCCGGAGTCGGGAACGATAGAAGTTGGTGGCGGAGAAGTGAGGATTCATCGACCGGAAGACGCGATTGCAATGGGGATCGCCTACGTGCCTGAGGACCGGCAGCGCCAAGGCCTGGTGACCGCTATGACGGTAGGTCAAAATATCGGCCTGACGCGGCTCTGGCAGCTAATGCGAGGCCCGTTTCTCGATTTTCAGGCGGAGGATCTTTTGGCGCGCGAGTACATCGACACGCTGCGCATTCGGACACCGCACAGCCGTCAGCTTGTCCGCAATTTGTCCGGAGGCAACCAACAGAAGGTTGTCGTTGCCAAGTGGCTGGCGACAAAGCCCCGTCTACTGATCGTTGACGAGCCGACGCGCGGAATTGACGTCGGAGCCCGCGCTGAAATTCACCGCTTGCTGGACGGTCTAGCACGCGATGAGGGGATGGCGATTCTCGTCATCTCGAGTGATCTTCCAGAAATTTTGCGGATCAGCGACCGGATTTGCGTCATGAAGGAAGGCTATCTCGTGGCGGAGTTCGCGCGCCGTGACGCAACGGAAGAATCCATTCTCGGCGCTGCGATTGGGCAGCAGTCGAACGGAAAAAAGGCAGCGACGACGGAGCCAGGAGAAGGCGGTTCCGAATCCTAGATTCTTTACAAGAGCTTCACTGGCAAACTATTTTCTGCCCAACTATGGCCCCTAAGGCGACCTCGCAGAACCCAGCTGACCTTGTGTTGTCCGGAGCTTCCTCCCCGCGGAGCGCGGCGCAGCGCTGGCTAGCTCTCTTTAATCAGCAGGAGACCGTGCTCGCCTTGGCATTTCTGATCGTTCTGGTCGGCGTTACAGCGCTGAACCGAGGGTTTATCGACCCCAGTAACCTCGTAGATATCTTATACAATTCCTCCTATATCGGGGTCGCGGCTATCGGGATGACCATGATTATCCTCTGTGGTCATATCGATATCTCTGGCGGCGCGGCGCTCGGCTTGTGCGCGACAATCGCGGGCCAACTCGCTGTCGCTGGGGTTCCGTTGTTTATTGTCTTCCCGCTGACCATCGTGACCGGTGGCGCTATCGGCCTCATCAACGGTTTGCTGGTCGCCTATGGCCGCATCCCGGCGATCGTGACAACCCTGGGTATGGCAAGCATTCTGAAGGGCGGCCTGATCCTTTCTACCGGCGGGAAATGGATCTACGATCTACCGCCCGCATTCAGCATCAGCCGCCAGCACATCTTTGGAGTCCCAGTCCCAATCTGCGCGCTTTTACTCTTGGGGCTGGCGTTCTCGGTCTGGCTCAAATTCTCTGCCACTGGGCGGGAACTTTACGCTGTCGGCGGCAATGCAGAAGCTGCCCGGCTGTCTGGTATTTCGGACCGACGAGTAACAGTGCGAGTATTCCTTCTTAACGGTCTGCTGGTGGGCGTCTCCGCCATCTTGTATGCGACCAACTTCACCGCGATCCAGTCCAATGTCGCTCCTGGTTTCGAGTTGACGGTCATTACGGCGACCGTCGTTGGTGGTGTAAGCATCCTGGGCGGAACCGGAACGATCATCGGCGCCTTGCTCGGCGCGATTCTGCTTCAGACTATCGGGACGGCTCTCGTTTTCCTTCATATCCGGGCCGAATGGTTTCAGACGGTCCAGGGCAGCCTGATTCTTCTGACGATCCTTCTCGATGTTTTTCGGCGGAGGAGAACAGCCGGTGCACCCACAATGCTTACCGCGTCCGGCGGAGGAGGAGGCCAGGCGGCTTCGCCGAAATTTCTCAATTTGCGGTGGCTCACCCTGCAGGAAGCTGTGCTCATCGGCATCCTGATCGCGGCGGTAATCGCCCTGTCATTTACATCGGACCGGTTCTTGACTTCGGCGAATCTTCTAAATCAGACCCGATTTCTGAGCGAAGTCGCGCTGCTCGCGGTGCCGATGACATTCATTATCATTCTCGGCGGCATAGACTTATCGGTTGGCTCGATGCTGGCGCTTAGCGCAATATTATTGGGATTTTCCTGGCAAAGCTTTGGTCTGCCGCTGTGGTTGGCTGTCTTGGTTGGAATTGCGGGCGGGGCTCTAGCCGGATTTTTAAACGGCCTGGCGATCGTCTATCTCGGAGTCCCTCCGTTGATTGTTACCCTGGCGACTTTGGCTATCTATCGAGGCCTCTCTCTCGGTATCAGCGAATCGCGCTCGGTGCATGGCTTTCCTGATTCGTTCGCTTTCTGGGGCAGCGGTGAGATTGCCGGGTTGCCGGTGCAGTTGTATTTGCTTATCGCAGTCCTGGTTGTCAGTACTCTGGTCCTGGCGGGAACGCCGATTGGCCGGTGCATGTACGCGATTGGCAATAATGAGACGGCCGCCCGATTTGCCGGCCTGCGAGTAGGGCGGATCAAGCTTATCGCTTACACCCTGAGCGGATTCATGGCTGGTATCGCAGGTTTCATTTTTACTTCGCGCGTGACGAGCACTCGGGCAGACGCTGCCACCGGTTTGGAGCTCGATGTGATTGCGGCCGTAGTTTTCGGGGGAACGAGTATCTTCGGAGGTCGAGGAACGATCCTGGGCACCGCGCTTGGCGTTGTGACCATTCAGCTACTGAAAAATGGCTTGCAGCTGTCCGGCCTCCGAGGCGAAGCGACCGTCATCTTGATCGGCACCGTACTGATCCTGTCAATTTTGTTGAATCAATTTCTAGAACAGCGTGTTCTCGCAGGAGGCCGCTTAGTGAAAGCAAACCCAACCCCAACTCAAACATGAACCTGCTTCAAGCTCATCAACTTGCCAAAACAGCAATTGTTTTGGTTACGGCCCTGGCGGCAACCGCCTACGGTGCCGATACTGCTTACAACGGTGGCCAGCCAACCAATCCGAAAGATCTCAAGGGCAAAAAAGTTGTGCTTGCCGATGTGCCTAAGCTGATCGGCATCGGCTATTTTGGCGCCACGGCTAAGGGTATCGCCGAAGGCTGCGCGGACCTGACCAAGAGCGGCCTTCCGACCGAGGTCACGACCGATGCTCCAACCGAAGGCGATATTCAGAAACAAATCGAGTTTATCGATAATGCCATTTCTCGGGGAGTCGATGGAATATTTTTTGCCGCCAATGACCCGGTCGCGATTTCGCCAGTACTCCGCAAGGCGCTAAAAGCTGGGATCCACGTCATCGGCTACGATGCGGAGTCCGAGCCTGATGCTCGCGAATGGTTCTTGCAGATGTGCACGCCGGACGGTGTGGCCAAGGCCGACATTGATACCTTGGCGTCCGAAATCGGCGAGAAAGCTGATTTTGCGATCGTGACTAGCTCAATGACGGCGGCAGGACAAAATGCGTGGATTGCCGAAATCAAGAAATACCTTCCACAGGCGCATCCCGGACTGAACCTCGTTACTATTCTGCCCGCAGAGGAAGACCAGCAGCTGGCCTTCAAGGTGACCGGCCAGATTCTCAAAGCCTATCCCAATGTGAAAGGGATCATCGGGTTGTCCAGCGTCGCATTTCCCGGCGCGGCTGACGCCGTCACGCAGGCCGGCCTGATCGGCAAAATCGCTGTGGTTGGGATGTCAACTCCCAATCAAATGAAACCTTTTTTTAAGAACGGGGCAATCAAGGCGGATATTCTCTGGAATCCGGTCGACCTTGGATATGCCTCCGCATATGCGATGCGGGCGGTTATTGACGGCAGGCTGAAGCCTGGCGATACGGAGCTCGATGCGGGGAAGCTCGGGAAACTTAAAGTCATCAACGGAAGTCAGATACTTCTCGGCCCGCCTCACGTCTTTACCAAAGACGACATAGACAAATACGATTTCTGAGAGAGTCCTTTGGCGTTCCGCGTTTGGCGTTTGGCGTTCGGCGTTTCGGGTTCCGCGGCGGGCGTCTAGCGGTTAGGCGTTCGGCGTTCGATGCGCTGAAGGCGCCTGAGATTAAAGCCTGGGCTGCAAGGCCCAGGTAGTCGATAGAATAGCGCGTCAAGCGCCGTAAGCGCGCGAGAAGCCGCGCTCGGAAAGCCATGTAATTCTAAGCCCTAACGCTCATCGAAGGTATTTCGTAGCGTCCCAGAAATAGGCGAAACTTCTCTTGAAAGCGGCTCGGCGATCCTGGTTTGAGTTGTATCTCACGGCGCTGGTAGGGCGAAGCTCCTGCTGAGCCGCTGCGGTTCTGGAAAGAGCGTCCCTCACGGGGGAATGCGGCTCGCCAGGAGGCTCTCCCGACCCTATGCCGAGCCACGGGAAATGCGCTGCAATCGTCTTTCTATCGATACCTGGGCCTTGCAGCCGATCTCAGGCGCCTTCAGCGCTCGAACGCCAAACGCCAAACTCAATCACTCCTCGAACGCGATTCGTTCAGTTGCCGCCCGGAGCCTTTCATAAAGAGGGCGGAGCCCTTCCGGGATAATTCGAGCGCCACCTAGAACGGTGATATAGTTGTGGTCGCCTTCCCAGCGAGGCACGATATGAAGGTGCAGGTGACCTTCGACTCCGGCACCGGCGGCGACCCCGATGTTCCATCCAATATTGAAGCCCTGTGCTTTAACGACGTCGCGCAGGAGGCGCTCTGCGTAAGTCGCCAGATCGAACAATTCGAGCTTTTCCTCCCGGGTCAGTTCTGCGAGTGCGGCCACGGGGCGGTATGGTACCGCCATTAGATGACCCGCAGAGTACGGGTACAGATTCATCACCAGAAAACTCGCTTTACGTCGATAAATGACATAGTGATCGGCGTCGTTGGAGCTTTCCGCGGCGCGGCGGAGAAAATCTGGAGTCCGGTCTTGCCGTTCGAAATACTCGACGCGCCACGGTGCCCAGAGACTTTCTAATATCGACTTCAGTTCGCTCACAACTGACGATTACGGCCAAAGAGGTGTGGTCGTCCAGCGTTAGGTAGAGTGAGAGTGGGTCGGGCGCCCCGCCCGTCCAACGATGTGCCATGGAAGCGTCACCGGTAGGGCGAGTCCGCCGCGGCGGATGAACCGCCACAGTTTTTCAGCAGAATCAAAGGCTGAAGCTTCTACCCCATACTGCGAAGTTCGGCGGCTGACCCAGCCGCCCTACAAGCCAATTTCGAAAATTATCATTTACCCACGCTCCAGTTCTTCTGCCAGCACTTGCGCCGCACGCTTTCCGCCGCCGGGCTTACCGAGAGTTGCGATCACGCAGTCCATCGCCTGAATCATCGTCCGGCGCTTCTCAGGGTCCGAATACAGGTCCCAGGCCGCATTGGCAATCGAGACCGGTTTGGCATCGTGTTGAATGAACTCGGGAATGATCTGTTTCCCGGCCAAGATGTTTGGCATTCCAAGGTAGTCGACGCGAACGAGAATTCGGCCAGCCAGGTAAGTCACCCAAGACACCTTATAGACCAACACAAATGGCAGGCGGAAAAAGCTGGACTCCATGGTTGCTGTCCCGGAAGCCACTATTCCGACGGAGCAGCGCTGCATCAACTCGGTCGAATTCTTAAGCCCGATCGCCAGCCCACGGAAACCCGCTTCCTCAGCTATGGTCGACATCAGGTCCCGAAGCTTTTCCGAGGCCGCAGCGGCAGCAAATCGAATCGCGGAATCCCGGTGACGCAGCAGATCCGCCGCCTTCAACAAAATCGGGAAGATGCGCTTTACTTCCCGTTCGCGGCTGCCCGGAAAGAGCCCAATGAGAGTCGAATCCCGCTTTCCCGACACGCTATGGCCAGCCAGTTCTTCGATCATCGGATGGCCGACGAACTCGGTTCGCAACCCGCTGGCTTCGTACAGCGCCTTTTCAAAAGGGAAGATGCACATCATCAAGTCCAGGAACTTCGCCATCCGCGGAATTCGCGAACGATTCCAGGCCCAGACCTGCGGGCTGATGTAGTAGATGAGCTTTCGGGAGAACCCGCGCCGGTGAAGATACTTAGCCAGGCGGAGATTGAATCCCGGGTAATCGACAAAGACTACGGCGTCCGGCTGCAAGCGACAGATCTCCTCGTACATGCGATAGAATTGGGTGCGGAAATACGCATACTTGACGAGCACATCCCACAGGCCAACAACCGCTTCCTGCGTCCACTCATACAGGTGAGCGCCGGCAACCGCCCTCATTTTCGGGCCGCCCACGCCGAAGAATTCGATATCCGGCCGAATTGATCGCAAATCGCGCATCAAGACAACGGCGTGCGCGTCCCCGCTCGATTCGCCAGCGATGAAATAGATCTTCATTCACCGGGCAAACCGAATCCACGGAACTTGGATCGCTTGAGGTCCGGGAACGATTCACGCACTAGCTCGGTGATTTGAATCGCCAACTCCAGAGCTGCCGCGGCTTGTGATCCAGAAACAATCGGTTGTGCTCCGTGGCGGCTGCATTCGACGAAGGAACTTAATTCTCGCTTCAGAGGCTCGTCCTTCTCCACTTCCACGGCGTCCCGCGTAATCTTTCCGTCCACCAGACGATAGATCTCCCCAGACTGATTTTGATAATCCAAGGAGAGATAGGCGGTTTCCTGAAAGACTCTGATCTTTCTCATCTTTTCGGGGCTGATCCGGCTTGCGGTCACGTTGGCCACACATCCATTCGCGAAACGAATCCTGGCGTTGGCGATATCTTCGTCCTGACTTAGAACGGGTATGCCGACCGCGTCGATACTTCTTACCGGCGATCGAACAAGGTGAAGAATCACCTCGAGGTCATGAATCATGAGATCCAGCACCACTCCGATTTCGAGGCTTCGAAATGGATACGGCGAGAGCCGATGCGCCTCGATAAATCTTGGTCTGGCGAGTCTCTTCTCCAGAGCGCTGAGGACAGGGTTGAATCGTTCGACGTGGCCAACCTGCAGCACTACCGACTGTTGTTTTGCCAGGCGGACGAGTTCTTCGGCCTGTTCGGGCGTTTCGGTGATTGGCTTTTCAATAAGGACACTTTTACCGTGAGAGATAAGATGTCTCCCGATTTCATAATGAGAAGAGGTCGGTGTGGCTACGGTGGCGACGTCGACCAGGTCAGTAAATTCCTCCAGCGAACCGGCCGCTCGCACCCGGTACTGTTCGGCAACCTCGTTTGCGGTTGCTCTATTCGTATCGAAGATCGCCGAGAACTGTGCATCCGAAAGCTCGGAGTAAATTCTCGCATGATTCTTTCCTATGCTTCCTACCCCAACGATTCCTGTTCGAATCGGGTTCTTCATTCGTTTAACCCGTAAACGGTCAGCTGGCTGGTGTCCGCTACCGTCTTCACTGCTGCAAAGTCCAATAACAGGGTTTTGCCAGCTTCGAGGGCGATTAGCTTGATGCCGACTTCCGCCCCAACTTCGATAGTTTGGCAGCCGATCACTGGAACGTCGAAGCGCAGATCCTGATTTGGTTTGGAAACTTTCACTGCGACCGCCCGACCCTTGCCCACAGATGCACCGCGCCGGATGGCTTCGTCGGTTCCCTCAAAGGCCTCGACTGCAAGTACAGTTCCATTGCGCACGATCACCGTCTGGCCTATGTCGAGTCGGCTGATTTCCTTCGCGATCCGGAGACCGAATCGGGCATCGTCCAGAAGGCGTTTCTTGGGCCTGGGGCCAGCAATCAGGCCGGTCGGTGCAAGCGAGTCTTCCAGAAAAGTCGTCGCAGGCAACAACTGAACTCCGATCTTCTCGAGTTCCGAAGCCACCGCCCCAAACAATGTCGCTGCATTTCGCTCTTTTAGACGGCCGAGTAACATCAGGGACTTGAGATCCGGCCTCAGGTCGAAAAGATTCTTCGGAGCAATCTGACCGGCCATGATCGCACTGCGGACACCGAGTTTCTCAAAGTAGTTTAAGAGGCGCGTCAACTGTCCCACGTGCATCCACTCCAAGGTATCGGCAAATTCCGCTAATTCGGGGTTCGTTTCGTGTTCAAACGCGGCAACGTGAATCGCATCGACTCCCTTCTGTCGGGCAGCTCGCGCAACCAGAAACGGATAAATGCCGTTGCCGGCAATGATGCCCAGTGGCGACAGACCTTCCATGGTGAAGTTTGAGCTGGAATGGGGCTGGAGGCAACTGTTCACGGTTAGCGTTTCTCGTTTCACGTTTCTCGTCTCTCGTTTCTCGTCTCTCGGTTCTCGCGGATGCTAAGCCTAAATTACGAAGTTACGGCGGCTGCCACTGTTGTTCTGCCAACCCGGAACTATGGCCCCCTTGGGGCCCGACATAGTAGGGGCCAGAGACGAAGTCGGGACCCAGCCTCCAACAATCCGGCTTCGGGATTTTGGTAAAGGTAGCGCCGACCGGAGTTTGCCGGCTGCCGACAACAAAGTGGCCGCCCTCCAGTGAGAAGATACCAGAAACAACAGACGAGGAACGAGAAACCCGAAACGAGACACCGATCGATGCTATTCGGGGCGAGGATTTAGCCGGCACACGGCCGTCCAGAAAGCATCACCGAATTCGGCTAAGAATCGTTGACGCACTGAACGACCTCTTTCTTGGGTCTCCACGAGTGCAAATAAGCTCGACCCCGAACCTGACATCAGAGCGCAGATGCACTCCGGTTGCTTCGCCAGCCACTCCTTGATCACTGCTAAGATCGGAAACTTTGGAAACACGGCTGGCTCAAGATCATTGCGAAACATTCCCCAAGGAGTGGTCACCGCATTTCCCAGCTTCTCTTCGAACTTATCGTGGGCGGTATAGGCCGCAGCGGTCGAAACGCCGAACCCCGGCTTAAATAAACAAGCCCAAAGCGTGTCTGGAAATTCTCGGGGTTCCATTTTTTCTCCGCGGCCGGTGCACCATGCCGATCGACGATCCAGAAAAAAAACGAGGTCAGAGCCAATCTCTGTGGCGAGCGTTTCAAGTTGCGCTCTCGACAAGGCATTCGAGTGAATCCTATTGAGCAGCCGAAGTGCCGCGGCAGCATTGCTGCTGCCCCCGCCGAGCCCGGCCCGGAGTGGAATCTCCTTCATTAGCCGCACCCGATAGCGATCACTAGTGCCGGTCATGTGCCGAAACCTGGCGATCGCGCGAAAGACAAGATTATTCTCGTCGGCCTGTAGTTGAGGCACGTTTCCGGAGAAGGAGTCGTCTCCCGCAACATCGATTTCGAGAGAATCAAACACAGCGATTGGAACCATCCAGGTCGCTATTTCGTGAAAACCGTCTGCGCGCCGCTGTAAAATTTCCAAGGTTAGATTGATCTTGGCCGGGGTCACAATCCTCATGCATCCTGATCCTGTGGAAGATTCTAACTCGGCAAAAGACAAAATTATTGTCCCACTTGACGTTCCTTCTGTCTTGCGAGCGCAGCAACTCGTTGAGCTCTTAGGGGGAGAGGTAGGATGGTTCAAAATCGGTCTTCAGCTATTCTGCGCTGCCGGTCCGACGATTGTTCAGGAGGTGAAACAGACCGGGTCCAAGGTTTTCCTGGATTTAAAGTTTTACGATATTCCGAATACGGTTCGGTCCGCTGTCGCGGCGGCCTGCGCTCTGGGAGTGGAGATGCTGACGATTCACCTGGTTGGCGGGTCGGAGATGTGTGTCGCCGCGATCACTGGTCGGGCCCATTCCGCCACGCTCCTTTTAGGCGTCACCGTACTTACCAGTCAGGTGGATGAAACTCTGCGCGAGGTTGGGTTTCGTACCACAGTGGTGAACCAGGTTCTGCTGCTCGCCGAACTAGCCAAGAATTGCGGAATCCCAGGTTTGATTGCCAGCCCTCACGAATTAAAACCGCTGCGGCAGCGCTTCAGTTCACTCTTTACCATGGTGATTCCTGGAGTCCGCCCGAGTTGGACGGAAGCCGGCGATCAAAGGCGGGTTATGACGCCTGCAGAAGCGATAAAGGCCGGCGCCGACTATCTCGTGGTCGGGAGACCGATCACGGCTGCGCCAAATCCCAGAGAGGCGCTGGGACGCATACTGGAGGAGATTTCCGTTTGAGCTGCGTCACACCGCTCGTCATGCAATACTTGGCCAAAAGCGGTAGGGCGAGAATCTATTCGAGCCTTCGGATGGAGTGGCACGGCTCAAACAAGTTTTCGCCCTACCTATCGCGAGGAAGGTGTCTGTTTATCCGGCGAGCGAGCCGCCTGGAACGGGAAACGGGCGGGACGCCCGTGCTACACTACAAAGCGAGGTCATATCTCAATTCTACGCTTTCCCTTCCCCAGCTGAAGTCCGGTTTCTCCGCAGTCTTCACAAAACCAATCGATTCATAAATCGAGACGGCTCGATCTAACCCTGCCACCGTCCAGAGGAAAACAGAGTCGAACCCCGATTCGCGGCAGTACCGAACGGACTCTTCTACCAACCAGCGGCCCAAGCCAATTCCCCGGACAGCCCGGTCGACGAAAAGCAACCTGATCTGCGCCTGATTGTCCGGCCGTTCTACGATAAAGATTGACCCAACAACCTTGCCAGCTTGCTTGGTTAACCACGCTCGCGAACGCTTTGGGTTGGGTTCCAGAATGAATTCAGCAGCAACTTTCGCACAGTAGGCCTCATGAATCTGATTGAACCCGTAGTCGGCGAAGTTCCGGACCCCGTGGATGTAGATGAGTTGGCCCAAATCTCCAGGGAGGAAGGCCTCGTGAACCGATATCCCAGCTTTTTGAATCTCTTCGGGAAGCGTTGATTGCTTATCCAATATCAAACGATAGTTCGAACCACTCCTCCGTCCACTCTCAGCGCAGCTCCGTTCGTGGCAGACGCCAAGGGACTACAAAGATACACGACGAGATTTGCGACTTCTTCGGTTGTGGCAAAGCGTTTCAGCAAACTCGTCGGACGAATCTTCTCGAAAAACATCTTCTCGAAATCGGCCGCCGATTGATTGCTCGTCCGGGCGAGCTTCCCGACGAAATCGCTTACGCCTTCTGAAGCAGTTGGTCCCGGAAGAACCGCGTTGACGGTCACCCCAGTGTTCGCCGTGCTTTCCGCGAGACCTCTGGAAATTGCCAGTTGTGCTGTCTTAGTGAATCCGTAGTGGATCATTTCCAAAGGTATGTGAATGGCGGACTCGCTTGAGATGAAGATGACCCTGCCCCAGTTTTTCTGTTTCATGATCGGCAAATAATATCGAGAAAGCCGAACGCCGCTGAGCACGTTCACCTCGAAGAATTTTCGCCACTCGTCATCGGTGATGTCTTCGAACGGTTGTGGATTAAAGATTCCCAGATTATTCACCAGAATATCGAGGCTGGTGTACTTGGCTTTAAGCGCTTCGAAGCCATCAGCCGTCGCAAGGTCACCGGCAAATCCCTCCAATTTGGCCTGAGGAAACTTCTGTTGAATCGATTTAATTGCAGAGTTTATCCGACGCTCGGTACGCCCGTTGACGATAGCTATTGCGCCCTCTCTCGCCAACCCCGCAGCTATGGCAGATCCAATCCCGGCTGTCGATCCGGTTACCAGCGCAAGCTTGTCGCGTAGTTCCAAATCCATAACGATTACGACCTTTGGACCGATTAAAGCCCCGTTGCAACTTCCCACTTAACAGAACTCGATGAGGGATGATCGCGTCCCGGTAATCTTGTTGATAACGAAGCGGCATCGATCACGCCAGAGATAATCGCAAGCTGTTATCAGCGACTACAGGCTCCGAACGCTAATCGCCACCGGCCGACAGTCAACTGGTCAGTCAAGCAGTTCGCGTCAATCACTTCGCCGCACCGCCAAATTGAGAAAGACGTTAGGCGGTTGCTTCAGCCTTGACTCCGAGAAGTCGGTAAGCGCCTGGTTTCAGGCGGTCCAGGACATGAATGTCGTTGGCAATTTTTGCCTCTTGCACAAGTCCGATGATGTAACAACTCAGTTCTTGGGCTACCTGCCTCGCGTCTCGCCGCGGGATGTCTCCGCTCTCCATTGCATCTCGCAAGGTCGACTCCAGGTAACGGCATTTCCGTTCGCCAATCTGTTGCGCCATCCGGCGAATGCTTTCATCCTGCGTGCTTAGCTCGCACCCGATTGACACGAACGGGCAACCCAGTAACTGCCCGTATTTGTCCAATTTCTCCGCTTGGGATCGCTGGACGTGTTCAAAGTATTCCTCCAGTCGATCCAACGGCGGCTTTTGAGCCGAGAATATTCGATCCAGATTACCTCGGATCTGGTCCCAGTGATACTCGTAGGCGGCAACGGTCAACTCCGATTTGGATCGAAAAAAATGATAGAAGCTCCCCTTTTTCACCCCCGACTGCTCACAGATGTGATCAACACCCACCGATCCGTAACTTTGCCGCCAGATCAATTCATGGGCGGTCTCCAACAATCGCAGTTTAGAGTCACATTGCTTCATCCCTCTACAAAGATACTAAACCGATCGGTCAAGATCAAGCGAAATATTGCGCCGCCGCGCATGGCAAATCGTCGATAGGGCTGATCCGCCAATGGCGGAGAGCCGCATCCCGGGTGAGGCGCTGTTTTTCAGCAGAAACCAAGCTTCTACCTACACTTCCCATTGTGCCGGAAACTACGCTACTGTTACGCATTTCTCCTAAGCGTACCGGAGCGCCCCAAACATGATCGCCGCGTTTGTCCTGACTACCCTGATTGGCTACTACGTTCTTGATGCCACGGCAAAATTGTTAAACCTGGGCAGCTTACAGACAACGGTTCCGGAGGAGTTCGCAGATTTTTACGACGAGCGCCGGTATCGGCGTTCTCAAGAGTATACCCGGACTAACACTTTCTTCGAAATGGCGTGCTCCTCCGTAACGCTGGTAGCGTTTCTTGTGTTCTGGCGCCTTGGAGGCTTTAACGCCTTGGATCTTTGGCTCCGAAGCTTTCACCTGCCGGCAGTTGCTACCGGCATCGCCTATCTCGGGGCGCTTTGCATCGGCAGAGAGCTTCTTCTTCTCCCGTTCGAGCTATACGACACGTTTGTAATTGAGCAGCGGTTTGGATTTAACCGTTCGACGCTCGGAACATTTGTCGCCGACCGAATCAAACAGTGGGTTTTGGCCGGGGTATTGTTTAGCGCATTTGTTGCGCTCGTTCTCTTTCTTTTCGAGCGCTTTGGCACTCATGCCTGGTTGGTTGCCTGGGGTGCGACGGCAGTCGCCGCTGTATTTCTCATGTACATAGCTCCCGCCATAGTTCTCCCTTTGTTCTACAAATTGAAGCCGGTTCCGCCGGGCGAATTGCGAGAAAAGGTCACGGCATTTTGCAGCAACCAACGATTCCCCATCCGTGACCTCCTGATCATCGACGGCTCGCGGCGCTCTTCGAAGGCTAACGCTTTCTTCACTGGATTCGGCGCAAACAAGCGGATCGCGCTTTACGATACGTTGATAAATAACCATACCGTTGGGGAGCTTCTGGCTGTCCTGGCCCACGAGGTTGGACACTTCAAGAGTCACCATGTCATCAAGCAGTTTTTGCTCGGACAACTCAATCTGTTCATTCTGTTTTACGCGGCCTCGTTTTGCGTCTCCCGCCCCGCCTTATTCGCCGCCTTCGGAGTCTCGTCGCCCTCCTACTACATCGGACTAGCGCTCTTTCTTCTTTTGGTGCGGCCGGTCGCGGTTATGTTTGGCGTGATCGCCAACTTCTGGAGTCGAAAACACGAATTTGACGCGGATCGATTCGCAGCGAAGTCGCTCGGCGATGCAAATCCTTTGATCCTCGCGCTCAAGAAGCTCAGCAAAGATAGTCTATCGAATCTTACCCCTCATCCGTTACTCGTGACCTTGCATTTCACTCACCCGCCCGTATTGGCACGAATAAATGCGCTGAGGAGCCTTGGCCTTCCGGCCACGACAAGAGTCGAGCTTTTGTAGGGCGCCTGGCTCAGGCGCCGAGGGGTTAGTTTCGGCATCGCGGTATCGCGGCGGCTGAGCCAGCCGGCCTGCAAAAAGTATCGGGGGCGGCTGAGCCAGCCGCCCTACAAAAAGCTATTCGCCATGGGCCGACAGGTCCATGGCGATCTGTTCCTGCAAACGCGTCATCTCTTCAGACTCCAACCTGGTTCCATCATCGTAGCCGCAGAGGTGAAGCAAGCCGTGAACAAGATAGAGTTCCAATTCTTGCTCGGTAGTTTTGCCAAAGGTTGGCGCCTGACGCTCGGCCGCGTCGACATTGATAATGATCTCGCCATGTTGGAATGTGACTACATCCGTCGGACCGCGGATGTTCATGAACTTCCAATGAATCGCGGCTATCTGCCAATCCGAAACAAACACGACGAAAATTTCATCGGGCGAGGGCCGGGCTTTGGCGAGAGGCGCAACCGCTGCCAGCGCCCGCTCAGCAAACTTTTGCAGCTGATCGAGCCGGAGCCTGCGCTTGCGCTGTCGATTCAGCAGATGGATTGACCGCATCAGGCGGCGGAGGCCGGTGGCAAATTCCGCAGGCGACGGCTCTCCTGTTCCGCTTTTTCTTCGTCTTTCGGATACTTGATGCGCGTGTGGAGCATGTTCTGCAAGGTAAACCGGAAGGTCTCTGCACATACTTTCAGCTCGCGGAGGGTCAGATCGCATTCGTCAAGTTGGCCCTGTGCGATCCGTTTGCTGAAGATGTCATTCACAAGTTGCTCAATCTTTTGCGGAGTCGGTCGATCGAGACTGCGAGATGCGCTTTCGACCGCATCGGCCAGGCTGATGATTCCGCTCTCTTTAAATTGTGGCTTCGGACCACTGTATCGGAAACTCTCTTCGCGCACCTCCGGGATGTCTTCCTCACGGATATTCATAATCTTACCGCCCTCGCGGGCATCCTGCTGCTGCTGGAGGGCGCGCTTGTAAAAGTAGGACACGAGCGATGTCCCGTGATGTTGCTGGATAACGTCGATGATTCGCTGGTTCAATCCGTATTTCAACGCCAGGTCAACTCCCTCTTTTACATGAGCGATAATGATCAGGGCGCTCATGGTTGGAGCCAGATCATCGTGGGGATTATCGTCGCCGACGATGTTCTCGGAGAAGTAATTTGGCTTTACCAGCTTGCCGATGTCGTGGAAGTAAGCACAGGCTCGACACATGGTCCCGTTAGCGCCTATCCGGTTTGCCGCAGCCTCCGCCAAGTCTGCTACCACGTCGCTATGATGCCAAGTGCCGGGCGCCTCGAGACTCAACCGGAGAAGCAGCGGATGGTTGCGATCTGCTGTCTCCAGCCACGACATGTCCGTGGTGATCTGGAACATGGCCTCAAGGACCGGCAGGGCTCCGCCAACGACCACCGCCGTGATGAGCCCGGTGAGAATCGCCGCCAACGATTGTTTGCCAAACATTGCCCAGTCCATCCCGCCTAGCTGCAGCCAGGGTATGGTGATAATACCGAAGGAGACCGCCAGAATCCAGGTTGCCAATCCTACGTAAAGACCCGCCCGCATCAGCCGGCTCCGCCGACGCACCTGGATCGTGACAAAGACCGCAATAAAGCCGCTGATCAAGCTCATCACGAGTTGGAATGCATCGATGCCTCGGAACAGGATCGAACTCCACAGGCTGACAAAGATCGCCGCGTAGATCCCATAGTCTTTACCGAGGAGAACAGAAAGTACCAACGGAGCGAGCGCGAACGGAATTAAAAGCACCCCGAATTGCTTAGGAACGCCACCTTGCGCCTGAGTTGAAATGACCATTACGAGCTTGGCGACGCAGAGGTGAAGGAGAATGACCCCAAACACCAAACCGACCCGCGAATTCTTCTCAAACGTCTTTGGATGATTGATCCAAAGCTGGGCAACCGCCGTCACAAAAACCAATAAGCCGATCAGAAAGTACTTAGCCGGATCCGGGTGCTCTCCGGAAAAGATTAACAACGCCAGCACACAGACAAAGACCGCGAAGATCCCAATCTTCAATCGTGGATCGGAATCCAGCTTTCGCATCCACTCGTTCTGCGTCGGTTTCCGGCGCAGTTTGCTGCAGGCCAGCCCCTTTTTGATGAGTTTTCTACGATAGGAAGAACCGAACATACTTCTCGTCTTGTCGCTTAGCTTCTTCGGCGGGGAACGATCTCCCGGTGGACCGTGTAGGCTTGAATAATAGATTGCACCAGCGGATGTCGAACCACATCTCGCTCTGAGAATTCGGTGAAATGAATGCCTGGCACCCCCCTCAACGCATCCATTGCCTCGATTAGTCCAGATGTCTTATTGGGAGGAAGGTCGATTTGGGTTTGATCACCGGTCACGACGCATTTCGAGTCCACGCCCAGACGGGTTAGAAACATAAACATCTGCTCAGTCGTGGTATTCTGTGCCTCGTCTAAAATCACAAATGCGTGATTCAAAGTTCTCCCTCGCATGTAAGCTAAAGGAGCGATCTCGATCACGCCCCGATCCGTGTATTTTTGAATTTCCTCTGCTTCGAGCATATCATACAACGCATCATACAGGGGACGCAAATACGGGAAGATTTTCTCCTGAAGGTCTCCGGGCAAAAATCCCAACGCTTCGCCCGCCTCGACGGCTGGGCGGGTCAGAATGATCCGCTTGACGATTTCCTTCTTCAAAGCCTCTACTGCCACTGCCATAGCAAGATAGGTTTTTCCTGTTCCCGCTGGGCCGATGCCAAAAACGATGTCGTGGGTCTGGATCGCCTGAACATAAGTCAATTGTTGGCCTGATTTGGGCGTGATGGGAGCCCGGCGGGTTGAACTCACGATTTTGAATCCGGCAAGCTGGCCCAGGGGCTCCCGGGCACCTTCCGCCACCGAATCAAGGGCGTACTGGAACTCGTGGCGATGAATTTGTATCCCACGTTGTCGCGCTTCCTCAAGCTGGTCAAAGACTTGACGCGCTTTCTCGATACCATTGCGCTCCCCTTCGACGCGTAGCCATCCGTCGCGGGTTGTAATCTTGACCTCGAGTCTCTCTTCAAGTGCTTGCAATAGCTTGAGGT
>JBAUZZ010000600.1:0-10102 GCA_049585495.1 Chthoniobacterales bacterium | reverse complement strand
CCCGCCGCCGGAACTTCGAAATTTTGAGGCTGACCCAGATTTCGAAGCCCTGACGGGTGGGCCACCCGTCCTACAACCTAAAACCTCGCCCCTGCTCCGACACGGTCGATCCAGGAATCCCGGCTTAGCCAGAGTCCGCACCTGGAAGGTGCGTCTACTGTGCTCCGGGTGCGAGGAATGTCCCCCTCACGTATCGGAAATTGCCCGATTCCTCTGAGTTCCCTTCTCCCCCTTATGCGCTGGCTTTTTGGATCGCTCAATTTTCGCCAAGGTTCGAATATCGTTTAAGTCCTTTTCGCGAATCGGTCGAACCCGGCCCTTCATCTCGATCAACTTCCGCCGGGACGCGACCAAGATCCTGCGGCCGCGAATCAGGATCGCCTGCGCATCCGAGACCAGATCGTCAAAGCTGTTTTCCCGGGTCAAGAACATGTCGACTTGCCGGTAAGGTTCGCCAGCGTTCCAGAATGTGAATACCAACGCGTTTTTCTCTTGAATGAGTTGATGAATCCGTCGCGGGTCGAGGATGATTTCCGCTGCTACCGGCGCTCGAGGGATCAGCTGAAGTTCTCGGAGGACGAGCAGGAAACGCTGAAGATTTTCAGGATCGAGCGACACCGCGAGGTCAAGATCAAGCGTCATTCGCTCGATCCCATGCAGCACTATGGCTACCCCGCCGGCCACGACGAATTGCACTTCGTGGTCGCAAAGGGCACAGAGGGCCTCAACCAAATGGCTTTCCTGACCCTTCGACACAGTCCAGGGTCCGACAACCGCCCGGGTTATGCAACGCTGGCGGGAAAATCACTCGACTAGCAAAGCTGTTAATCGAATTTCCGAAATTCGGCGGCGACTCCAAGGAAAATTTCACAATTTGAGTTAAACAGAAGCTGCGCCTCCGCCAAAGGCGGGTGGGTGATGCAGGCTAACGCCGTTCGATCGGAATGAAAGGTCGCACCTCGGGTCCGATGTAATCCGCGCTCGGGCGAATCAGTTTGTTGTTCTGGCGTTGCTCCTTCAGGTGAGCTGACCACCCGGTGATCCGTGAAACCACGAAGAGGGGCGTGAAATGTGGCGTCGGGATTCCGAGGAAATGATATAGAGTCGCGCTGTAAAAATCGGCGTTGGCAAACAAGTTCTTCTGCTCCTTCATCACTTCTTCGACCGCTTCGGAGACCTGAAACAGATAGCCATCTGCCGCCATGCTCGAGAGCTTGCTCGACCAGGCTTTGTTGATGGCATTCCGAGGGTCACAGGATTTATAAACGGCGTGACCGAAACCCATAATTTTTTCCTTCCGGCCGAGCATTTCGAGAACCCCGGCGCGGGCCTCTGCCGCCGTACGGTATCGCTGGACCAATTCCATGGCCGCTTCGTTCGCGCCGCCGTGCAACGGTCCGCGCAGGGTACCGATCGCCGACGTAATGCAGGAATAAAAATCCGAGAGGGTCGCCGCGCAGACCCGACAAGCGAACGTGGACGCATTGAACTCGTGTTCTGCGTAGAGAACCAGGGAAGCATCCAACGCCCTCCGTTCAACCTCGCCGGGAGCCGTGCCGCGTAAAAGCGTCAAAAAATGACCCGCCAGCGAATCTGCATCTGTTTCCGTGGCGATCCGTTTCTTCGTGGTCGAAAAGTGGTACCAATAAAGCAGGATCGAGGGAAATACAGCGAGAAGCCGCTCAGCCACCCGGTCTTGATCGGAAAACGAAATCTCGGGTTCCAGGGTCCCGAGTACCGAACAACCGGTTCGCAGCACATCCATCGGATGAGCGCCAGGCGGGATCCGTTCGAGCACATCTTTCAACGACTGGGGGAGGCCACGCGCGCTTCCAAGGCGGGATCGAAAATCACCAAGTTCTGATCGTTTCGGCAACGAGCCGTGCAGAAGCAAATAAGCTACTTCTTCGAAGGAAGCTTTCTCGGCCAGTTCCTCGATGGTGTAACCGCGATAGGTCAGACCGACACCTTTCTTTCCAACTGTACAAATCGCGGTTGACCCTGCTGATTGGCCGCGCAACCCGGTGCTTGCGGGGGGACTCTGTTTGATTTCGCTCATATTGTTCTTGGACAAGCTAGCTTGGATCGATCACAAATCTTCAGAGATTTGTGATCGATCCAAGCCAGCGCACGACGGTTCTAAGAATCTGCGGCTTTCGGTAGGGGCGGGTCTGCGCCTCGCCACTCTTCTCGGCAGATCGCCCAACGTTCGTGATCGCGCCAACGCCCCGCAATCTTCAGGTAACGGGGCGAAAATCCTTCGAGTCGGAAACCGATTCGTTGAACCAACTCCCTCGAACGCAAGTTCTCGGGCTGAATGTTTGCTTCGAGACGGTGGAGCTTAAGGTCAGTGAAACCATACCTGATCGCCAGCCGCAAGCCTTCAGAGATGTAACCTTGGCCGGCATATTCGGCCACCGCCCAGAAACCCATAACGGCATTTTGAAAGCCTCGAAGGAAGATCTGGCTGAGATTGATCGTCCCAACGATCTGGCCGTTATCCAGACGGCAGACCAGCAATGCACAGACATCATCTCGCTCGGCAAATCGCAGATAGTCCCCGAACATTTCCGGCGTCGTGGCCGGCGTCACCCAGGGATAATGGAAGCGGCGGCTGGACCGCGCCTTTGCCAGGAACTCTTCCTGGTCCTGCTTCGATGGATGCCGCAAGAATACGCGCCCGCCTCTTGTCAGCGCTTTGGGCCGGCGAATCCGTCTGTTTCCGTCCATTTCGTGATCGCGCAACATCCCCTTGACCAATCGATCGAGAAAGGCTTTTTCTGGGTGCGTCAGAGTAGTCGACGCTTCATCATATCTGGTATGCCAGTCCAGTACGGCAAGTGTTCAAATCGAGTTGGTTGCAGTCTAGCCTACACCGATGAAATCATCCGATTCGAGGGCGAGCCACGCTGTCCCGAATGTGGCCAGCCATTAGGAACAGAGAAACCGCCGCGCTCAACAAAGAGTCATATCCTGATCGCGTCCGGACTCTCGCTGCTCATCTTGGGAGCAGGTGGAACCGGCGCATACTTGTATTTCCAAGCGCGTCAGGGATCTTCTGCTCCCGCGCCGAGCACACCTCGCATGTCCGAGACGGAGGCCGCTGAGCCGGCGAGTCCGGTGACGCCAGATGCAAAAGGTCCTGCGCTGGCCGAAACGAACGCGACCGAGCTTCCACCCGACCTGGCAAAGGTGGCTGCGCCACCCCCTACTCCCGCTTCGCCCGCCAACGATCGATCTTCCATGGCGCCACCAGATCCCGAGGCGTTTCAATCGGGGGAAGCAGCGGTCGCTGAAGGGCCGTCGCTAAGCAAAACCGAAGTAGATGCCACTCGTTCCGACGTCCTGAAACGGATCAGCGCAATGCCCAAAATGGGCGCCCAGGAAAAGGAGCGGCTCGCGGAAAAGGTCGAGACCGCCCGATCGATGGAGCGATTGCAGATTGTTCGTTTTGATCTCGGAAAAACGACTTTGCCCAAGGCGGCTGCCGATCAGCTCGCGACAATTTTCAACAAACCGGAAATGAAAATCAGGCTGAGCGATCCAACTCTTGTCTTTGTTGTCGCCGGCTACGCCGATTCCGGCGGTGATGCCAACACCAATCTCAGAATCTCGCAGGACCGGGCGGATAATGTCGGCAAATTCCTCAAGCAGCGGATGGAAATTCTCAATGTTGTGCACACCGTCGGAATGGGCAGCACTAACTTGCTCGACGGCAAGCGCCCCGACCAAAATCGTGCAGCTGAAATTTGGGCCGTTGTACCGTAGCAGAGTCGGAGACTGCGCGCCCGCGTGTTTTGTAGGGAGGCTGGGTCAGCCGCCGGAACCACGAAACGTAAAATCTTCTCAAGACAAGAGCCCTTGCGCGGCGAACGGCGGCTGACCCAGCCGCCCTACAAGATCAGTGGCGCTCCCCTTTTCGTCGGAATGGCAAACTCGCCCAACCAGCAAGCCCGGCTCGCTCTGCTGGAAAGAGGCGGAGACCGAAGCGAAGCTCGTCATACTGAATGTGATGGCGGACCTTCTTCAGGAAGTAGCGCTCGCCGCGCGGAAGCGTCGAGCCGTCCAACAGGAACGGGCGCCGGACCGTCCGCGGGGTAAACAAAAACCAACGCCCATTCTCTTTGCCAAGCAAAAGGTGACGCGGTTCCAGGCCACTCGCCCGCGAAAAGAATTCCTTTGCGAACCCCGAAGCCGACCCAATTATGGTCCCGTCCTTGCATCGATGACTGGCACCCTCGATGACAAGCTCCATAACGGCGTCATGCGGCGCGTCGGGCCGGGAATCTGAGAACTCGACAACCGGCTGTTCGCGTTCTGAGGAGCCCATAAGTTTACTTTCATATCGTGATTCTCCTTCCCTGTCGATGCGCAACTGTAGACACACCTTCCAGGTGCGGAACGCCTCGAGATGCGCAGCTGGAGGCTGCGGCTACGTTGCCGCTCGACCAGGGTCGCCAGTAGGCTGTTTGAGCGCCTTTGCAATTGGCTATTGGCTATTCACGACGGAGTCGTGCCGTGCATCCAATTAGAAAAGTGGCGAATCTGGTCGTCCGTACCCACCACCAGCAACCAATCGTGAGCCTGTAAGGTTTGGAAAGGTCCGGGAAGGAGGATTCGGTAATCCCCACGTGCGACGCCTGCGATTTGTACCCCTGAGTGTCTTGGTATTTCCAGTTCGCCCAGACTTTGATCCACCAGGCGGCTGCCGGCTGCGACTTCGATCGACTCGAGTCGAATTTCATCCAGGATGTCGGCTTTGTTTTCGTCGATTTCGACAGTATCAAAATAGCGGCGCACCTTCTGTGCCTGTTCACGGGTTCCGAGAAGCAACACCGTGTCGCTCGGAAACAGGGCAGTATCGGGACCGAGGTTAGCAATCGGGTAACCCTGACGGACGACGCCGACGGCGAAACACCCGAACTTGCTTCGCAAGGCGAGTTCACCCAGGCTTTTGCCGAACAAGGCAGACGAATGCGGAATCTCGAGCTCAGTCAGATGCAGATCCCACTCGTGATGTTCCCTAAGCCAGGCTTGGTGGCTCAGCGTTCGCCGCTCTTCTGCGGAAAGGATAGCGTCACTGAGCTCGGTACCGATTTCGCGATGCAGATCAACAAATCGTTTCTTGAAGATGAGCCAGAAGAGGAACGCCGACACGAAGAGGGCCCCGAAAAACCAGACGGCCGCGACACTGGTTGGTTTCAACCACCAGAGCCAGGCCACCAGAATGAGGGCCGTGGTGATTTCGAGTCCGGTTCCGAGAAGGCGGCTCCAGTGCCGGCCAGCTCCACTGAGCCCCATTTCCAACAATGCCCTCAGAAAATCGACGATACTGCGCCAAACGGCCACGAGCGGAATGGTCACACCAAATCCGATCACACCCCAGAAGATGTCTTTGACCGCCTCCCTGGGTGGAGTGGCAAAACTCTTTGTGAGAAGCGCGAATAGGGCAGGTGCAAGAACCAGGACGCCAGAAGCGAATGCCAAACTAATTGATACCGGAACCAGCTTGGATTTTGCCAAAGTGAGCACCTGGCTCCGCCGGTGCGACTCCAACAAGGAAGCGAGAAATTCCTGGTACGCATCTAAGAGGTCGCGCCAAAACTTCGGCTGCAGTTCCATGAGGCGGTCGGCCAGGTTTCCAGAATTTCGAACGAGCAAGGGAGAACACAACGCAGTAAATAGGGCGACACCGACGGAGACCGTGTAATAGTTGTTAGAAAGCGAGCCTGATAAGATACCGACCTGCGCGATAACAAACGTGAACTCGCCGACGGGCGTCAGCATCAATCCTGCCCGAATTGCGTCCCGATTCGGTGTGCCGGTGAGGCCTAACGCAAAGCTGGTCGAAAATGCGCGAACAGATATCGCCAGTATTCCCAACCCGACGATTAGTCCCCAATTCTTCAATAAGAGCACCGGACTCACGAGCATCCCAATTGCCACGAAGAACACCGCGATGAAGACATCTCGCATTCCCTGCAGAGCGCGCTCGACCAACGGGCGTTGAGGTGTCTCGGCAATGATCGCCCCGCACAGAAACGCGCCGAGTGTGAGCGAGTACCCGGTGTGCACCGCGACTACACCTGTTCCCAAGGCCAGACCGGCCACGCTGATCGTTAATAAATCCACGCCCATGTGATTCACGCCGCGCAAGGTCCGCGGCAGAAGCAGCAATCCAAGGACTAAGACAACAGCTATGAATGCCAGCAACACCGAAACTGTTCTCAAAAGATCCGCCTGGGGTCCTGCCCGCATCTGCGCTACGGACGAAATTAAGGTCAAAACAACCACTGCTACTACGTCCTCCAGGACGGTCACGCTCATCGCCAGGTGGCCGGCACGCTCATGGATCAGCCCGGAATCGTGCAAGGTTTTACCAATGATCGCTGAGCTCGAAGCGATCATCATCCCAGCAACGAACAGCGCCTCGCCCCTCGCCGCTCCGGACAGCAGGGTAACGGATTGAACCAGATTAAACACCAATACGGATGAAAGCATTACCGCGAAGATGATGCCTGCGCCCAGGTGACGCATTTTCCCTACGCTTAGCTCCATTCCGATGGAGAACATCAAAAAGACCAGGCCAAGTTGAGAGAGCGCCTGAACCTCTTGTTCGTTGCTGACGTGACTGAAAGGTAGTGAATGTGGACCAACAACAAATCCGGCGATCAGAAATCCGACGATGCTGGAAAGGCCGATGCGTTGGCAGAAGAAGCCCGCCACTGTTGCGACGATCAACACAATGGCTAGATCTTGCACGAGATCAATTGTGCCCATGCAGGATACTATACCTAAACCCGGAAAGTGTTCGGGTTTTGGGCTGTCGACCAAACACGTAACCGATTTTGGGTTTCAAGCTCTGATAAGATCGGTTCGGAACTGTCGGCGTTGCCCAAACGTCAAGGGTCTCCCCGTCTTTTCAGAAGCGAACGGACCGATTTCGAGCAAGGTCATTTTCGTCGCCGAAGCACCGGGTCGGTTAGGAGCTGCCAGGACGGGAGTGCCTCTGCAAGGGGATGCGACAGGGCGAAATTTTGAGCGCCTTCTTTCGGATCTCGGGTTAGGTCGAGACGACGTCTTTGTTACGAACGCGGTTCTTTGTAATCCGCTCAAAGATGGCTGCAATCGTCCTCCCTCGCGGGCGGAAATGGCGAACTGTCATCATTTCTTAGCCCGGACGATTGAGCTGATTGACCCTTGGTTGGTCGTAGCGTTAGGCAGAACCGCTTTCGCCGCCCTAAAGGAGCTAAACCCTCATGCATTCACGTTCCCGGACGATTGTGGCAAACCGCTGGCCTGGCACGGGCGGACCCTTTTCTGCTTGTTTCACCCCAGTCCCCGAAATTTCAATCATCCGTCGAGACGGGCGGAGCTTCAGAAGCAGCTAAGGCGTCTGGGCAAGCTAGTGCACTTTGCTAATCAAGCACCCGGAACACAGTAGACGCACCTTCCAGGTGCGGAACTCTGCGGAGCCTTCGCAGCTGGAAGCTGCGGCTACAGCATATATGGGAGAAGAGAAACAACTATTTGAACTGGGCGTTCTAGAAGCGTTAAGAGCGTTCAAGGCCGGTTCAGTCACACCAGCGGAGTAACATTGCCGCCTTGCATCGCCGGACGTGCTTATTCGAGCCGCTGGTTCGGTCGTTCGCGCGTCTGCCCTTGAAAATCGAACTTCCGAACTTCAATACTGCGGGACCGCTCACCGGGATTCCAGTTGGAATCAAGGACATCATCGATACCGGTTTGGCCCGGTCTTTGAGGATCAACCCAGGCTAAAGCCTGGCACGGATAGATAGTATAAAAGGCTGGGCCAGCCGCCCTACAGGTACTCCTCACCTCACGGTGTCTGAGGTCCCTCCCTGCGCGCCGACAATTGGCGCAAGCTTGCCACCGACATGCTCGTACTCGCTGGAGATATCCTTGCGCGAGTATTCAGTCATAAACAATGCTGCCAGGAACCCAATCACGGCACAGATCGCCACGTACCACGCGACAGGAGTGGAGGATCTATAGGTCGCCAGCAAGGCAGCCGCGATCAGGGGCGCCGGGCCCCCCGCGATAATTGAAGCGAGCTGATAGCCAATGGAAGCGCCACTGTAGCGCATGCGCGGCGTGAACTGTTCGGCGATCAGCGCAGCTTGCGGTCCGTAGACTGATGAATGCGCTATCGCGCCAAGCAGGATGCCAATGACAACGAGCACCGGATTTTTCGTCGCGAGCAAACCAAAAAAGAGAAAAGCGACTACGAAATTGATTACAGCGCCGATCAGGTACATCCGCTTACGGCCGATCCGATCCGAAAGATGCCCGGCCAATGGGATGGTGAACAGCTCGAGCACCGCGAAGGCGATGACCGAGTAGAGCAAAAGGTCACGGTTTAGCTTCAAGTATGTCACCCCGTAGGCGAAGACGAAGGCGGTAAAAATATAGAAGGGCGTTTGCTCGGTTAGGCGAGCAAGCGCCGAGAGGATGATCGACCCAGGCTGCCGCTTAATGACCTCGGACACCGGTGCCTTCTCGATCTTATTCTCGGCGACGAGCTTCGAGAAAACCGGTGTATCCAGAATTCCAAGGCGAATCCATAAGCCAATGACGATAAGGATCGCACTGAGGAAGAAGGGTACCCGCCAGCCCCAAACATGAAACTGGTCTCCGGCAACCTGGCTGAAAATCAGCACCGCGAGGTTGGACAGAAGCAGTCCGCAAGGAACGCCAAATTGCGGCCAGGAAGCAACAAGTCCGCGGCTGCCGTGGCTCTTGGTCCATTCCATGGCGAGCAGGACGGACCCGCCCCACTCACCGCCGACACCGACACCCTGGATAAAACGGAGGATGGTGAGAAGAATCGCGCCCCAGATGCCGATTTGTGCATAGTTCGGGACGAAGCCGACCAATACGGTCGCTATGCCCATCAGCAGTAACGTCGCCACGAGCGCTGCCTTGCGTCCCATCCGGTCGCCATAGTGTCCGAAAATAAGGGCGCCAATCGGCCGCGCGAGGAAGCCGACTGCATAGATCAGAAACGCTTGCAGCGTTCCCACCAGCGGGTCGGAGTTGGGAAAGAATTCTTTCGCGAACACCAATCCGGCCATCGTGCTGAAAAGGAAGAAATCATACCATTCGATCGCGGTTCCCACCGTGCTCGCAATCACGGCGCGAACAAGGTTTGAGCGGTGGGATTGATCCGGAATCGACGAATCGTTAGTCGTAGGCATCTTTATGGAACCTCCTCGGGGGGAATGAGATTTGTCCTAACCCTATGCGGGGGATGGCTGTCGCGTCAACGGATCTCGACCACATTTACCGTGATTACTTGTGCAATCTAGCGTCTTTAGTGACAGGACACTGCTCTCCGTCGGCCGCTGCGGCGGAGACGGAGCTCCGCCCTCCAGTGCAGTGCAAACAGGCGGGAACCGATACATCGCCTTGCATCTTGCAATTCATCAGACCAACGCTGCAGGTTGCAGCTTCTTCGACAACGTCACCGGTCGGATCAGAATGGCCCGCTCGGCGGAAACACGCGTGGCACAAGAGGTGCTTAAGCTCAGTTGAGGTGCTAAAAATGAAAAAGTATCTGCTATTACCTCTGGTCGCGCTCGGTCTGGTTGCCTGGGTACCGAATCAAGCCAAGGCTGGAGTGCATGTGACTGTTGGATTTGGCGTTCCAGCCTACTACGGACCGTATTACGGGGACTACTATCCTGGCTACGCATATTATTATCATCCGTATTGGCATCATCGGCATTATTACTACCACCGCTATCACCATCCCTACTGGCGTCGCTGATAACACGGTTTGAGTTGATGAGAATTCCCAGCCACTCCCGAGAAGGCGACTTCTCGGGAGTTTTTTTAACTTGCCGACGCCTGGTTCGCATTTGCTCGCCGCGAAGGTAAAGAGACGTAACCTTAAACACTGATTCTTCTGAAATAACGATCGGCTCAACGGGAGCTTCCTACCGGTGACGCTTTTCTGGTAAATCATTGGGAGGGCAAGCCTCCCGGCGAGCCGCATTCCGAGTGGGGGGAGCTTCTTCAGCAGAACCAAACATTAACATTGCGGTGTTACTAATGTTCTGAACCATTGAACCACCTTCTC
>JBAUZZ010000599.1:0-1612 GCA_049585495.1 Chthoniobacterales bacterium | reverse complement strand
ATACATGATTGGGAAGCAAATCTTCGCTGTTCTGATAGCTTTTACTTTCGCGCTTCGGACCTCCTCGCAGCAGCTCCTGCCGCAGGCGGATGAAACTCTGCCGGCTCCTGACTGGAGTGAGAAAGTTGACCTTGGTCTCTACAGCATGGCCTGGTCTCCGAACAGCGAGTTGCTGGCTGTCGGAGGTCGAGGCACCGTTCGGATCTATCGCTTGCCGAATTTCTCAATTGAAAGGACGTTCGATACCGGCCAAGAAGAGATTTGGGCTCTTGCCTGGTCGCCGGATGGAACCTTGCTGGTATCCGCTGGAAAGGATGGCACTGTGCAGTTTTGGCACGATGGGCAGTTGCAGAAAAAGCTGTTCCAAGGTGGATGGATTTTGTATATCGGATGGAATCCTGATGGCAGCTCGCTTATCGCAGTCGACTACACTGGGCTTGCCAAGGAATGGGATGTGCAGGGTTATCTCCGGGCCTCCATTCAACTCGATGGCGACGGTTTGGGTGTCGACTGGTCGCCAAAAGGCCGTTTGTTCGCTGTGTCGACAGGTCAGGATGGCAGCCGTTTGCTTCTCTTCGACGCAGAGTCGGGCGTGTTGCGCTGGCGTCGCCAGGACGTGCTGGTGAACTATGCTGCTCCCTTCGGATACGGATTGGACGAGGTGAATGGGGTACGCTACTCGCCTAGTGGCAAGTGGATCGCTACGGCTCACCAGGATGGCCGGATTCTTGTCCGATCCGCCGCAACCGGAGACGCGGTATTTGCCGCCCAGCTACATCCTTCAGGGCTGGGAGGAGCAAGGCGCGTGGCGTGGTCGTCGAAGGGTGACTGGCTCGTTTCGTGCGGAGAAGATGGCCAAGTCAACTCTGTTGAGTACCCCAAGGGAAAACGGCGAATTGTGCTGCTGATGACCGACAAACCAGTTTGGTCCGTTGGGTGGTCTCCCGATAACAAGTGGATCGCGGCGGTCGGCGACGAGGGGCGCGTATGGATCTGGTCCACGAGCGTCATCGAGCCGTCTACTCAAGCAAAAGAGACCGGAAAGAGCGAAAAGAACGCGCATCCAAATCGCGCTAAACCAAATTCGTCGCCAAAACGGCACAGCCGGGAGAAGTTTTCTCCTTTTGATTGGTTCCACCGGCACTCGTCGTAAAGGGCACAGCGGGTTCAGCGGGGTCAGCGGGCTCAGCGGCTTCAGCGGGTTCAGCGGGTGTTCAGCGGGGTCAGCGGGGTCAGAGAGCTTCAATAACTGGCAAGCTGGCGATAATAGACGGCGTGATTCGTTTCGGATGCCTTTAGTTCCACGAGTACCATATTTTCCACGATGAGATCGGCACCCCGCTGGCCCCGCTGACCCCACGGATATCAGGCAGTAGCGACCTCATTTTTGTGAGCTTCGTGCCCTTGGTGTGATGCTCCAATCGGGTCTACCCACCGACCATGTTCTCGGATGAGATCAACCAATCGATCGACCGCTTCGGCTTCGGGGATATTGAACTTCAAAGGCTTCTTGCCGACGTACAAATTTACCTTGCCCGGAGCTCCGCCCACATAACCGAAGTCCGCGTCGGCCATTTCACCGGGGCCATTCACGATGCAACCCATTATTGCG
>JBAUZZ010000598.1:0-5941 GCA_049585495.1 Chthoniobacterales bacterium | reverse complement strand
TAATATAAGCCGGTCGCAGATTTGACGTGGTCATCCGCCCAGCTTGCCCAAAAAGGCGGCCGTCGATTAATGATTGCGCGAAGTCAGTTGCGGTTTTTCGTTCGATCAATACCGCACCATCGATGCAATAGTCTCCCAAGGCGAGGTGCTCGATTTTGACTGTCACTCCCGGCAACTTCTCCAGCTCTGCCACTATCCCGGAGGGTCGCTCGCGATCATCAACAGCAATCTGAATGTTCTCTAACCCAAATTTCGAAGCTCCGGCGGCTGAGCCCCGCCCGCACTGCGCCGCGGCGGATCCGCCCTGGCGGACTGCGGGCTGCGCAGCCGCCCTACAAGCCGACTTGGAAATTTGAGCTAAAGTCTGGCTCATCATAAAATCGATCGAACGCTCGATTTTGACCTGAGGCATAGCCCGGAAGCTTCATTTACTTTCGGCCGCGATCTGCATGATCCGGCTCACCACAGACTCCGATCCAGCGCGCGGTACTGAACGGCTTCTGCCAGGTGACTAACCTGTACCCTCGGCGTTCCGGCCAGATCGGCAATGGTCCGTGCCACCTTTAAGATCCGGTCGTAGGCCCTCGCGCTCAGGCTCAGGTTTGCCACAGCTTCCTTCAACAACTCCAAGCTCTCAGGATCGAGTACGCAGTATTTTCGTAACAGTCGCGGGGTCATTCGCGCATTGCACGTGACCTTGCTCGGGTCGCTGAACCGTTGCAGTTGAACCAGGCGAGCTCGAGTAACCCGCTCCCGGATGGAGGAGGAAGATTCCTCGGCCGAGGTGCCCGTCAGATCTTTGAGCTCAATCGCCGGCACTTCGACATGAATATCGATCCGATCCAGCAGCGGCCCGGATAACCGGCTCCGGTACTTTTGGACCTGCGCCGGCGAGCACCGGCATTCCCGGCGCAAGTCTCCATAGTGGCCGCAGGGACATGGGTTCATAGCCGCCACCAGCATGAATTCAGAGGGGAAAGTCAGTGACCCTGCCGCCCTTGAAATTGTCACCTTCCCATCCTCCAGCGGCTGCCGCATCACCTCCAAGGTCGATCGATGAAACTCAGGAAGCTCGTCGAGAAATAAGACGCCGTTATGGGCGAGACTGACTTCGCCCGGAGTCGGTTGGCCGGTTCCACCGAGGAGTCCGGCATCCGAAATCGTGTGATGCGGACTCCGAAACGGCCGGCTCGTCACAAGGCGAGATTGGCTATCAAGCAGACCGCAAATGCTGTGCACCTTGGTCGTCTCGATCGCTTCCTGCAGGGTGAGAGGCGGCAGGATGGATGGGATCCGTTTTGCGATCATCGATTTCCCCGATCCTGGCGGGCCTATGCAAAGAATGTTATGACCGCCAGCCGCCGCCACTTCGATCGCTCGCTTGACATGCTGCTGCCCGCGCACCTCAGCAAAGTCGTTGTCTGCGCAATTTTTTTCCGGATCGTGGCGTGCCGGCTCTGCCGCCGCGAGAATTACTTCTCCGCGCAGGAAATGCACGACCTCCGCAAGGTTGCCAAACGGATAAACTGTTACCCCATCTACGATCGCCGCCTCGGAGGCATTTTGGGTCGGAACGATCAGCGTCAGGCGGCCGCGCTTTCGTGCCTCAATAGCGATCGATAAAACCCCTTTGACCGGACGCAGTTCGCCGGAGAGGGCGAGCTCACCGACCACACAAAACCGATCCAGCTCAGGTAAGCGATTTTTTTCGTTGAGCTTTAACATCCCCAGCGCAATCGGCAGATCGAAGCTCGGACCTTCCTTCCGAAGATCGGCCGGCGCTAGATTGATCGTGAGCCGCTGGCCGCCCGGCCAGCGCAAGGCGCTATTGCTGATGGCGGAGGTAACCCGGTCCCGGCTTTCCTTGACCGCCGTATCCGGGAGTCCAACCACGGCAATCCTATCGGTGTTCCCCCACCCGGCGTGCACTTCAATCTCAACTTCGAAGGCGTCGACCCCCACGATGGCCGCGGAATAAACCTTGGATGGCATATAACAGACTCGCAGTGTGTTATATAGTTCATCGTCTTTCAACCCAAATTTTCGAAATTACCGCACGTCCTTGGGTTGGCTCTCTGAGCACCGAGCGCAGCCGGAAGCCGCCTTCGCACGCTTCAGCGCGCCATAGAGTTCCGCGTCAGCGGAACGACGGCGGCCAGGTGCGAATCCCAAAAAATTGGCCAAACTCCAGGGGACGCGCTCCGCACGTCCGAGACCCCGACACTGCCACCTCCTCGATTCAGGCCAAGGTGGAACTCGGCCCTACCAAGTTTTCAAAGAGAGCATTATTGGCTATCGGCTATCCGCCCTTGGCTATTGGCTATTGGCTATGCGAAGCCAAGCGGCGCCTAAGGCTCGGCGGATGCGGTATGGGAGGCGATGATTTTCCACCCCTCAGCGAACTTTTGGACGATCAGGGTTGAGGTCCCCACGACCTTGTGGCGAGCGGCCCCGAGATAGACGTTCCACCAGAGCAGCACGAAAGCCATATCTGGCTTGAGCAGCTTGATCTGGACTCTGGGCGTTTCCAGAAAGCCCATCGCGTTGCGATCCGGAAAACCATTGATATAGCTTTGGTACAACTGACTCCAGCCGTTGAATTGCTCCGAATCAACAACGACCAAAAGATCCGGAGAATTCCAGTAGTACCCCATAAAACCGTCAATATCATGGGCGTTCCATGCCTGCGTTTGAGCAAGAATTACGTCGTTAACCAATTGTGCGTCGCCCTTGGCTTGTTTGGGAGCAATTGAGTCGAATTGCCATCCGTGAGGCAAGTCTTCGGCCTGAACGCCTGAGAGCATCACCATCGAGGTGATTACTAAGCAGGCTTTACTGATCTTTTTGGCGATCATGGCGACAGAGGATTAAGCATTTACCACGTTCCAGACGTCCCGCCAGAACTTTTCCGAGCAGACTAGGCTCACCCTTTCCCCAATCACGTTTGCCTAAGCCGCGAGCTCGGCCGAACGGTTGCGTTTTTGGCCGCGCCGTGATCTTCTGCAGAAGTTGCTCTCCCATGTTGCCTGAGCCGACAGCGGAGTTTACTCTTGCGTTAAAAGCGTTCGATGGATTGCTCTAGCCGCCATCGGACCGTCCAAACACCTTTTCCCGGAGCTGATCTATGCCCAACTATCTGGCTGTGGCCTCCTACACACCGGAGGGATTAAAAGCCCTCTTGAAGACCGGTGGAACGGCGCGTCGCGCTGCGGTAGAGAAAATGTTAGAGAGCCTCGGTGGACACCTCAAGGCGTTCTACTTCGCTTTTGGCGAAAACGACGCCTACCTCATTGTTGACCTGCCCGACAACCTGGCAGCAGCCGCAATCTCGCTGGCCGTTGCCGCAGCCGGAGCGGTCCGCACGAAGACGACCGTACTTCTTACCCCGGAAGAGATCGATCAAGTAGTGCAACGCCCGGCCGAGTACAAACCACCAAAGCCGGATCTGGCCAGGCGATCGCGACGACCCACTCGTGCCCGCCCGGGACGTCGGTAAGGACCCGCTTCGTGTCCTCGGTCGTTTCTCTAGGAAACACGGGCGTCCCGCCCGTGAAGGACGTGCTTCCGCACGTCCTTGGGTCGGCTCTACGAGCTCCGAACGCACCTGGAAGCCGCCGTCACACGCTTCGGCGCGCCCTCAACCACAGAGTTTGACAAACCGGTCGCGTACGGCCGCGACGTAGGCTTGGCGTAGTCGGGCTGCGGCTACTTTACTCCTCGGTGTCACGCGATCGATCACAGTAGACGCACCTTCCCGACTTCGTCCCTCTTACTACGTCGGGCTGGCAGGGGCGCCATAGTTTCGCGACAGCGGAACGACGGCGGCCAGGAGCGAATCCCCAAAATTGTCCCAACTCCAGGGATCGTTTCTCCCGCCGGAGGCGCGCAGGCCGAAACGACCGTCTTAGCACCGAAGGTGCGAAATATGATAGCCTAGGGCACCAGCCCTAGGAATCGGCATAAATAGAGGATCAAGCGCTGAAGGCGTGCGACAATGAGCTCCCCAAGGACTCCATTACCAAAGACCTGTGCATAGAACGATTAGGGCGAATACACTAAAGACGGTGATTGTTAGAAGGCTGAACGCCAGATTTCGCTCGAAGTCTGTCATGGTCGGACATTCAAAGTATCGACCTCGGATGACGGCCTTCTTGCCGGAAAATTACAATTTAGTAATTCCTTAGCGTCCTGTGATCCAGAGGTAACCTCGCCGAGTAGCTCTTAGCCTGCATCGGTCCTAGCGCGGCGTAGCCGCAACCAAACGTGATTCGTGTGAAATGAGGTGCTGGGGGGCGGCGTGGCTAAGGAATGACGGTAGGGCGAATCCGCCGCGGCAGATGAGCCTAAACCGCAAACGTTGTTAGCCCCCTGAGGCTCATTTGTCCCGCTTCGCGAGACGAATTCGCCCTACCAGCTTTCAGCGGCAAAAATCCTCGCGGAAATGTGCATTATGGCGCGTGAGATTTGCGGGCTAGCGCATCTCGGAAGCATGTGTCCTTTAAGAAGAGGTTTTTCCCTCGGAGTTTTTAAGGACCGTTAACAGGTCCTGCGCCTGTTTGTCGGTAGAAGCTTTCGTGTCCAACCAGATCAGTTTCCCGTCTTGGAACAGATACGCCTGCCGCGTGGCAAAAGCGTCCTTAATGAGCGGAACTCCGAAAGCCGAAGTCACGCCTTTGTCTGCATCGGACAACAGTTCAAACGGAAGGTGGTTCATTTGCTGAAATTTCTTCTGGGTTTCCACGGTATCGAGGCTGATTCCGAAGATCTTAACGCCCTTCTGTTGCAACTCGCTGTACGCATCACGGAGGCTGCAAGCTTGCGCCGTACACCCTGGCGTCATCGCCTTCGGATAAAAATAAATAAGCGTGAACCCGCTCTTGCCTGCCTCTGCTAGATTGACTGGTTTGCCATCCTGATCCTGAGCAGTGACGACCGGGATTGCATCGCCAAGCTTGAGTTTGCCGTTGGTCTGTTCGGAAGACACGGCAAAGCCGCTCGCGACAAACCCAAAAATGCTCAGGGCGATCGCGGTGATAGATTTCATAAGGACAAAATATTTCCTAATCCTTCGCGCTTGTCATCTGCCAATGCGTAGTACTGGAGACGCGTTTAAGCCCGGCTTCCGAAATAGCCTGTAGGGCGGCTGGGTCAGCCGCCAAATTTCGGAATTAGCCCGCACCGCTCCTAGCGCGGCGTAGCCGCAACCAAACATGATTCGTGTGAAATGACGTGATCGGGGTCGGCGTGATTAAGGAATGACGGTAGGGCGAATCCGCCACGGCGGATGAGCCTGAACCGCAAACGTTATTAACCTCTTGAGGCTCATTTGTCCCGCTTCGCGCGACGAATTCGCCCTACCAGCTTGCTGCAAGCTGTCGGGGGAATCATCCATATGCTTTTTCCTTAGCGGATACCGCCTCGGCGGATGAGCGATGCAGGCTAGGCTAGCGCCGAGTCAAGAGGGCCCTAACGTATCGCGCCGCACAGAGCAGTGCCGTTAGAGGTAAGATCCAGAGCAATGTAATCAAGCACCCACAGCATCCGCAGCCAGGCCGCCCCTGGTCGGAATACTCGCCGCGCGAACGCCGGTGAGATTTTTGAGAGCGCAATCGCATAGCTTATCATTTTTCGGCCCAAGCGCGGTAGCCACAAGCTGGGTAGGGTCGGCTCTCCGAGCGGACCGGCACGCATGGCAAAAAATGGCCAAACTCCGGCCGTTGGCTCTTCGAAAGGACCCTACCACAATTTCTGCTCAAGCGTGGTTCACTCCTTGCCAGAGTTTGCGGCTTTGCGCCCTCTACGGCGAATCGGCCTTTCGTCGGGCTCAGCCGTGAAATGGAAACCGGCTGCTTGAAGGGCAGGAGCCGTTGCATAGAAACTGCCCATCAGCCTCCAGATGAAGCCGCTGCGGTAGTTCTCAATGGCCAGGAGGGTCATACCC
>JBAUZZ010000597.1:0-8058 GCA_049585495.1 Chthoniobacterales bacterium | reverse complement strand
ATCTGAAGGCGTTTATCGACAAAACTCTTCCAGTCTTGCGTCAACACAAAGACCACGTTCACGAAATTGCGTCCCAGATGGGCAAGGCTTGATGCCCAGGCGCAACGGGATCGTCCTCGAGAGCGGTGGAGTTCACGTCGCCGAGGGTTGCCACGATCTCATCGAAACTGGCTCCCGGGGGCTGTCAGTGATGATCCGCGTCTTCCTCCGACGCTGACCGGCCAAGGAAAGACTTATGTCTCCGCATCTGCGGTTTTGGGAGCCGATCAATTGAGAATAGCCCGATCATTGAGGGCCGAGTACCGTGCCGGATTCGATTCCTTGCGCAGCGACGGCACGTCCGACCCATATTCTGGATTTTGGAAATAGACTTTAAGTAACGATTTGATCGTGAACGAGCCGAACGATCCTTTAGGCGACCAACGTAGACTTGGAGATACGATCATATATTCACATAACTTTCATCTTATTTCAGCCAAAGCCGTCACGCTATGCAGTTAGAGCTCCATCCACCGCTCCCGGCGATGGAAGCGAAGTCGGTAGCCTCCGTTCCCGAAGGCGACCAGTGGCAATATGAGCCCAAGTGGGACGGCTTCCGCTGTCTGGCGTTCCGCGAAGATTCGAAGATTGAACTCCAGTCCAAGTCGTCGCAGCCGCTCTCCCGCTATTTTCCCGAATTAATCGCCGCATTGGGGCGCCTTAAATCGAAAATGTTCGTTCTCGACGGAGAAATCGGCATTCCCGCTGAAAGCGGCTTTTCCTTCGATGCATTGCTGCAACGCATCCATCCGTCGGCGTCCCGCGTCCAACGACTAGCCTCAGAAACACGAGCCGCAAACTTCTTCCCTGACGAAGAAAAAACACGGCTGCGGCGGCTCCTGTGAAATCCTAACGCCATACCGGCTGCCCGAACACCCGAAATTTAACTGAACCCCAAACAAACATGCGCTCTCACGCGATGACCTTTCAGAGCGATAATCTCCCTGGAATTCATTCCAGCGTTTGTTGGGCAGGGAGAAGCACGGCCATATGAAAAGCGGGGTAAACGCGAGATTTACGCGTTCAAAGCAGGAGCCTATAATCTCCTGTCGAATTCGTCGATCAACGCCGTAGGCCTCGAGACGATGAGCCGGGGACAGGAAGGTTTGACGGCAGATGGACAAAAGCCATCAGACAGCAAGCTAAGACCACCACGAGATTGGCGAAGGTCGACCTCGAAGGGAAGACGCTAAGACTCCGGAAATTAAACCGGCTCAACAATCCCCGGATCGTTAATCCCGAGCACCACTGCCGAGACGAGTTAACGTTCGCAAATAATTTGCGACTTAACACTGGAAGCAAAACAAAAGGCCGCCAACGGTAAGCGTGACGGCCAATTGTGAAATGCTGCTGCTTGTTAGGCTTTAGTCGTTATTGACGACCATTTGCGGCGCAAGTTTGCCCAGTTCAAATTGTGCGCTCACCTTCTGGATTTGCGATGCCTGCTCTTTCAGGCTTGCAGTGAGGGCTTCCATTCCCTTCCGTTGCTCTGCGTTGACTGCTTCCTGCTTCAACGCAGCAGACTTTAGTTGAGCGATGGTGGCTTCTTGCTCTTGCACCTTGCGGTGCTCTTTGAGGAACTCGTTTAGCAACATCGCGTTTACCGCGTCGTAGCGCACAGTGTAAACTTGCCCCTTCTCGTCGCGTGCCACTAGATCGGGGTTTATCTTTTCGACTTCCTCGGCAATGAGGCCGAACTGCGGGATGCCATCTGGGTCAAGCTCGTGCTTGTAGCGGAAGGTGACGGGTTTGAGCGCGAGTATCGCTTCGCTCGCCTTGTCCATCGGCTTGATCGCTTCCTTGAAACGCGCCGAGGACTTTGTCGTGCCAAGGTGACCACTGCTATCTATGATAACTGCTACGCCCGTTGGAACCGTTGCTCCATTAATGCCGGCGATAAAGGTGGCCGCCTGAGTTCCTTCTGTGCCGATCCGGATCGTGTTGGCCTCGGCCACGACACCAACGTTGCCAATATCAATGTTGTTACTACCATTGGTCAGGTTCTGACCGGCTAAATGGCCCAATGCGATGTTGTTGCCACCGGTTGTGTTGTTATTAAGCGCTTGAACTCCATTGGCCGTGTTGTTGCCGCCGGTTGTGTTGTTATTGAGCGCTTCAACTCCATTGGCCGTGTTGTCGAAGCCGGTTGTGTTGCTAAAAAGCGCTTCAACTCCATTGGCCGTGTTGAAGTTGCCGGTTGTGTTGCTATTGAGCGCTTGAAAACCGTTGGCCGTGTTGTTGGCGCCGGTTTTATTCTTTTCGAGCGCATTAGTACCGGCGGCCGTGTTGTCGAAGCCGGTTGTGTTGTTTAACAGCGCATCAGAACCGGTGGCCGTGTTGTTGCCACCGTTTGTGTTGCTAAAGAGCGCTTCAAAACCAATGGCCGTGTTGTTGAGACCGATTGTGTTCTCTAACAGCGCACCAGCACCGGTGGCCGTGTTGAAGCTGCCGGTTGTATTCCTTTCGAGCGCATCAATACCGATGGCCGTGTTGTCGCTGCCACTTGTCAGGCTGAGGAGCGCATCAAAACCCTCGGCCGTGTTATTGTTGGGATAGCCTCCGTCCGGTGGTGGACTAACCCCGAAAGCTTTCGGGGTTGGCGAAAGCGCAAAGCAGGCGAGGGCGAGTGTGAGGAGTAGAAAACCGCGTCCGGCAGTCGCGGGACTCATCGAATTTCTTACCGTTAGGGTGGTAGTTCTAAGATTAAATGACTGCTGATTCATATATTGTTGACGTTGAAGTGGATTTTTATCCTTATCTCTTATTTTTTCGTTTGGTTGGACCGGCCCAGTTGGTTCTTTCTGATCGCCGATCTTCAACCCCCGTACAACGGGATTGAGCTTTCAGAATTTCAGGTTTTCTCGAAATTTTTAGGCGGTTCACAAGACGATGCCAGTTTGGCATGGCGAGGCTCGCGTAGAAAACTTGCGGACGAATGGTCGCCCTGGCGGCTGCTATCCCAGCGCGCTGTGGAATCGCCACTGGACCTACACCGTTAGCACCAAATCCTGTGGTACGGCACACTCCAAAATAAGAGGCGACGCCCACGCAAAGGTCACAGTCCAAAAATCGAGACGACGAGAGCAATCGGTATCCCGCCTCGCTCGCTAAGACAAGCGACAGGTTGAGGTGTCGTTCTGTGACCTCAATAAAGGTCAACGCGCAATGGCTGTGGCGAAGGCGTGCAGGGGCAAGATGGCTCTGAACGTGGCTTAGAAAGATCTGCTAAGCGCACCAGATACCTAGGATAATTCCCGCCACAACGGACAGGATCGCCAACAGCAGCAAAATATAGGCGAAAATCATTGGCTTACTGATCGGACGACCACAGCGCGGCTCTATTACCCGATCGGGTGAGGGCGGAGCGTCCACCATTCCGCGCCAGACGCGTCTTTGGGGCCGGAACGTCCAATCTATCATCCGGGCGACCCTGCGCGTCCTGACTCAAGATTTGTCCTGGGCTCCTCCGCCGCAAACGTCATGGAATCCTCCTACGACATTTCCGCCACTCGAACAGAGGTGTTAGGTGCGACGCTTACGGACGAACGGCAAAACCGAGCGCAAGTATTTTTCAATTGCGTCCCTCGGAAGTGACTTCGCCAAGCAGAAGCAAGGACGTCGTTCGTAAATAGATATGGCTCCGCCGCATCGGATGGTTCACTGTCACTACTATGCGCCAGATCTTAGAGACTGAGGAACACGTGCAGATCCCGGCGGGCTTGTATTCCGATCCGTTTTACCGAATCACTTACTTCATTAAAAACGAGATCCGGAAGCACAAGTGGATCGAAGGCGAAAAAGGTCGCAAACTATCCTGGGAGCAGGCTAGGGATGAATGGACAAAGCTCCACCGACCGGAGTACGAAAAGTTTCTCGTCGAGACTCTGTCCTTTCCTCAAGAAAATGCGGCAGGGGATCCGGTCGCTCAAGAGAAGCAGCTACTTTCCGAGACCGGAGCGAGGCTCTCGAAGTTACCCCACAGAACGGGCGGATAATTGACATACTTTCGGACTCCTCGGTATCGAAAAGATGCTACTGACGAACAGGCTGGAGCGTCGTTCGAGAATACTCAGAATCCTATGAGCCGGATTTTGCCGCGCTTAAGGCGGCCTGCAGTCTGGCTTCGTCCTCGTGCGAGAGCGAGGTCATCAAGATTTTGCCGCCTAGCCCCTTCAGCTCTTCCAGTAACCGGTCCGTGTCCGGCGATGGACTTCTGGTTAGGACGAAAATCGTTGAACTATTAGGAATTAGCGTTTCGGCCAATTCCTTCATGAAGTGATCGTTGATTCCCACATCGGCGAGCGCGCCGGAAACAGCACCTACCGCGGCATTTGCTGAAATCAGGCTGGCTAGCGATCCGCAGAAGCCTCGGAAGATCGGATCGGCCGCGGTGAGATTATCGGCGTGGTGAAGTTTAACCTTACCCGTCTCGTCCTTGACGGCAACTACCATGTCCGCAAGATCCAGCAGGTATTCGCTTTGTAGCTCCACCAGCTTGAGACGAACCTCCTCCGCCTTATGGGGTTCATCGAATGCAACCACGACTAAATTGCTCATTTTTTCTCATTCTTGCTGTTAGTTGTTGCCTTCGTATCCAAAGCCAATGAGGGTAGTCTGGCCGGCTATTCGCTACAGGCTCTCGCCCGCCTTCGCCCCAGCGCGCCAGGATGGTGACAGGTCATCCGTCTTCGAAATAGATCCTGCCGATCATTCAGCTTTGCGTTTCGGAAGTCTGGGCGCTGCCTCATCGCGCTCCCTGATCGCGAAAAACGTGGCGTATTCGCCATCCCCAATCGACTCCATCCCAGTAGCCGTCAGAGTTCTGATGCATGACCCGACAGCCGAATGGAACCTTGGTGCCAGCTCTCGATCTTTCGTAGCACAGCTTCGAGGTCCTCGGCAACCGATTTCTCGCCTTTTGCCGGTGTCCTGAATTTTGATGGCATTCACGCTCATCGTGTAGGTGAAATCCGCCTGACACTCCGAGCGGTTGCGCTGGGTTATTGGATCGGGCGGCATAATTCCAACCTTACTTACTTTTGCTCTGATTCGCTTGGAGTCTGACGCGGGGCAGGCGCGCTCCAAAGTACACCTTCCACACAGCCTCCAGTTCGCGGCTAAGCGCCTCTAGATCCGGCAAGATTGTAGCTTCCGAGATTCCGGATAGTTCCAATTCAATCCGGATCGCGGGAACGGCATCCGCGGGAATGGTGATTTTTTCAAGTAGGTAGCCGCTTTTTCGGCGCAACTCTTCAAGCCCGTCGGGATGAGTTCCAAAGACCGTAAAATGGCTCCTCTGCGAAGACAGGCGCCGAAACACGTGCGGAGGGTCGACCGCTGAGGGCTTAGCACGTCGGAGCTTTCGGCCTGCAAAAATCTCAGGCAAGTATTTTTCGGCGGGCTCCCAATCGGGAAGCGCAACGCCCAAAGCATCGTCTTTGGGACAAAAGGAAAGGACATCAAGCCGATAGGGATCGAGCATCCACACACAGGCGCCGGGCGCGGTCTTACTGCCCTTCTTAGCCTTGTCTTCTCTTTGCTTAGCTCTGTCTTCTTTTTGGGTGTCGCGCACGGCGAAGTAGAGCGCGGTCAAAACCCCGTCAGACCAATCCAAAAGCCGAGTTGGTGCACCGTAGTGCCGCATGAGTCCATACCATCCCCACTCATCGTCATAGGCGGGAAGGCTAAGTTCTGCGGCAAGCTGCGAACCCCGCCTTTTAAATTCTCCTCTCAGCTCTTCTTCGAACGTGAAGAGTCTGTCGACTTCCAGGTCGTTACCCCGGTAGAGAGTTGTCTTGAGTTGCCAGCCAACCTCCTCGTGCCCTCTGAACCAGGGCGTCCAAAACGGCTTGATCTCGTCCCACTGTTCCCGAAGAACTTTGTCTCGCTTAGCTTCGTCGGCGTGCTGTTTCGACCATCGATTGCGCGGAGCCAGCGCCAGCTCCACAACCTTACCAAGCGATTTTGCGATCTTCGATGATTCGGGCGCCTCCATCTGTGGTGCGTGTGTAGCCGAATGAACCCTAGTGCGTACGTCCGAATAATCGAAAAAAGCCCCCGCTGGAACCCGATGGGAGGCAAAGTATAGGCAAAGCAGACGAGTAATATACGATTTTTTTTAACCCCTTCATCGTCTGAGGCTCCTTTACCAGAGCTGATTCATAACCTGGAGCCAACGATGGGATTCGAACCCATGACCTGCCGATTACGAATTGTTCTCTTACCTGTTTGGACATGATCCGATGTGATCCGCTATGTGCCGATTCATCAGCTTCTTTACACGCTTCGCTGACCAGTTGTTGTAAACACGTCGGCTCAAATCGGATCAGGTTAGAACAAAAAAAGTGGCTCAGAAGTAGCAAAGGGTTCGCCGCCGCAAGGAGTTTTAGACTGGAAAGTTGATTTTCTTGAACGCAAGCCTTGGTGCCCAGAGCAGCAAGCTAATGGCAGCCGCAAGATGTTAGATAGAAACATCTTTATCATTTGTTACTATTGTAAAGACTTATCCTCGCAAGTCTTTGATTGTGTGTATCTTAGTGCACCCGACAGGACTCGAATTTGTAATCTACAGTTCCGTAGACTAAGGGATAAGTGTTCCGTAAAGATCCCAAGAGTTCTTTGTTGTGCCGAGCGAATCGGCTTCTAGACTTGATCCGGCAACACTCGAGCGGTACAGGAGAGAACTTTGCGGATCAGATCGGAACAAAAAAAGTGGCAAAGAAATGGCAAAGGGTACGCCAAGACCGATGTCCGTTTTTGGAAAGCGCTCTTGGAGCCTAAATATACCGACGCCGGAAAAGTCAGAGAGCCTAAGACAACGTCAGGCTCATAACCTGAAGGTCGAGGGTTCAAATCCCTCCCCCGCAACCAACCTTTGAGCCCCACCATGATGGCAGGACTTTGCTCGTAACTTGCTTGTTATGAGACGATTGCCTGTGGAAAGCATATCGGCGTTACTGCCACTCCATGGGATTTTCCTCTTTTTTCTCTGCGAACCCGAGCAAAAGGAAGTCGTCTTCTAATATTTCATGCGACAGTGTCTGGTCCGACACTGCCCGCGCCAGCTCAACGGCCCCTAGCAAGGCGGAGACAGTGAGAATCGCTTTTGGTCGTGCCATGGGAGCAGGAAAGGACCGTTCGTTATACAGAGTAAGCGGCCGCCTTTGCCAGCGAGACCACATCAATACTATCGCTGCGACCCGGTGTTTAGCGTGCTCCGCAACTGGCTACGGGAGCATGGCGTGACCGGCAATAAGCCTTTGCATACCCTTCGTAAGGAATACGGATCGCTTTTGACACGAAATTATGGAATTTACGCAGCTTCCCCCGCCTTAAGGCACGCTGATCTGCGTACGACCTCTGAGCATTACAGAGACTCGGCAGCCTGGGTCACGCCTGGGATCGGGCATTTATTGACTGGGTGAGCTGCGGGTTGCACTGTAGGGAAGCGGTTCAGAGTTCAGACAAAGGCGAAATTTGGTGAAGATTAACCAGAATCGTTTCGCTGGACAGGAATAAAGGGGGGCAGGCGGATAACCCTCGAGGCTTCTAAGAACTACTCAGCAGCGACAGATCGCCTGAGTCCGGTTCGACCAAGCAAACACAAGCGGGCTTCCCGAAGCATTCGCTTAATTAAACAGGCCAATGGAAGGGACGTTAGTCGTCAACAGCCTTTACACAGTGCTAGACGCCGTCACCCTAATAATATTTGAGACGCCAGGGCCCGGCGTGAACTCATTGACGTTCTGGTTTTTGGCAATGATAGCGATTCCTTCGCCACGGATCACAAAGGCGACCGAGCCATCTTGGAATGTAGCCTGCCCAAAGCCCTTCGGGCTCACGGTCACATTTGAAAACGAGCCCGTCCCGTCCGCGGTGGTGCTCGCGAATTGAGAACGGAAGTCTGGGCCACCGTCCCCAAGTACCGCGCCAGTGACAGTAATCTGAAAGTTCACGACCCCGTGCCCTATAAAGTTTTTTCCCGACAACGTGACGACATCATTGGAGTCAATATTACCC
>JBAUZZ010000596.1:0-1589 GCA_049585495.1 Chthoniobacterales bacterium | reverse complement strand
GGGCGATCAATCTGCCGAAGCAAGTGGTAGTTGGCCAATGGATAGAGATGGACGAAAGCCTGTATATCGTTTTCGGTGACCCGCCGCGATAATCCCAGGGTGTCACTGCGGATCCCATAGAGCAGTGCCGTCGCGAGCCGCTCGCTTATCCGCTCATCAGCCGTGATGAGGTACTCAGTCATGATGGTGGCGGTTGCGCCGTAGCCCGCGCGAACATCTTCAAATGGCGAGACGCCGAGTTGGTAACCCGGGTGATGATCGATAACAATGTCAGAGCGCGGCAGCTTGGGTCCGAAATAGGCCGGCTCCACATCGACCATCGCGATCTTATCATAGCCTCGCAATTCGTCGGTAGCGGCCGGGGCTATCTCGATTTCCAGCAAATGCGCCATCGTCAGATTTTCCGGCCGCGTTACCGGAGTGAAAGCGAAAATCGGGGTGGTCTGTTTGTTGCGGCCCAGCAACGCACGTAGCGCAATCGCGCTCGACATTGCGTCCGGGTCAGGGTCATCCTGCAAGACAACGGCTATACGGTCGCTTTCGGCGACCAGCGCTCGAAGTTCCTTAATTTTTTGCCTGGTGAGTGCGTGATCCATACAATTCGGACTGTAACGGTTTTAAGCAAAACCGGGTCCGGGGCCTCTGAAACAGGGAGTGGAGCCCATTCATGGGGCACACCCTCGATTCGAGGCAGCAGATTCATCGGAATTGCCCTAGCACACAGACGAAGGACTCTTCAATCCTGTAGAATGGCGACAATCCGCAGAAGAATAAGTATTCCGCGTTTGTCCCGCCGGTTCAATGGAAAATAAATGCCAGATCTGTCAACGGCCAATAAGCCAATGGCTCCTCAGAATCACCGTGGAAGACGCTGCCGGTTACGCCGAGACCGCCCACGTATGCGCCAATTGCGGCGTAAAATTGAGGCTCGCGTCTGAGCACATTCGTGACCTGCAGATAGACCCGTGGATGCATGAGGCGGTCGCCCGGGTGTTGCGAGGCCGCGGTTAATGGGGGGCTTGCAAGGCGCGCCGGCCGCGCTCAGCGCGGGCAATAGAGTGCCGGACGGAAAGGCGAGTATACAAGCAATGTCATCTGCACCTCAGGCTCATCAGCAACTGGACTTATGGCCCTACGAAGAAGCGCGCAAGCTGGGCGAACGCGTGCGCAACTACGAGCCGCAGAGGCCGGTCATTGTTCAAAGTGGCTTCGGCCCTTCCGGCCTGCCGCATCTGGGCACGATGAGTGAAATTCTGCGACCGTCATATGTGAGGCACGCATTCGAGGTGCTCGGTGACGTCCATTCGACCCGACTCGTCGTGTTTATCGATGACATGGACGGATTGCGAAAAGTGCCCGAGAATATCCCCAACCCAGAAGCGATGACGCCTTACCTGGGCCAGCCGGTCTCGCGGATCCCAGACCCATTCGGCCAATGCCACGACAGTTTCGCCTCCCACATGGTGGCGTTGCTCGAGACGTTTCTGGAGCCGGTCGAAGTCGAATATGAGCTTTTACGTTCGAGCGAGATGTACGCGAGCGGCCGCTTCGACCAGGGGCTGAGGCTGATTATCGCGAAACATCAGGAA
>JBAUZZ010000595.1:0-43264 GCA_049585495.1 Chthoniobacterales bacterium | reverse complement strand
CGCTGAATGAGCGTCGCCAGATTACCGGCGTATTTGCCGGTGACTTGCTCAAGGCCCATCGAGAGGGCTGCGAGTTCGTCCGGAAGTCTGCGATGCAAAAAGTCGAGTTGCCGTTTGATGTCGTGGTAACTACTAACAGTGGCTACCCGCTGGATCAAAATCTCTATCAGGCAGTAAAAGGTATGAGTGCAGCTGCGCGGATCGTAAAAAAGGGGGGTACGATCATTGTCGCAAGTGAGTGTTCTGACGGAGTACCAAACGACAGTCCATATGAGCGGTTATTGAATCGGTCGGCGTCGTTCGAAGAGCTTTTCAAGTTCATCATGGACCCGACTCGCGAAGAGCCGGAGCAATGGCAGGTGATTGTTCAGATGGTAATTCAGCGTCGGGCCGAAGTGCTGGTTTACAGCAGGTTGCCGGAGGAGAGAGTGATCGGTGCGAAATTGATTCCTTGCCGCGATATTAGCGCCGCGATAGGCCAGCGGGTAGCAGCGATAGGACCGCAAGCGCGCATCGCGGTTTTGCCGCAAGGGCCTTTGACGATTCCCTACCTGGCATGACAGGGGAGAACAGAAGTCACGAAGAGATTTTCTTACCGAAACTCACGAAGAATTTTTTCTACAGAAGGTCTCAAAAGCGGGGGTGTTGTAGGGCGCTTGGCTCACGCGCCGGGAGACTTCGATCTGGCCTCAGATCCGCCTGGTGATCTCGGCGGCTGAGCCAGCCGCCCTACAAAAGACTGGAACCGCGTTTCGGGCTTACTCAATACAGCACCCTTACCAAATAAAGTCCCTCTGGCGGAGCAGTGTGATTGGTCTTGCGAACTCCCGGTTGCGCGATAAGTCCCTCGATCCATGACAAATCTTCCCGCCCGAGAGCAACCTGTACTAAGCTTCCCGTCAGCATCCGAACCATGCGATAGAGGAAGCCGTCTCCACGAAAATCGAGAGAGACAAGGGATTGGCACCGCCGGATTGATATCGCATGGATCGTCCGGATGGTCGATTCCGCGAGCTTTCCCCGATTGGCAGCAAACGATGCGAAATCATGTTGCCCGACGATGCACTGAGATGCCGCACGCAGAGTCTCCACCGCGAGGGGCTTAGGCACATGCCAGGTCAGTCCGATCTCGAGGGGATGAAGCACGCTCTCGTTCCAGATCCGGTACCGGTACACCTTTCCCGTCGCTCCATACTGGGCGTGAAAATGCGGACTGACTTTGACACATTTCAGAATGCGGATCTGGTCAGGCAAGTACGAGTTCAACGCTGCGATCCAGGTTCGGCTTTGAAACTTGGCTCTAGGGACATCTACATGAGCTACCTGACCGAGCGCGTGAACACCGGCATCTGTCCGGCCTGCTCCAAACACTTTAACGGGGAATTCGAGGATCCGCGCGAACGCTCCCACGAGGTGGTCCTGAACACCCTTCCGATTCGGCTGGCTTTGCCACCCGCTGAACGGCCTGCCATCATAGGCAATAGTCAATTTCAGGCGTTCTAGGTTTGCAGTGTCGAGTTCCGAGTTCCGAGTTCCAAGTTTCGAGTCGTGCGGAAGTGGTTGCTGGAGTGGCTTCTTCAAGCGAATCGACCAATTTGCATTAGCGATCTCCAGGATTGCCACTGCTGTCGAACCCGGAAGTCGGAACCGGGAACTCGGAACTCGGAACCCGGAACTCCGAACTCAAATGTAACGAATCGAGGAAATTCTGCAGGAGGATCTGCGCTGCCACCTGATCGATAACCTTCCGGCTCTGTTTAATATTCTTCCCTGCGTCGTGGAGCGCCCTTTGCGCCTCAACGGTGGTGAGCCGTTCGTCCCACAGGATCATCTGACAATTTGCGATCGCAGAACTTAGACGCCGACTAAAATCTTGAGCTTTTTCCGCGGCCGGTCCAAGCGTGCCGTCCATGTTTTTTGGTAAACCCAGGACGATTCCGCCAATCTTCTCCCGGCTGACGATCATTTGAATTTCCTGAACGGCCGACTCGCCATTCTGGATAGTTCGATAAGGATGCGCGAGCGCTCCGAGTTCGTCCGAGATCGATATCCCGATTCGCACATGTCCCAAATCGATTCCTAGCCAGCGCACGGGTTATTGTAACTCCTCCGGCAGAACCGCCACTAGCTTCTTTAGGCTCTCAACTTCGTGGCGATTGCAGACGAGGATCGCATCCTTCGTTTGTACGACGATAAGATCGCTTACGCCTAGCAGTGCGACATCGACTCCGTCGTGGGAGAAGACTACATTATTGGAAGCTCGATCGGTCGTCAGCCGGCAATTGGCAGAATTCTCGGCTGGGTAGCTCTTCAAATACTTCGCGATCGCCGCCCAGTTCCCGACATCGTCCCACTCAAATGTCGCGGGCTTCACCAGGACTCGGCTGGCCTTTTCCATGACGGCATAGTCGATGGAAAGTTTTCTCAGGGTCGGAAAACGTTCCTTCAGAATCTTCTCTCGATCGTGCGTATGCCGAATCGCGGACACAAATTCTGCGAGGTCCGGGGCATGCCGATTCAATTCGGTAAGGATCGCTTTGACTGTCCAGATGAACATCCCCGCATTCCAGTAAAAATTGCCGCTTCGGACGAAGCTCTCGGCCAGATCCGAATTTGGTTTTTCACGGAAGCGAACTACCTCGAAAAGGTCGCTTGCTCCCGGCATTTTTCTTCCGCGCTCGATATAGCCGAAGCCTGGACAGGCCCAGGTGGGGGTTACGCCGATCGTGACAAGATCACCAGTCTGTTCGGCTGCAGCGGCGGCGATGCGCATATCCTGTTGGAATGCGATGTGATCGGGAATGCGATGGTCAGCCGGCAGCACCGCCATGGTAGCGCTCGCGTCCCTGTTTGCGACTAAGCCGACTCCGAGGGCGATGGCCGCGGCCGTATCGCGCTTGGCCGGCTCACTAAAGATGTTCTCCGGAGGATGCTTTTGGAGCAATTTCCGGACCGAGGCTTCCTGCTCCTGGTTGGTCAGGATCAAAATGTTATCTGGGGGCACGAGCCCGCGCAAGCGCTCGAGCGTCTCCTCAAGCAAAGTCTGATTGCTGAAGAGACGAAGCAACTGCTTCGGGGACGTTCGCCGACTTAGTGGCCAAAAGCGCATCCCGCTGCCACCCGCCAAAATCAAGGCATAAAAAGAGTTCGACATTGGATGAATATCGCCGGAACTATTGCGTTGATTTACTCGTAAGTCATCAGCCTTTCGAGAGATCAAAAGGGGAACCTGGGTTCCAAGCGGGTTGGAGCGTAGAACTCGGGCCAGAGCGGATTTCTGAAAGAGCTATGAGAAGATTGAGATCTTACGGGCTACCTCTTCAATAGACGATTGGCTTTTTATGACGAGCGACGACATCAAACCAGTGGCCCTATCATTATCCTCAGCCGCGTTACTGACTGTCTCCCAGGCGGCAATCGGGTGCGGAATCGGTATCTTGCTGGCGGGGAGGATCGATGAGAACAAGCGAAACATCGCGGCCATCGCGATATTGTCTTTCGCCTTCGCTGCGACGCTACCGCCGGTGGTCAGCGTTGTGGCCGACCTGGTTAGTGGTCCGCGTTCAAAGCTCGGCGTACGTCGTCGCCTGCGCTCGATTCGCGAAGGGTCCGGAATCCAGGCCGAGGAGGAGGCGTATTAAGTAGGTTGTAGGGCGGCTGTTTCAGCCACCGGACAAGCTCTTCCCCGGCGCCTGAGCCAGGCGCCCTACAACCCGTGAAAGCTGCAGCTTTTACCTACTATATCTCCCAGGTCCAGTCGCGAGATTTCGAATCCTGCCCGGAGGCCACTGCTGGCGTCTCGCGTTTTTTCTTTGAGCTAATCCTGATTTGAGCTTTCTCGTTAGTAACGAGTGAGTCTGGGGGAATACTCTCCATCAGGAAAACGTTCCCACCGATGGTTGACCTTGCGCCAATCGTGGTTTCACCTCCCAGGATTGTTGCGTTCGGGTAGATCGTCACCCAGTCTTCTACGTTCGGATGTCGTTTCCCGCCTTTTTTAATCCGACCGTTTTCGTCTTTTTGAAAACTCCGCGCCCCAAGCGTGACGCCGTGATACAACTTCACATGGTTACCGATCCGGGTTGTCTCGCCGATGACTACACCGGTGCCGTGATCAATGAAGAAATAACTGCCAATTTCGGCGCCGGGGTGAATATCGATGCCGGTTCGGCTATGAGCCCATTCCGTCATCATCCTTGGGAGAAGCGGGAGCTTTTCTTGGTAGAGTGCATGGGCCAAGCGTTGAATGGCAATCGCTTCGATGCAGGGATAACTGACGATGATTTCTTCGTAGCTGGTGCTCGCCGGGTCGCCCTCGTACGCTGCTTCGACGTCGGTTCGCAACAGATCGCGGACATGGGGTACCTGGTCGATGAGGCGGATCACGATCTCTTCCGCACGCCGGCTGGGGCAGGCAGGCTCCTGCAACCGCAAGCTCTTGAAGGCCTCAACTCGCAGACGGTCCGCGACGGTTAGGAGTCGCGCCGAGGTTATCTGGTGCACCTGTTGGTTGGCAATTGGCTCTTCATCATGAAAGCCAGGGAAGATGATCTGAAGAAGGTTTTCACAGATTTGCGCGACGGCCCGTTTTGATGGGAGGTTCGAGCCGTCGATATGGTTAATTCCTCCGATTTCGTCGTAGGAGTCCAACACATCGGCAATCAGCGGAATGACACTCTTCTCCATGGTCTGGAAGGCGTAGGATAGAGCAGAATTAATCACCTCGCCACTGGCTTTGGCGCTTCCGGTCGCCGAGCAGGTCCCCATAAGTCTTATGAGACTGATACGACTTATTGGTAAGACCGCCAGAGCCTGCCCGACCTGAAACGCCGCACCTAGTGGTAGCGTCACTCGATAATCCGCGCGCCGTTGGATGGCTCGGTCAAGATGGGTGTGCAGGTTACGCCAGTGCGACGCCGATACTCTGCTGCGATTCGCTCAGTGGCTGAGGAGGCTTGCTCTTTGCTCACCAGAGACACGGTAGATCCGCCGAATCCGCCGCCGGACAGGCGCGAACCGAGAACCCCAGGCGTTTCCCGGGCAATATCGACGAGTGCATCGAGGAAGGGAGTGCTGTTTTCGAAGTCGAATCGGGAACTGTTATGGGACAGAAACATCAGTTCTCCGAATTCTCCCGAGTTGCCCGCTCTTAAAGCTTCGACGCCAGCCAGGACGCGCTCGTTTTCGCCGGTGATATGGAGTCCCCGTCGTCGAAGCAGCGGATCGATCGATGCTGATTTTAGCTGCTCGGAGGTGACGTCTCGGAGGGATTTCGCGTGCATCGCGGCTGCTGCTGCCATGCATTGGCTATAGCGCTCGTTGTATTTACTCCCGGCCAGTTCGTGCGGTACGCCCGAGTTCATCAGAAGCAGCGCGACCTCATCAGGGATTGGAATTGTCTTGGCGGTAGTAAGGCGAAAATCAAGCAGGATCAGTTGATTCGATTTTCCGAAGACCGAGGAGGCCTGATCCAGCAAACCGCTGCGAACTCCGACAAAATCATTTTCCGCACGCTGGCAAAGCTGGGCCAGTTTCATCGGTTCGATTTCGAACTCAAAAAGCCTGGCAACCACGAGCGCGGTGGCCACTTCGAGCGCCGCCGAACTGGATAGACCGGCACCTACCGGCAGCGTATTGCTGATGCGGAGCCTCATCCCGCCAACCGGGTAGCCGGCTTGACGAAGAAATATGATGACGCCCAGCGGATAGTTAGCCCACAAATCCGTCTCGAGAGGGCGTGAAGTCTGTAAAGGTATCCGCACGCTCCGTCCATTCGTCTGGGAACTAACATCGATTTCATCGATTGGTAGTCTTTCCCCATCGATTCTGATGCCCAGATGGATGGCAGCTGACAATACGAAACCTTGGTTATAATCTGTATGATTCCCGAGCAATTCAACGCGACCGGGGGCGAATGAAACAGCAGTGTGGGGCATGGACCTTGTTGTTATCAGCAATGCTGTACGATGAGTCAATCTGCAACCAGAGAAAGCGAAGCTAGCCCGTAAAAATCGCAGGCTGGGAGAATCGGCGAGCGCAACGCGGGCCAGACAGCTCTTAAACAGACGCTCCGCATCTGTTTAAGAGCCCGCTTTAAGATAAGTGAATCAAACCAGACTGCTTCAATCTCCGCTCTCTAAAAGGTTAGATCTGACCGGAGACATCTAGGCGTGCGACTACCCAAAGTTTCTTGCAAAGTTAGAAACTAAGCATAGTTTGCGCCTGTGAAATTATCTTCCTCCACATTGCGAAAGGCCGCAGACCTTCAAGAGCGCATCGAACATTTAGAGGTCGAACTGCACAGTTTGCTGCAGACAGGCGAGGAGACTGTTTCAGCCCTGCCCGTCCCAGCTCCTCGGACGGTTAGCCTTGGCAGAAAACGTGGCCGCCGCCCGGCTGCTGCTGTCATCGCTCCACGTGGTCGTGGACGCCGTTCTACCTCACCAAGTGGTCCACTTGCTCCGGCGGTTGTGAAGGTATTGAAGGCGAAGGGATCGCCCATGGGCGTTTCTGATATCCTGGCTGGGCTGTTAGGGAGTGGTTATAAGTTCAGTTCGCCGGAACCGAAGAAAAATCTGTTTGCGCGCATTTATCGATTGAAGGGCGTAAAACAGGTAGGTCCAGGCAGGTTTGCCGCCGAATAGGTCAGAAGTGATCCGTCGTTTCGGCTAGCTTGCGAGCGTAGCGCAGCGTATCGATTTCCTGAACTGACTTGTCTCGCCGGATTTGTTTAATGCGAGGAAACCGGAGCGCAAGTCCGCTGGAGTGCCGAGCGCTTGGCTGAATCGAATCGAAAGCGATTTCCAGGACGATCTGCGGAATCACCTCGCGGAACCTTCCGTGGACCCGAATCGTTGTCCGGAGAAAATGCTCGGTGAGATCCTCGATTTCTGCATCGGTCAGGCCAGAATAGGCCCGCCCGATTGTCTGGAGTGTTCCGGAGTTTTCATCGCGCACAGCAAAAGTGTAGTCGCTGATGACGTGGCTGCGTTTTCCGTGACCTTGTTCCACCCCGACAACGACTACGTCCAACGCCGCGAGTTCTTTTTTTAATTTTATCCAGCTCCCACCCCGTCGGCCAGGAGTATAAAGGCTATCCGGATCTTTAATCACTAGCCCCTCCGTGGACGCTCGTCGGGCGGCGAGAAAAGCTTCGTCGATGTCTTGGCTCGATTTGACGAGTCGGACCGGCGAACGATGGATCCTTTCGGGTAACTCTAGGCGATCGAGAAAAGCGCGACGCACCCGCAACGGTTCCTTGTGCAGGCTCTGTCCGTCAAGCCAGAGAAGATCGAACGCGATGTAGATGACCGGTACGTCATCAGTCTGGAAGAAGTCCAGCGTTCGTTTCCGCCCGAGTCGTCGCTGCAGATCGAAGAACGTCAGTTTCTTTCCTTTGTCGAAGGCGAGTACCTCGCCATCCAAGACTACACGGTTGGAGAGCCGGATCGAAATAAACTCAGGAAATTCGTCAGAGATGTTGCGAAGATCCCGGCTGTAAATCGCGACCTTGTCCTCGCTGACATGAAGTTGTACACGGATGCCATCAAATTTCTGTTCTGCGAAAACCGATTTCCCAGCGAGGTCGCGCTCAATTCTTTCCCAGAGCGATTCGGCAGATGGTTCGGCTATCGCCAACATCGATTTGACGGGCCGGAATAAAGTGATACTGGCACTACCCAAACGGTTTTCCTGAGCTAACAAGGCGCTTTCGCCGATGTCGCCTGTCAGCATGTGAGCTTCCTTGACCTCGTCCAGATTCGATTCGAAGGCCGCAGCGATAGCTTCTTCGACGAGACCTTCCTTCAAACCGATCCGTAGGTCTCCAGTTAAGATTCGGATGATGTAGCTGCCAACTGCGGCGGAGCTGTGCTGAAGCTGTTCGGCGAGGACCGAGGCCTTTGCTACCGGGCCGGGAGTCGCCTGGAGCGTAGTGAAGTGTGCACGAATCTGGGCGAGAGAAGCACTGTTGGGCGTCGTCCGCCCTAATAACACTTCGAACGCGATGCGGCCGGCGTCACCGTATCCTGAGGCAATTCGTCGGAATTCAACTTCTGTTAGTCCGGAAGCCTGGATGAGTGCTCGTCGAATAACGGCCCATCCCACCTGCAAGACCATTGCATCTTGGCGAGAGAAGGCGTGGCCCGTTAAGAAGACGCAGGCGACGCGCAGCTCGTCCAGGCTTAGCGATCGCAGGTAATCCGACAAAATCTCCACCTTTCTGAGCTTCCCGGCCGTGTGGCTGATCTCGTCGCAAATCTCCGCAAAGCGAGCAAATCCCGCGTTCTGCCGGTTCAGTTCCTGTTCTGTTTCCCTTCGGGCAGATGGTCCGATTTGAGGCGCGGGAAGAGAGAGCTCCAGCTGATTGTCATCTCCCAGCGCCCAGGCTTCGATACCCCGCCGGCGTAGATCTTCTGCGAATTCTCTCGCATACCCGTGCAGCGTCAGAACACGCGCGGGTTGGACCAACTCGACATAGTGCAACAGGTCCGGGTAGTCTGCATGGTCGGATAATGGGAAGGCAACGTCACACTGGTAGCGATGGGTCGCTCCCGGATCCAATGCCCAGCCGGTGAGGACCGCGGTACGCCGATTCCGGATCCTTTGGACAAGGCGAGTCCGATGCGATCCGGGTGGACAGATCAGTACGCTTCCATGTATTTCCGCTTCGGAATACAGCCGGAAATCGGGTAGTTTCTGGCGCATTTCTTCGTAGAGCCGCGTCATGTGGTAGACGCTCGGATGAAGGAGAACCTGAAAACCGGAGCCACTCAACGCCGCCAGGATTTCCTGTGCCTTGCCCAGGGAGTAGCCGAACAGAATCGGTGTTAGACCCTCTTCGAGGGCTTCAGCGCAGAACTTCGTTAACTGTTTAATAACCTCACGGGTTGGAGGGAAGACGTATTGTGGCCGGCCATAGGTAGTTTCCATGATAAGGGTATCAGCCCGGGTCCATTCGATTGCTTCGGCCGATTCTCCCTGGCGCAACTTGAAATCGCCGGTATAAAGCAGCGAAGAGCCATTGTAAGTCAGATAAAGCTGGGCCGAGCCAAAGATGTGCCCAGCTGGATAAAGGGTGATGTCCGCGCCGCGGAAATGAAAACAACGGCCGAAAGCAAGCGCATGCTCACGCCGCGTTCCCGGCAAGCGAGCAGCCATGAGTCTGGCGGTTATTTCAGAGAGGATAACCTCGCGATGATTTCCGATGTGATCGCTGTGAGCGTGGGAAACGAAGGCGGTCGCCTTCTCGTCTGACGGATCGAGCCAGAGATCCAAATCAGGGAGGTAAACGCCGCGTTCAAATCGCACGGTGATCATAAGAATTAGTGTCGGCGTCAGTTGTTCAGTGTCGGCAAGAGTGGCCAACAGCTTCCGGTGGGTACGCTAGAAAGCGGCACTTCCACAATCTTGCGCCCACGCTGCCAAACTATGAGCCACGAGTCTTCGTCAGATCTTCCTGCGCTGACACTACCCACTTTCGCTGACAAACTAGCCATGGGTCGTTCTTGATGACAACTGTAGGCAAAGGCTCCAGCTTTTACCTACGCTTGACACCTGCGAATCCGGGCGGTTTCATGCGAAGGATGAAGAGATTGGTGGTCGGGGCGCTATTATTCGCTCTTGCCGTGGCAATTTTAGCGCGAGCCGAGTACCCGTTGCCGATCGAAAAGGCAGATGCGCTCCCTCTGGTGTTGAGCGATGATTTTGAATTCCGAAAGTTCTCCATCTTCCGAAACACCCCGCCATCGGCGAGACCAGGCGCAACTCCGATCCCGACCAGAGACTTAATGATCCAATTCGAGCGAAAACGTCGCTTGTGGGGCGCCGTCGATGGTGCTGAGACGGCCAAGCTCATTGGCCAGTATTTTACCTTTTCCTGGCGGGCGAAACGCCAGGCCAATCTCACGTTGCGCCTCGAGTATAGGCAGACGAACTTACAGAACTACGTTCAGGCGCGTGAAATGTACTATCCAAACGCGCGCGGCAGCCATACTTCGGAGTTTGCGATTGTCGGCAACGATTACCAACAGGATGGCCCAATAACCTCATGGCGGGCGGTGTTGATTGAGGATCGGCGGATTGTGGCGCTCCTACAGTCGCGAACTTGGCGCTAGCCTGCAAATCTCCAAGGATTTGTATGCGAAGCAGCTGGCGGAGTGGACAGTCTAAAATTTGACACTCAATCTGCGGGATAGATATATTCGATCAAAGCTGTGAGTTTGCCAACTTCCATTTTGGTCGGGGTGACCGGAGGAGCGGTCCACGTAAAAGTACAGGGCAAAGGCTCCTTTCAGAACAGCCCGGCCTTGAAGGAATTCGCTAAGCAGATGTTCGATCGCGGCCATCGAACATTTATAGTCGATTTGGGTGGATGCCCCGTAATGGATTCGACGTTTATGGGCACCCTCGCGGGCATTGCATTGCGATTGCGTGAAGCCGGTTCAGGTTCACTTCGAGTGGCGAACGTGAACGAACGGAATTTTGATTTGCTCCGAAATCTTGGACTAAATAACCTGTTTGAGATCGCAGCGAAACCGGCTGAGCGCGAGGGCACAGTAACTCAGGCTCCGCTCGAATCCGAACACACGACCAGTCGTTCTGATCAGGCGGCGTGTATGATCGAAGCCCATGAAGCTCTGGTAGATGCGGATCCAGAGAATCTAGCGCGCTTCAAGGATGTGTTAGACTATCTGAAGCAAGATCTTCGTGCCAGTACTTCAAAGTAATGCTTTTCAATGTGGTCCTTCTTCCTCATAGGACTACTGGCGGCTGTTCTAATTATCCTGGCCTCGGTTCTTCGCAAGCAGCGAAAGATGATCGAGGATTTAAAGCGTGCCCGGGAAGACTTGCAGATTGAGGAAAACCGGGTTTTCGATTTTTTGCACGGTCTGGGTGAAGCATTTTCTGATGATCTCCGGTCCTCGGATCTTCATCGTCTAATCGTCGAAGGCGCGACTCGAATCCTGGATGCACACGGCGGCGCCCTCTACCTCAGCGACCGCAGCGGGAAGGTGCTGCTGCCGACGTTCATCTCCAGAGACTGCCCGGCGCTGGTTGAGGTGCCTCGCTATGTTCTCCAGCAAAGCACCTCTTCGCCGCTGGCACTTCAGAGTTATCTCCTGTTGCACACGGTTAAACCCGGTGAAGGTTTGCTCGGTACCGTCTGGGAGAAGAAAGAGCCCCTCTTCTTATCTAGTCGTGACTATGATCCGCGTCTTGAGAACCTGAAAGTTTCTGCCCTGCAGACGGATTCGGTGATGATCGGTCCGCTACTTTATGGTAATCAAAATCTCGGTGTGTTGGCGGTGGCGAACGGGCCGATGAGCACACCGTTTTCCCCGTCGGATTTTGTCGTTTTCCAGTCGATCGTCGAACAATCTGCGTTTGCCCTCTACAACGCAATTGTTTATTCCGAGGCGGGCGAGAAGCGCCGGATTGACCGCGACCTGGATGTGGCCCGAGAGATTCAGCGAATTCTCCTCCCCAACGCCGCGCCGGAGATCGAAGGATTTGAGGTTGCCGGAGTCAATCTTCCGGCGGGGCAGGTTAGCGGTGACTACTACGACTATATTCCGATCGATGAGCGCCGGCTCGGGATTGCCATCGCTGACGTCTCCGGCAAAGGGGTGGCGGCAGCCTTGATGATGGCGATGTGCCGGAGCGTATTACGCTCGCTTGCTCGATCAAGGGATTCGGCCGCGGCGGTATTGAACCAGGTCAATCGGCAGCTTTACCCGGATATCAGAGAGGACATGTTTATCAGTATGGCGTACGTGGTCCTGGAAAAAGGGACAAACGATCTCGTCCTGGCGCGCGCTGGTCATGACGCACCGCTGCACTACCGCTCGAGCGACCATTCGGTCGTCAAAATCAACCCGCCCGGTATGGCCCTTGGAATTGACAGTGGAGCTGTTTTCGATAGGGTAACCGGCGATTTCAAGGTCCGCCTTGAGCAAAACGATTGCTTGATTTGTTACACTGATGGCGTGACCGAGGCGCTTGATGTCAACGGCGTAGAATTTGGGATAACAAGGTTGATTGAATTGATTCAAGCCAGCGCTGCCAAAGGGGCACCCGCAATTATTGATCGCGTCACTACCGACGTGAAAGAGTTTGTGGGAAGCCACCCGCAGAGCGACGACATCACGCTGATCGCGATTCGTAAGCTATGAGTGAGTCTAAAAAACATTCTGAGACACAAACCAAATCGCGTTCCGAGCCGGCCAGCCCAGAGGAGGTGGTCGCCATCCCGAGCAACGAAGATGCGGCCGACACGATCCCACAGCCCGTAGCCAAGGAACTGGCAGGCAAGCTGATGACCGAGCTCGAGACCTACAAAGATCTTGCGCTGCGAGCGAGGGCTGATCTCGACAACTATCGAAAGCGAATGGCTCGGGAGAAGGAAGACGCGACCAGGTACGCCAACGCAAGTTTCCTCGAGAGGCTGATTCCGATCCTTGACAACTTCGAATTTGGCCTTCAGGCAGCAAGATCCGGCAGCAGCGATTCCGCGGTGTTGGACGGAATGACGATGGTATACAAACAGCTTCAGGACTTTCTGACCGGCTGCGGCGTGGAAACCATTGATGCGACTGGCCAACAGTTTGATCCGAAATTACACGAGGCGCTTGCGCAGGAGGAGCATCCTGAAGCGGAAGAAGGGACGGTGGTTCGGCAGATTCGCAAAGGTTATAAGCTGCGTGACCGACTTATTCGTCCGGCAAACGTCGTGGTCGCCAAGGGCGCTCCGGCGTCGGTTTCCGAGTCCGCCAGCCAGAGTGGTTAATACATGATGGCTACTAAGCGCGATTATTATGAAGTGCTGGGTGTCGCTCGGAACGCTTCGGCTGAGGAGATCAAGAAAGCCTACCGCAAACTTGCGGTGAAATTTCATCCCGACAAGAATCCTGGGGATTCGATGGCGGAAGAAAAGTTCAAGGAGCTCGGCGAAGCCTATGAGGTTCTGATCGACGAGAGCAAAAGAGCCGCTTACGATCGATATGGCCACGCCGCGTTCGCTGGAGGCGGGGTTGGAGCAGGTGCCCGAGGCGGTGGATTTGGGGGAGGGTTCCACGACCCATTTGACATTTTCCGCGAAGTATTCGGCATGGGGACGGAGGGCGGTGGTGGGATATTTGACCAGATCTTCGGCGGTGCGATGGGCTCTCGAGATCGAGGCGGTCGCCAACGCGGATCGGACCTCCGCTACGATTTGCAAATCAGCCTTGAAGAAGCCGCGTTCGGAGTCGAAAAAGAGATCGAGCTTTTGAAGCACGAGACCTGCACGCGATGCAACGGATCCGGAGCCGAGGCGGGCTCGCGGGCTGTAACCTGTCCGACTTGCCAGGGCCGCGGCCAGGTTGTGAGTTCGCGTGGCTTTTTTCAGGTTTCGCAGACCTGCCCGAGGTGCCGCGGAACCGGCCAGGTGATTGAGCGTCCCTGCCGCGACTGTGGCGGCGACGGTCGCGTCGAGAAGCGGTCTCGAATTAAGCTCAAGATACCCGCCGGTATTGAAGATACAGCTCGACTCCGTTCGTCTCGAAACGGAGAGGCCGGGATGCGCGGAGGACCTCCCGGCGATCTTTACGTCGTTATTCATGTGCGGGAGCACGAAATTTTCACCCGCGAGGAAGACGATCTGTACTGCGAGGTCCCGATCTCATTTGCGACCGCAGCCCTGGGTGGCGAGGTCAGGGTTCCGACGCTGGAGGGGCATGCCGTTTTGAAGATTCCAGCGGGTACGCAGAGCGCTACCCAATTTCGTTTGAGAGGGCATGGTGTCGCGAATATCGATACGAAGGCACGCGGGGATTTGCGCGTCAGAGCGATTGTCGAAGTGCCTACGCGGCTTAATTCCGATCAGCGGAGGAAGCTGGAGGAATTTGCCGCCTCCTGCGGAGACGATAACAGCCCGATGCACAAGAGCTTTTTCGAAAAAGCGAAGGAGTTTTTTCGTTAGGGTTGTCAGCCGCTACTCAAGTGAGTGCGCACCGGTTTTACATTTCTCCGGCTGACTGGTCGCTCCAGGCTTTGGTGCTGAACGAGCGGGAATCGCATCATTGCGTCGATGTCTTGCGGCTTGCGCCAGGCTCCCGCGTCGTTGTTTTCGACGGGAAGGGATACGAAGTTACCGCAGAGATCCTGAGCGTTGGAAAATCGCAAGTTCGGCTAAAGCCTCTGTTGACGGCCAAGACACCGCCTCTTCGCTGCGCTATTACGCTCGCTCAAGCGATCCCCAAAGGGAAGAACATTGAGCTCATTATTCAAAAGGCGGCGGAGCTTGGTGTGGCCAAGATCGTCCCGCTTCTCTCCGAGCGCACAATCGTGCAGATCGATGCAGCAGATTCCCAGCGCAGACTGGAGAAATGGCGGCAGATTGTGATTGAGGCGGCGAAACAATGCGGCCAAAATTGGCTTCCGCAAGTGGTCGAGCCAGTCGCTCCAAAACAGTTTTTTGCAGAGCTTGACCACTACGACATCTTGTTGATCGCTTCCCTGCAAGAAGGAGCCAGGACTTTCAAATCGGTGTTAAACGACTTTCGGGAACAGCATGGCGGGCGTCCGGGTTCTGCGCTGGTGTTAATCGGACCGGAGGGCGATTTCACTCCGGCAGAGTCGGCCCTGGCCAAGGCAGCCGGCTGCATCCCGGTCACGCTCGGCCCGATTGTTCTACGCGCAGAGACGGCCGCGCTTTTCAGTCTCAGTGTGCTGTCGTACGAGCTTCAGGGGGAGGAAGGGTAGGGAGAGCGGCTTGGCCGGCTTTAGCAAATTAGGCGTATTAGCTGTTGGAGAGGTTCGACGAGCCGGCTTCGGCAGATTTCTCTCACCGACTCTGCTAAACCCGCTGAACCTGCTCATGCTGCTGAACCCGCTCAGCTCGCTTCTACTAGACCGCAATCTCACGTGCTGTATGCATCCACACGCTTATTCCGGCTAGATTCTGCTGGCTGAGCCTGCAGCGTTTCACAAATCTCTAAGGATTTGTAGAAGTATAGTTCTGAATCGTGCACTTCCGCGAGGATTTTGCCGCCGAAAGCTGGTAGGGCGGATTCGTCTCCGCCATTGGCGGAGACAAATGAGCCGCAAGGGGCGAACAACATTTGCGGTTTAGGCTCATCCGCCGCGGCGGATTCGCCCTACCGTCATTCCTTAATTACGCCGACCCCAATCACCTCATTTCACGAATCATGTTTGCTTGCGGCCCCGCCGCGCTAGGAGCGATGCAGGGTAGGCCTCTTTTCTCTTGCCATGCGATGGCGGCCAAAGCATTCTCCAGTCGGCTATGCGTTGTCGGATGCTTTGCGTCGGCTTGCTTCTCCTGGCCGGTGGCAGGCTGTTCGCTTTTGACTGGACGCTGATTAAACAGGATGGCCGAGATTACGTTCCCGTAACCGATATCGCTCGATTTTACAGCTTCACCCAGGCCGACTATTCGGGCGATAGCGTTTCTCTGTCGGGTTCGACGCTTCGTATGCAAGGTTCTGTAGGTTCGCGAGACCTGTACCTGAACGGCCTGAAGTTCATACTGAATTTTCCAATGACCAGGGTGGAGGATAAAATCCTCATCTCTCGGATGGATCTCAGTAAGCTGGTCGAGCCAGTGTTGCGCCCAGCCAAAATTCGAACCGCACCGGTTAGCACAATCGTGCTGGACGCAGGGCACGGCGGTTTTGATCAGGGCGCCCGCAGTCTGCTCGGCAACGAGAAAGATTTCGCGTTGGACGTCGTACTGCGAGCGCGCGCTCTACTAGCGAGGGCCGGTTTTACCGTAAAGTTAACGCGCGCCGCGGACATCTATATCCCGTTAGAACTACGTGCGATGTTCGCCAGCCATCAATCGAATGCGGTATTCGTTAGTGTTCACTTCAACTGGGGTTTGTTCCCGGACGCGGCCGGGATCGAGACTTACTGCCTGGCCCCACGCGGTGTACCGTCGACGAACAGTCCAGTTCTCGAGTTGATCGATTTTCAACCGGCACTGGGAAACGCTCTTGATCCGGAGAATATAGCGTTAGCCACGGCGATGCATGGCTCGTTAATCACAAGGTTAGGCGCCCCGGATCGCGGAATTAAGCGCGCTCGATTTGTTGTTTTACGCGACATTAAGATTCCGGGAGTATTGCTTGAGGGCGGATTTTTGACTAACCCCCAGGATTGTGCCCGCGTGGCCAACCCCACTTACCGGCAGTTGATGGCTCAGGCTATCTACCAGGGCATTCTGACCTATAACCGGGCCGTCGAGCGCGGACTTGGTTCGTCCGAAATAATGGCTCAACGAACCCGACCTCCGAACCAGAACCGCGACCAGGCGAGCGTTTCCATCTGGGACCCGCTGAGATCTAATGCCTACTCTAGCCCGGAAGAAATCCGACAGTAGCCGGGCGCTTCAGCCCATCGGCGTTTTTGATTCAGGCATTGGCGGTCTGACCGTGGTGCAAGCGCTCCGGGATATCCTTCCTCGAGAAAATATCTTTTACATCGGGGATACAGCCCGTTTGCCATATGGCGGGAAGGACCGGCAAACGATTGAAAGATACAGCCTGGAGATCACCGGGCTGCTGCTTGCTGAGAACGCCAAGATGATTGTGGTTGCATGCAATACGGCTTCGGCGCTGGCGCTACCGAGGCTGCAGGAGGTGCTGAAGATTCCTGTGTTGGGCGTCATTGCACCCGGAGCGCGGGCTGCAGTACAGCAAACGCGTAACGGGCACATTGGGGTCGTGGGCACCAGAGCGACCATCTCCAGCCGTGCCTATGAGCGGACGATTCGCGCGCTCGATCCGGATTTGCGCGTTACGAGCCAGGCAAGTCCCCTGTTGGTTCCGCTGATTGAAGAAGCATGGTTTAACGACCCGGTGACCCGGGATGTGCTGCATCGCTACCTCGATCCGCTACTTGCGGCTGGCATTGATACCCTCGTGCTCGGCTGTACACATTATCCGTTGCTGGCATCTGTGATTGAGGAGATGGTTGGTCCGGACGTGAGGCTGGTTGACTCCGCGCGCAACTGCGCGGTCGCAGTGCGGCAAACGCTGGGCGAGTTGCAACTCGAGAACGCCTTCGCTCTGGCCGGTCGTCTCGACGTCGCATTGACAGATAGTTCGAATCCCTTCTTGCAAACTGCAGAAAAAGCGTTGGCGCTTCAGATCGACAAACTGGAGACCCGTCTGGTGCAGGGAGTGATCTTAAGTACTGAGATCTCCGGACGCGTCTAGCCAGCTCCGAGCGGCGGAGCCGCAACCAAAACGTCATGCTCGTCGTCCTCTCGCAGCTGGAAGCTGCGGCTACTTTCCTCGTCGGCGTTGCCCGAGCCTGCATCGCTCACAAATCTCTCAGGATTTGTGAGCGATGCAAACTACATACGAACTTTGTGTTGTCGGAAGGTTGCGGTTCTTGTCACGCCTGCCCGCTCGAAAACTTCGGCAAGTTTATCGTAATCTTCTCCGACTTGAGCATAAGAATGGGCATCTGAGGCCGTCGTAATTGGGATTCCGCACTCATTCGCCAGGCGAAGAATCGTCTCGTGCGGGTATTGTTCACCAACCTTCTTTCGCCAGCCGGCCGTGCTGGCTTCAATAGCGAGGCCGTGACGCTTAACAAGCTCCAGGATCGGGCCAAACAGGCTCACCGGATCATATGATTCCGGGCGAAGACCATGGATCTTAACCAGATCGAGGTGGGCGAGACAGTCGATGCTGCCACGCCTGATCAGCCGCTCTAGCTCCGTGATATATTGCGAAAATGCCCGACCCGCGCCTCGACTGGTGACCTGACGTTCCTGATCGGATCGATCGAACATTTCCCCTTCGCCGGCGAAATAGTGCACCGAGCCAAGCACGAAATCGAGATGTTCCCAATGCCGCTCTACCCACCGGAGACCCGCCGCCGAGGAAATCGGATCGTTATCCAATTCGATCCCGATCAAAATCTCGATATCCTCGTTTTGCTCTCGCAGGCGCCGGACGACATCAAAGTCGACGCCGGCATGGTAGCGATCATGATCGGTGAAGGCGATGCCTCGAATCTTTCGCGCGCGGGATCGTTCGATCCAGGGTTCCAAAAGCTCAAGCGTATACGGCCGGACCTGATGTCCTTGAGGATGGGTGTGGTAATCGACGGAAAGGAGCATTAGCGGGGATTCAGGAGTAGGTAAAATCTCAGCCTTTTACGTTTTTCACAACGGAAGTGAAAGCTCCAGCTTTTACTTCCTCCGCAAAAGCAGGAGCTTGTACGTACTCCAACTCTTCATCGCGGTACACTAGACAAGGCGCTTCTCTTGAGGCATTAGTTTCGCCGTTTCGGGATCCGGAACTTTGAACCCTATATGAGCGAACTGTTATACAAATCGACGGTCCTCGTATTGAATCGAAATTGGCAGGCGATCGACGTGAAATCACCTGCCCAGGCTTTTTGTATGATGGCAAACGGCAACGCGACCGGACTCGATATTCAAGAGGCAACCGACATGCGCCCGGTGAAATGGCATGAGTGGCTGCAATTGCCGGTTCGGCCGGAAGATTTTTCGGTTCGCACGGTCCGAGGCCCGATCAGAGTTCCCACGGTTCTGGTCCTTGCCAGATATAGCAAGGTGCCGAGGCGGCGTCCTAAGCTTTCCGGAAAGGGAATCTGGGTCCGCGACGGGGGACGCTGCCAGTACACGGGACGGACGCTTGGGCCGCACGAAGGCAACATAGATCATATCATACCGCGTTCCCGCGGTGGCCGGACTTCCTGGGAAAACTGTGTTCTGGCCGACAAGCGAGTGAACAGTCTGAAAGGCAATCGCTTGCCGGAAGAGGTCGGTCTCGAGCTCCGGAAGACGCCGGAACAGCCCCGCGAACTGCCGGTCACTTATTTTATTCGGAACGCACACAATGTGCGGGATTGGGATCATTTTCTGATACATATCGACTAACGTTCTAGGTTGCGCGGCTGCAAGCTCGAGAGCAGATTCGCCTTCCCATGAGTAGCGATATCTCTACCGCTTACGAGCCGCGATCCGTCGAGGAGAAGTGGTATCGGAGCTGGCTCGAACAGGGTTGCTTCACGGCGAACCCGGGATCGAGCAAGCCCGGCTACGCGATCGTTATCCCGCCGCCAAACGTAACCGGAGTGCTCACGATGGGGCATGTCTTGAACAATACAATTCAAGACGTCCTGGCGCGTCGCGCTCGAATGCAGGGGCGCGAGGTCTTGTGGCTGCCTGGTATGGACCACGCCGGGATCGCCACGCAAACAGTCGTGGAACGGCAGCTCCGCAAACAAGGCAAGAGCCGGCACGAGATCGGTCGAGACGCATTCATCCAAACGGTTTGGGAATGGAAAGAGAAGCATGGGGGGATCATTATTGAGCAACTCCAACGCCTTGGCTGTTCCTGTGACTGGTCTCGTGAACGGTTCACCATGGATCCGGACTACGTCCGGAGCGTGCAGAGCGCGTTTGTCGATCTGCATGCGAAGGGTTTCATTTACCGCGGCAAGCGGATGGTGAATTGGTGCCCGGCGTCTCTGACCGCGCTTTCCGATGAGGAGGTCATCTCAACTCCAACAAGTGGGACGCTTTACTTTATGCGGTACGAGGTCGTTGAGGAACCGGGCACCTACTTGGAAATCGCGACGACACGTCCGGAAACTTTGATGGGTGACACCGGTGTGGCCGTAAACCCGAACGATTTACGCTACACAAAGTACGTCGGTAAGCATTGCTGGCGCCCGTTTCCGCGAGCGAAGATTCCGATCATCGCCGATGAAGCGATCGATCCCGAGTTTGGAACCGGCGTACTGAAAGTAACGCCGGCCCACGATAGCGCCGATTTTGAAATCGGTCAGCGCCACAATTTGGAGATCGTTGAGGTTCTCAATCCGGACGGAACGCTCAATGCACTCGCCGGTGAGGATTTTGCCGAAATGGATCGTTTTGAAGCGCGGGAGAAGGCAGCGCAGAAGCTGCGAGAACTTGGTTTGATGGTGCGAGAGGAGGCATACCAACACAATGTCGGTTTCAGCGAACGGGCTGGTGTCCCGATTGAGCCGCGCCTGAGCGAGCAATGGTTTCTCCGCTACCCGCAGGTCGAGCGGGCCCTTAAGGCTGTGACTTCGGGTGAGATCAAATTTCGACCCGAACGCTGGGTCAAGAGCTTCGAGCATTGGATCGCAAACATTCGGGATTGGTGTATCAGCCGCCAGCTCTGGTGGGGACATCGCATTCCGGTCTGGTATCACAAGACGGACACCGGCAGGATGCATGTTGACGTTGATCCACCGGACGATCCGGAGAACTGGCAACAAGACCCGGACGTGTTAGATACTTGGTTCTCGTCCTGGCTGTGGCCGTTTGCCACGATGGACGAACCGACTCGAAAGAAATTTTATCCAACCCAGGATCTCGTGACCGGCCCAGACATCATCTTCTTCTGGGTGGCTCGGATGATCATGGCGGGTTTCGAATATCAAGGCCAGAAACCCTTCGAGGACGTGTTCTTTACAGGAATCATCCGCGATCTCCGGGGTCGAAAGATGTCTAAGAGCTTGGGCAACTCGCCGGATCCGCTTGAACTTATCTCGAAATATGGTGCGGATGGTTTGCGCTTCGGGCTTCTGCGGATCGCTCCTCATGGACAGGATATTCGATTCGATGAGAAGCAGATCGAGGAAGGACGCAACTTCGCGAACAAGCTATGGAACGCGTGCCGGTTCCGGTTGCTGCAGGGGCCTACGACCCAGCCCGATGAATATCAAGTCTCCGGTGGGTTTTTGCCAATGGTGGGAGGTCGAGAGTGGGGCCCCTATTCGGCTCACATCGTCGCGCGGCTAAACGAAGCGATCGACCGAATCGACGCCAGCTATAAGGATTACTTATTCACTGACATTGCTCAAACACTTTACGACTTCTTTTGGAGCGAGTTTTGTGACCGATATCTCGAGGCGGTCAAAGCTGAGCTGCAAAGCAACGACAAAGACGTCCGCGCGAACTGCCTGGCAGTAATCGATCACGTACTGTCGACGGTGCTGAAACTGCTCCATCCCTTCATGCCGCATATTACTGAAGAGCTTTGGTCCAGAATGCGCTTCGGCAGTGGGAGCATTCAGTTTGCCTCGATAACGGATTTGAGGGTGAAGCGTCCCGTTCTTGCGTCGCAGGTTGAGTTTGCGGATAATGTCTACCAGGCGAGCGGGATCACTCGAAACCTTCGCGCGGAGTATCGTGTGGCTTCCAATCGGAAAACGAGAATAGTTCTCAAGCCATTTCCTATCAGTGCGTATTTGAAGCCGGTCGAGGCCGCTGACTTTGAGGTTTTCGCCCGGCTAGTGAATGCAGAGCCATTTAAGGTCGATCCCGATTTCGAACCGAAGGCCGGGACGCCGTTTGTGGTTACTCCGCTCGGCGAGGTCTTTCTTCCGCTCGAAGGGCTGGTTGATTTCGCCGCGGAACGCGAGCGCCTTGGCAAGGAAATAGCCAAACTCGAATCGGAGCTGGAAACCGTCCGGAACAAGCTGTCGAACGAGAACTTCGCCAAGCGCGCTCCCGGTCCAGTGGTGGAGGAGCACCGGCGCCGGGAGTCTGAATTTATCAAGCAACTCGAGCGGCTTCGGGAACGGTTGGCAGCCCTGTAGGGTTCAGGAGCAGCGGATTTTGCTCAACATTTTAGCATTGTCCCGACTCAATATCTGATATCTGTGGGCTTCCCCAACCTGTTCCGTAATACCCCGTAACCTTAATTTGAGCCCGCGTAGGTAACCCTGATCCTCGCGGCTCAAATAAATTTTCGCCCTACCAAATTTTCCGCTCAACGAGGCGCATCGATTCGCGGTCTCCCAATCGGAATAACATTTTTTGATATTCGATCGAAAAGGTGCGGGCGGCTCAGCAGGAGCTTTGCCCTACCGGTGACGCTTTCGTAGCACGGCATTGGTAGGGCGAGCCTCCTGGCGAGCCGCATTCCGGATGAAGGCGCTGTTTTGCACCGGAATCCTTCGAAAGTGTGACCCGAATCGTTTCGGATTCGCAGATATTGTCGAGTTATGCTCTTTATGATCTAAGAGCGTATTCGATGTCGCAGCATCTGGAGAAGATTCTAGCCCACGCAGAACGCAAGCTCGCGTCTCGGGGCAGAGAGCACCTGCGTGAGCGCCTCGATCTCTACAAAAGATTCGTGAAGATCGAGGAGCATCGAATTCGGCTCAAACATTACTCGGGCGCCGGCGGGCTGGAAACTGCTCGGGACCGGGCCAGCCTGCTTGATGTTGTGCTGCGGCATCTCTTCGATGGCGCGCTTGAGGATTCAATTTTTGTGAGTAAGACGCCTCCGTTTTCGCTTCTGGCGGTAGGCGGCTACGGCCGCGGCGAATTGAATCCTTACAGCGACATCGACATTCTTTTCCTGCGTGACTCCTCCACGGTCGCGCCGGAGACGGCCGCCGTTATCGAGCAGATTCTCTACATGCTCTGGGATGTCGGCTTCAAGGTGGGGCATGCTACTCGCTCGATCGCTGAGGCCACGAAACTGGCCAATTCGGATGTGCTGACCAAGACCTCCCTGCTGGAGTCCAGGTACCTGGCAGGTGACCGCCGACTACATTCCAAATTTCGACGGGATTTTTTCGAGCACTGCGTGGTTCGACAGGTCGAGAGTTACCTGACCTGGAGATTGGAGAATCAGGAAGAGCGCCACCGCAAGTACGGGGGTTCGGTTTTTATGCAGGAACCGAACGTTAAGAATGGCTGCGGCGGCCTGCGTGACTACCACAATATGCAGTGGATCTGCTATTTCCGGGACGGCGTAATGAGCACCGCGAAGTTGGTGGATCGGAAATACATCAGCGAAAGCGATCGGCGGGCGATCGATCGCGCCTATGACTTCTTGTTACGGGTCCGCACGGAGCTGCATTATTTGAGCAAGCGCCCCGCGGATGTGTTGACTCTGTTCTGCCAAGGGCAAGCGGCAAGTAAGTTCGGCTATCCGCAAAAGAACATCCTGCGTCGAAGTGAAGCGTTCATGCGCGACTATTATCAGCACGCGCGGATGATTTATCTCATCGCGCAGCTTGTTACTGAACGGTTCGTTCTTCCGATTATCATGGCGAAGGAAGAACGGCCGATATTTGGTTTCCTAGCTAAGCGCAAGCCGAAAACGGAACACTTCGACGGCTTCTACAGCCGTGGTGGACTGATCTATTTCGAAAACCGCGAGATATTTCACGATGACCCGTTTCGTTTGATGCGGGTATTTTTGCACGCGCAACAGCGCGAACTGGCATTAAGTCCCGAGTTGCAGCAACTGATTCGAAGGCGAACCAGATTGGTTAATCGAACATTTCAGTACGCCCGCGCGACTCGTGAGACCTTTCAAGCGATCTTGTCCCGGAAAGGGCAGGTCGGACGGGTGCTACGGATGATGCACGAAGTTGACCTGCTCGGGCGCTACCTGCCGGAATTTGGAGGACTGACCTGTCTGGTCCAGCATGAATACTTCCATAGTTATACGGCGGATGAACACACGCTCGTCTGCATCGAAAAACTGGATTCCCTGATCGATACCAAGGACAGCAAACTGAGCGAGTACCAGACGTTGTTTCAAAAACTCGAGGATCCCTTTGTCCTTTACCTGGCGCTCTTGCTTCACGATACGGGCAAGGCTTCTGGCGCCCGCCATCATGCTGAAGCGAGCGCGCTCAATGCGCAAAAGGTCGCGGCCCGGCTCCAGCTCTCTCCGGCACGGAGGCGGAAGCTGATTTTGCTGGTCGACCATCACCTCAGCCTCTCGGAGATAGCCCAGCGCCGAAATCTGGAAGATCCGGCGACGATCGCTGATTTTGCTGAGGTCGTCCGAAGTCAGGAAAATCTTGATCCCTTGATGCTGTTAACACTGGCTGACGGGCAAGGAACGGGTGGACAGAACTGGTCGGACTGGAAGGAATCGCTCGTCTGGCAACTTTACCAGGCGACCTCCAGTTATCTCGCCGATGCCAAAGATTTCTTCAGACATCGCCACATTGAGCGGGAAGATTTGCGCCAGTCGGTGGCGAAGCGGATGGCGCGCGACTTTGGGGAAGAAATCGAGGTACACTTCCATTCGATGCCGGACCGGTATTTCCAGAGTCATAACGTTAACGAAATCATCGCCCACATTCGCCTGTTTCGGAACTTCCTCGAGGATCGATCGCGTGAACCCGGGCGGGCGTTAGACGCGGCCCTGAAATGGCATAGCAAGCCGGACCAGGGCCATAGTGAATGCTGGATCTGCACCTGGGATCGCCCTGCTCTCATGGCCAAAATTGCGGGATCATTTGCCACTGCTTTAATTAATATTTTAAGCGCCGATGCTTATACGCGGGTGGATAATCTGACGCTGGATATCTTCCGGGTGTGTGACACCAATTTCCAATCGGTGACCGAAGAGAGAGACCAGCATCAAGTGGAAGCGGTCCTGCGCGAAGCGCTCGCCCAACAGGATTTCGATTTTGCTCCCATGTTGGCCAAAGCCCGGAAGAGAACGATTTATCATTTGCCGCTCGAGCTGGAGTTTCCGACGAAACTCATCATATCGAACGAAGTGCATCCCAACTACACGGTCATTGATCTGCAAACAGCCGATCGGCTCGGACTACTCTACGACGTCCTGGGCTGCTTTTGGCGGGCGCAAATCAATATTGCACACTCGCGTATCGCGACCGAAAAGGGAGCGGCTTTTGACAGCTTTTACGTGACTGACCTCGAAGGTAAGAAGCTGGTTGATGAAGCGAAGATATCGCGCCTGCAGCGCTCGCTCCTGGCCGCTGCGACCAGCGCAAGCTCGGGAAGGTCATAGGTAAAGCGCCAGCTGGAGCCGCAACCAAACTTGATTCGTGAGAAATCAGGTGATTGGCGATCGGCGCAATTAAGGAATGACGGTAGGGCGAATCCGGCGCGGCGGCTGAGCCTAAACCGCAAATGTTGCCAGGCCCTTGAGGCTCATTTGTCTCCGCCAATGGCGGAGACGAATTCGCCCTACCAGCTTTCGGCGGCAAAAATCCTCGCGGAAATGCACGATTCAGAACTATAGAAGGACAAATCCCAGTGAAACTCTTCTATCAGCACGTCGTCCGGTACGTCACCCGGCACAAACTGCTGGCCTTGATCAACGTCGTCAGCATTGCACTGGGAATTTCGGTGTTTCTCTCGATAGAGATTATCAACCGGAGCGCTACGCGCTCCTTTGCCGCCGGGGTTGATTTAGTCGCAGGACGCGCCGATCTGGAAGCGCGTGGAGCCATGGACGATGCGCTCTGGCCCAAGCTGAAGCGAATTCCCGGTTGTTCTGCGGCCACGCCCTTGGTCGAGGGTTTGGTTACTCTACCGCAGTTTCCGGGGGAATATTTACACGTCCTCGGGATTGACCCGCTTACCAATCAGGAATTTCAGACCCTGCGGGTTCGGCAAGGTCCAGATCGGGCCTTCGATGCCGATCACTGGTTCGCCGATTCACATGCGGTCGCTGTTACCGAATTGTTTGCGCAAAAACATCGACTAAAGCAGGGAGACAGGTTGGAGGTACGGGTCGGAGAAAAAAACGTTTCCCTGAACCTGGCTTTTCTGCTGAACGCCGGGGATGCCGATTCGCATTTCGCCGCGATGGACATCGGATGGGCGCAGGAATTATTTGGGATGCCGGGAAAGTTGAGCGCCGTCCTTTTCAGGGTTGACGATCCAACAGACCCACAGCCGGAGATCGACAAAATTCGGTCGATCGTACCTGCCGACGTTGTCGTTGAACCGCCAAAGCAACGGAGCACTCAGGTAGCTAAGATGCTGGCCGGATTCCAGCTCAACCTCACGGCTCTGAGCCTCGTGTCTTTGCTCGTCGGAATTTTCCTTATTTACAACACGATTACCGCGTCTGTTGTCCGCCGCCGCAACGAGATCGGGATTCTACGCTCCCTGGGCGCATCAAGAACGCGGGTGCGCTGGCTATTCCTCGGTGAAGCGTGCCTTTACGGGATTTGTGGGTCCGTAGCCGGGTGTATTGGGGCGATCTTCCTCTCCAACTATCTGGTCGGCATTGTATCTGAAACAGTGACGAATCTGTACGTTCTGACCAGCATTGAGCGTTTTTATCTGCCGATGTGGGAAGTGCCTGGGGTAGTTGGGTTGGGAATTTTGACGACGCTGACTGGCGCCTGGATACCAGCGAGTCAAGGGGCAAAGCTGACGCCGTTGCGGGCTTTAAACCTGGGCACGCTGATTGAAAGCAGTCAACGGCCTGGATCGATCTGGTTGCTTTGTAGCGCGCTGTCGTTAATTGCCGCGAGTCTGAGCGGCGTTTGGGCACTTGCGGGTAATCATTTCGCCGGATTTTTCTCCGCGTTTTTCACGCTGACCGGCTTTTGTTTATTGGCCCCGCTCCTCGTCCGTTGGTTGGGGTTTTTCGCGACCAGGCTGTTCGCGCGAATTTGGATTTTGCGCCTGGCAGCTCAGAACCTGGTTCGCTCGGCTTATCGCAACGCGGTGACGGTGGCGGCGCTGGCTTCGGCGATTGGAATGTTGATTAGCGTCTCGATTATGATTTTCTCTTTCCGGACGACCATTAATCGATGGGTGGACCGGCGCCTGGCAGCCGATGTTTATATTTCGCCGACCGCAAATGAGATTGTTGGATTCCAGGAATTCATCGCTACGGGGCTGATCGATTTTGTGCGATCGCAGCCTGAGGTGGATTTTGTAGACTCGTATCGGGACATCGAAATTACGATTCGCGGCGAGCAAGCATCTCTGGGCGTCGTGTCGGGGATGGAGCGAACCAGACCCAAATTTGTCGGCGGGAACAGCACGCTGAAATTTAAAGAGTTCGTCCAAGCGGACACGGCAATCGCATCGGAGCCACTCGCTCGACGATTCAACCTCAAGGAGGGCGACCTACTCACACTTGCGGCACCGGCTGGGGAACGAAGTTTTCGGCTGGTCGGCATCTTCTATGACTACACTAGGGACTCCGGCCTGTTGTTGATTCAGCGCGCTAACTTTGAGAAATATTGGAAGGATTCTCGGGTGAATTCCTTGGCTCTCTACCTGAGACCCGGCTCTCCGGTCGACCAGATCATCCAGCGTATTCAACGAGAATACCCGGGCGCGGAGGCATATACAATCCGATCGAATCAGAATTTGCGGAAGTTGGTGGCTCAAATCTTCGACCAGACTTTCACGGTCACTTACCTTTTGCGCTTCATGGCCGTTGGGGTCGCAGTGATTGGAACTATGCTAAACCTCACGGTGCTGGCAAAAGAACGCGAGCGCGAGATTGGAATGCTGCGAGCGCTTGGACTATCTGGTCGCCAGATCGCTTTGCTTATTCTTGGCGAATCGGTTCTGATTGCAGGAATTGCGGTCCTCCTCGGATTGGCAGCGGGAGGTGCGCTCGCTTATGTTCTCACGGAAGTGATTAACAAGGCTTTCTTCGGGTGGACGGTTCCGCTCATTTTTCCATTTGCCGAGCTGGCAACGAACGCCATGCTGCTTCTGCCGGTCGCCCTTCTTGGAGGTCTTCTGCCGGCGATTCGAGCATGCCGAACTCCGATTATTGAAACAATTCGCGTGGACGGATGAAGAAGGTCTGGATCTTTTTGTCGCTGGTCTGTTTTTCCGGGGCGGCAGCTGGGAGCGCTTTCGACGCGCAGGGTTGGGAGTTCGTCGAGCCGGGTTTCCAGATTCAGTTCCCACGCGACCATGGTCCGCATTTCAGCTTTCGTACCGAGTGGTGGTATTTCACAGGAAATCTTAAGGCCAAAAATGGCCGCGAATTCGGTTACCAGCTTACTTTCTTTCGCCACGGCTATCGTGCCCCATCGAACCGAACGCCCGTGAGCTCCAATTTCGTCATGAACGATCTTATATTTGGCCATTTCACGGTGACGGATGTACAAGCGAATCAGTTCCACTTTGCTGGAAAGGCCAGTCGGGGAGCGTTCGCGGAGGCGGGCTTTATGGACGGCTCCAAGCTAGTGTGGCTGGATGATTGGGAGGTCGATCTGAATGGCAACTTTCACCTCAAGGCGGCCGAGAAAGGTTATGCAATCGACTTGACGCTCGAGCCCGCGAAACCGCCACTTCTGCAAGGAGATGCCGGCTTTAGCCGCAAGGCAGCTGGAGAAGGGCACGCTTCAGAATATTACTCGATCACGCGGCTCGCAACCTCCGGCGCGATCTGGCTCGGTAACGAAAAATTCTCCGTTTCGGGAAACTCCTGGTTCGACCGGGAATGGGCAACGAATCAACTCGCGCCCGACCAGGCGGGCTGGAACTGGTTTGCAATTCAGTTCTCCGACGGGAGCGATCTGATGCTCTATCAGATGCGTTTGAAATCAGGTGGGATCGACCAGTTTTCCAGCGGTAAGCTCATCCGGGCGGACAACAGCGTCGTCGATCTGGGCGTGAACGATTTTGAATTACTTCCCCAAAAGCTCTGGCTGAGCCCGGAGAGCAAAGCGCGATACCCGGTAGCGTGGAAGTTGCGGGTCCCCAAATTGAATTTGGCAACCGAAATTCATACACCGGTTGAAAATCAGGAACTGAATTTGGCGGTCCGATATTGGGAAGGGTGCATCCGTAGCCATGGGACCAGGGATGGCATGCCGATTGATGGAGTCGGGTACATGGAGCTGACTGGGTATCACGGGATGGCTCCGGAAGGCGAGGAGGGGGAGATCGGTAGTCAGTAGTCAGTAGTCAGTAGTCAGTAGTCAGTGGTAATCAGTGTTTGGTGATCTGCAGTTCGGGAGACAGAAAATGAGCCAACACGATGAACACAGTGTGGCGGAGCCGCACCACAATTATCCTGGTCGTCCCTCGCAGCTGGAAGCTGCGCCTACTGTTGCTCGAACGAAGCTGTGGCGCCCGGTCCTCCCGGCCTACAGCGCGACCTTAACTTCCTTGAGTCTCTTTGCATCGATCCAATGCCGCCACGTGGCTTCGCGCCTGCTGGTGTCGAGCACGATAATATTCGGTTCCGGAGGCAGCTTCTCGGCAGGCGGAGTTTGGCGACAGTTAAAGCAATAGGTTCTACCGATCTTCTCAAAAAATCGGTTCTCGCCTTTGTCGGTAAAATGGACGTGACCGCTGATCGTGTAGCTCGGCTGCAGCCTTTCAACCGCTTTGGCAAACTGTGTATTCCCTGCTTTGGGTTCAGCAACGCTGGTACACGCCGGAGGCTCGTGGTGCAAGACCAGCCAAGGCTCGGCGAGCGCCTCCCTGATTTCCACGCTTCCGTCGCCTCGGTAGGCACAGCAGCTGACCATCAGTGATTGACCCGATTTGACCCGGACGATCTTGTTATCGCCGTCGACGACTATCTGATGGTTGAGCTTCACCGCCTGCAACCAATGCGGTCGTTTGGCATACTCCGCCAAGATGGAAAACTTCTCTTTGCCAAGCGGCGAGTGAGGGGCCAGCAAAGGCACGCCGGGTGGCAGGTCGTGATTTCCGGTGCAGAGGGCGAGGTAAGCCGGGCTTCTGGCGAAAGCCTGCGCCCACTCATAGAGAAAGATCAGCTGCGGCACCATGCCTTCGCGGCGATACATGTCCAGGAAGTCTCCAGCAACACAAACCAATTCAAATCTGTCAGCCGCCCTCAGGAGCCAGTGGAACCAGGGTCGATGGAAGTGCAGGTCGGCCGTCAGAATGATTTTCACAAGAGAGCGGTAAAAAAGCAGAGATCTTCTGAAAAAGCGCCCCCTCCGAAATGCGGCTTGCCAGGAGCCTCGCCATACCTATGCCGTCCTACGCAAGCGTCACCGGTAGGGCGAAGCTCCCGCTGAGCCGCTGCGCTTTTTAGCTGAATCAAAGCTGGATCTTTTACCTACTCTCAGACAAAGGCAAGCTTTGGAAAGTCGCGCCCTAGGACCCGGGCTGCCGGCGCCTTCATCCAGTTGGCCAGAATGGTGGCGTACACCGAGCGAAAGTCAGTATCGTAAATCAGATCGCCACCGTCGAGAAGACCAAGCCCGGGTTGCTTCCCGTACAAGCCCGGCTTGATGGCACCTCCGGCGACAAATATCGGAGCCGCGGTGCCGTGATCGGTACCTTTGCTGGCGTTTTCAGCTACCCGTCGACCAAATTCGCTAAAAGTCATGACCAGTACTCGGTCAAAAATGCCTTTTGTTTTCAGATCGCTGCAAAACACGGCCAAGGCGTTTGCCAGCTCACCCAGCAACCGGTGATGCGTCCCCATCTGGCCTTGATGGGTGTCGAAGCCGCCCTGACTGGCGTAGTAGACGCGCGTTGGCATGCCGCCGGCGATCAGCCTCCCGATTAGCGACAGCGACCTGCCGAGTTGGCTCGGCGGATAGCTGGCTTCCGGTTTGCTTCGCTTCAATGCTTCGGATATCTGGTCTGAGCTCACCTGAACATCGAGCGCTGTTCGCTGGATGTACTCGAGGGGAGAGAGCGCTGAAGAACTCACTCCGCTGAGATTCCCGATCGAATTTCCCGTCATTTCCGCCTGCTCCAGTCCATTCATTGCTTGGAAGACCTCGTTGTCGTTAGCGTCAGGCTCTCGATGAAAGCCGAGGTGATTTGGACGGTTGAGGGCGATACCGGTCGGGATTTCTGCGTTGAAGGCTTCCGGCAGTTGACCGCCAATCGTCACGCCAACAGCGGGATCTGCGCCCTTGCAGCAATTATCGAAATAGCGACCGATCCATCCTTGTGAAAGCGTCTTCTTTGCGTCGGAGGCTGTCTGCCAAATCTCTGTCGCCACAAAATGGGACCGATTCGGATTCGGGTAACCAACTCCCTGGATGACGGCGAGATTTCCGGTATCGTAGAGGGCCTTGAGCGGCGCGAGGACGGGATTGAAACCGACCAGGCCATCGATGCTCAGCACCCGCTGCTTTGGAATGCCGATCGTAGGGCGCGCCTGATAATAGGCATCGTGCCCGAATGGGACGATCGTGTTGAGTCCGTCGTTGCCACCGGCCAGTTGGACCACAACCAGGACCGGATGATCTTTCCCCGTCGTGGTCTGAAGAGCGGAACCGGCCGCTTCGGCGTTCAGCGTCAGGAACGTGCGGTCTAGAAAAACTGGGATTGTCCAACCGAGCGCAGCCCCGAGGACGGACGTTCTGAGAAAATGTCGTCTGGTTACGAGATCGGGTTCGTGCGACATAGCTGCTAGCAGAGCTGGTAGTGAGGCGTGCTCATCATGAGCGCGACGAGTTCGCGGATGGCCTGGTCATCGAGAGGAACACCCTTGGTTGAGGCCAGAAGCTGGAATTGGTGCGCGACCTCCGGTTTGGGACTCGTTTGAAAGACGAGGACGAAGAGCTTTCGGACGACCTTCTCAGGCTGCTGGCGATCCTCTTCGGTCACCAACGGGGTAATATCCAGCGGCGCAGTGAGTCGCTGCGGGATGTTTTCTGGTGGCACGGCGGCAGACGACAAATTTTGCGCAAGACCAAATTGCGAACGCCCATTTTGCGGGGGCGGTCCAGCGAGCGTCAGCATCGAATTTGCAGGCTTCGGCAGGCCGAGTTGGCCGGGGTTGGCGCCCTCTACCAACTGGCGTGTAATCTCATATCTAGTTGTCAGAGTGGCCGTGTTGATCCAGCTCTTACCGCCCTCCCAGCCTTTCACGTTCGGAGGATAAAAGGGGGCTTGCCCAAGTTGGCGAAACACAGTTTGCAGAAATTGGCCTTCGAGAACTGGGAGACCGATGGTGCGACTACCCTGGACGACCAACCGAATCGGGCTCTTGATCTGCGAGTTCATCGCCTTCGTGCTGTAGAATTCTTCGGAGGTAAAGATCGTCTCCAACAACGGCTTCAACTCGTAGTTCGTGGTGTGAAACCGGGATGCAAGCGCTTCGATCAGGTCCGGTGCCGGGTCGTCGTAAGCGAAGTATTTCCAAAGCTTGCTGACGATGAACCGCGCACATGCCGGTTGGGCCAGGATAATATTTATAATCTGGTCGCCGTCCCATCTACCGGTCTTTTGCAGAAAGGTTTTCGGTGCGGGATCGTGTTGGTTTGCCGCAAAACGGAAGGACTGGTTAAGAGGGTCGATCCGGTAACCAGTGAACGCGCGAGCCGATTCTTTAACGTCGTTCTCGGTGTAGTGACCTTCGCCCAGGGTGAAAAGCTCCATCAGTTCGCGAGCAAAGTTTTCGTTCGGCTTGTTCTTCTGACTCTGAACCAGATCCAGCCAGATCATCATGGCCGGATCTCTCGAAACGGCTTTGGTGAGTGCTCCAAAATTGCCGAGCGCGTGGGCGCGAAACGTCTCGTTTTGCAGCCACATCTTATATGGCTGATGCACTTTCTCTGCGCTGGTGGCGAAGTGCCCGTGCCAGAACAACGTCATGTTTTCGACCAGCGGCGCCCGCGTCTGAGTCATTCTCAGAATCCACCAATGGACCAGGTTGCGTAGCTCTTCGTTCGCCTGCTGTCGGACCCGCTTCTGAAGTTCTCGCTTTTCTTCTGAATCCGCCGTTTGCCGGATCTGGAGTTGCAAATCCTGTAAATTCGTCGGCACGGCCCAAGCGGGCGACTGGACATCTTCGGGTAGCGAGTCGAGAAGCGAATCTACGGCGGCCCCCATTCCCTGACTAACCAGGGTCTCGATCTGCGCGGGCGTGCCGCCAAATCCGGCACGGACAAGCAAGTGAGCCGCGGCGTCAAAATTCCAGCAACGCGAAGGCAATCGAGCAATCATATCCTGTCACTCGCCGGTAGAGCCGTCTGGTACACGTCCCCAGCCTGGATCGCTTACAAATCTTCAGAGATTTGTGAGCGATCCAGGCTCAGCAATCGATTTTTCTGGAAGAACTTTGCATTTGACCGCACATAAATCTTGCGATTTCGAGAAATGGGCCTTGAGCCCCTGAACTCGCGGAGCCCCGCTGCTGGAATTTCCATGTCAGTATTGACGAAGTGCCCAAAGGCGAGGTTTCAGGCAATTCAGGGCGGGATCAGAAAAAGAATGCGATTTATCAATCTCACTCGACAAACAGAGATCGGTGCAAATTCTTATTTCGTCGAGATCGACGGGAAAAGGCTCATATTGGATTCGGGATTGCATCCGAAGAACGAGGGTGTCGCGGCGTTACCGCAATATCGTCCAGTTCCAGAGCGCTCAATCGACGCTGTGCTCGTTTCGCACGCCCATCAGGATCATATCGGATCGCTGCCCTGCTTGATGCGGCGACAGCCGCAGGCCCCGGTATTTATGACTCAGGCAACATCCAGGCTGAGCGAGGTGATGCTGCACAATTCGGTGAATGTGATGCTGCGCCAGCGAGATGAATTGGGGATCAACGAGTACCCGCTTTTCACGCACCGCGAAACGGACCAGGCAACCACGCTGTGGCAGAATGTCGGGCTTCGGCAGCGGTGGACGCTGGACGGCGAACGAGTTCCGAATTCCGATTCCGAGCTTACCTTTGAGATGTTCGATGCGGGGCACATTCTCGGCTCCGCGGGCATTCTCTTTCGAGCTGGCGGTCGCAAGATTTTTTACACCGGGGACGTAAATTTCATGGATCAAACACTCGTGCGCAGTGCGGATTTTCCAGAGGAAAAGCTGGATATCCTGATCATTGAAACGACCCGCGGAGATCGCCACGGAACTCCTGGTTTTACGAGAGAGGCAGAGGAACGCCGATTTCTCGAAGCGCTCCGTGCGGCCTTTGATCGAGGAGGTTCTGTGTTGATTCCGGTTTTTGCGCTCGGTAAGACGCAGGAGGTGCTGACGATGCTCTACACCTTTCGCCGCGAAGGTGCGCTCGTCGATGTCCCTGTCTACATCGGCGGCCTGAGCACAAAGATAACCATTGTCCACGATGAGTTGGCGTCGAGTGCGCCGCGTCAGTTTCCAGGCCTGCGGTTGTTGGACTCGCTTTCGCCCTACGTACTTAGCGGTCGCGAGGTCGCGTCCACGCAGATCCGGAAAAATCGCATCTACGCGATGTCGAGCGGCATGATGACCGAGAAAACTCTCTCGAACCTATTGGCCGCACGGTTTCTCAGCGATCCGAAGCAATCGATCTACTTCGTTGGCTATGCGGATCCAGACTCACCGGGCGGAAAGCTTAAAGCAGGGCAGCCGGGAGATCTCGTTCGACTCGACAACAATCTGCCAAGCCAAAAATTGGAATGCACGATTGAGCAGTTCGATTTCAGCGCTCATGCGTCACGAGAGCAATTGCTGGAGTACATAAAAAAAACATCCCCACAGGTCGTCCTGCTCGTGCACGGTGACCCGCCATCTGTCGCCTGGTTTAAGGAGACGATCGATCGAGAGATGCCGGGAACCACGGCAGTCATACCTGAGCCAGGAAAGGAGTACGCGTTTTAGTTAAAATCGGAAATTGCAAAGAAGCACCTAGCGTGAGCGACGCAGACGCGTCGAGGATGTTCTCAACGCCCATCAGGGGCATTTGGGCTGCCACTGATGCTCGCGCCGACCCTTGTTCCGGATGGGATTGTGACCTGGGCGTATTTTGAGACGGCTCTGCGTGCGAACCGCGGCAACCAGACGATAACGCTGATGGTGGCGAGCAGGCTGATCGTTAGCGGCACGATCTGGCCGGCGCCGCCGGAGACGTGTCCGGAAGCAACCGCCTCAAGACTTGCTTTGCCGGCGCTTCCGAATTCGCAAAAAAGCAACACCCCAGGTATACTCCCAATGATCGAAGCGAGAAGATATTGACCAAAGGGAATGCCCGTCAAGCCGTACAGATAATTAGCTAAACCGAACGGTATCGGACAAAGACGAAGCAGGGTCACAATTTTCCAGCCTTCACGTTCAATGGCAATGTCGATGGCGTGAAACGTGGGATGCTTCCGGAGTTGGTTCGCCACATCCTGGCGAAGAAACGAACGGGAAAGTAAGAAGCCGCCCGAGGCTCCGAGCGCAATCCCTGCGAACGCTCCGAGCACTCCGAGTGGGAAGCCGAAGAGGGCCGCTGAGGCGATGACAAACGGACTGGCCGGTAAGAAACAGAGCGAACCGATTGCCAGAGACAGCGACATCAAAGCGAGACCAACCAAGCCAAGTTTACCAACCCATCGGGAGGAATCTTGGACGACGGATAGGAGCGGGAAAAATCGCGCTGAAAAGGTTAGCAAAGCAACCAACAGACACGCTAAGAGCAGCTTTACGGTTAATCGAGACACTACAACTTTCGCCAGAAACTATGCGCCGCCACCCCGATCTCAGCAGCTCGGAGGAGGGAGATCAGGGACGGCTAGCAAGCTTTCCGAAGTTACTTTAGTTACTTTATAATGTGGGTGTTAACGAGCCGGGTCAGCTCAAACATGTCCACTTCCTTCTTACCATTGAACACCGCCTCGAGAGCTGTGTCGGCTTTGATCAATTTCTTGTGCTGCAGATGATGCTTCTTGATGTATTCCCAGAGCTTTTTGGTGAGCTCGGTTCTGGGAATCGGATCGGAGCCGACAATTTTGGCAAGCGCAGCGTCCGGTTGAACAGGTTTCATGAATGCGCTTTTTGCTTTGCTTTCGTTAGGCATAGGATGGGAGTAAAGAGCTGTACTCGAGGAAATCAACCACAATTTGTCGGGCGTGTCCTCCGGGAATTGCGGAGACAAGCTAACCTCAGTTTCGGCGCTGCGGGCGCATTTTTCAGGAAAAATGCGGGTTGGAGTGCCTGAACTTGTCAAAGAGAGCGTCTGCCTCCTTCAATGTCTCCTGACTGCCGATGTCATACCAAAGACCGCTAATCGAGAATGTGAACACGTCGAGGCGCTTGTAAAGCCACTGAACGAACCGGCCCGGTTGATCGGGATTGTTCCCTTCGGAGAAGTAAGTCTCAAAGAGATGGAGCGCCTCCGGTTTGTAGTAGTAAAGTGCAATTCCGCAAAGCGTGCTGGTCGGATTTACCGGTTTCTCCTCGAAATCGATCAGAATACCCGCCGGATTGGTGGTGAGTTGATTGTATTTTTTAGCCTGCTCCAGGCTCTTTACATCGTAGACGCCGAGCGTCGCAGGGTGCTGGCGAGCAAATTCTGCGTACCCGGTCAACGGCTCGCTAAATAAATTATCGCCGGCCACGATCAGCAAATCTGTCTCAGATATGCCCTCTTTTCTCAGGACAAAGCAAATGTCTCCGATGGCTCCGAGCTTATCGGCGTCGGAGGTTGAGCCGTCATTGACGATTCGAAAGTCGATCCCGCGTTTTCGTTTTGGACCGTCTTGTGCCCAGGCGCTGAAATGCGCCGCGAACTTATCGTTTGTAACGACGAAGACCTGCTCGAGCGACCTGATGGGGGTTAGCTGGTCGACTACCCAATCAATCATCGGTCGTCCCGCGACCATCAATAGCGGCTTAGCCTGATTCAGCGTCAGCGGGTACAGGCGCGTCGCGTAACCAGCAGCAAGGATCAAGGCGTTCATCCGCTATCTTCAGAGTCTATTCGGAGCCGATTGTAAAGACGGAAAGGGGAGGGATGTGCTCCTACTGCTGCAGCGGCTCAGCAGGAGCTTCGCTCTACCAGTGATGCTTCCTTGGCACATCGTTGGTAGGGCGAGCCTCCCGGCAGCCGCATTTCGGCTGAGGGACGGTCCTTTCGGGCGAAGGTAACGTTGTCACCCTACAAACCCCTAGAGCCTGGCCTGTGCTCGCTCGCTGTGCCCCAAGCCGGATCTGAGCCCGATCACGCCCTCGGCAATGATCCGAGCGGCTTCGGGAAACGTGACCTGCCCTGTGTTGATTACAAGGTGGTAGCCGAGCGGATCTTCAATATCCGCGTTAAAATAGCGCCGGACATAACGCCGACGTGCCAAATCACTTTTCCGAATAAAATCGATCGCATCCTTTTTACTGAGCTGGTAATACTGCTCGGCGTGCCGCAAACGCTGCTCCGGCGGAGCAACGAGGCGCACGTGAAGAACATGTTTTAGCTTCGCGGTAATGATATTCGCACCGAGTCCGACGAGAACGACGTTCCCCAGCGTCGCGAGACGGAGAATGGTTTCTGTGGTGTGCTGTACGAGCGTCCATTGCGAAGGATGAAGCCCCAACAGTTCTTCCACGACATCATCCACTGGAGATATTGCGTCCTCAGGCATGAACTGTTTGAGTTTTGTGGGCAAATTGTGATCTTGGAGAACCTTCTCCGTTAAATTACGATCGAATACGGTCCATGGGCACCGGTCATCACCTTCCTCTTCCCGATCCAACCGCTCTGCGGCCATTTGTGCAATCGTGACGGCGCCGGCGCCAGTTTCTCGAGAAATCGTAATCGCGGGCAGCTGAGGCCGGACCGTTCGCGAAGCGAGGTTTGATTGCGCCTGCATGTACGGCGCAAACGCTTTGAACAAAGGGGCTTTCATTGCCAATGTCCTCCGCTGATAAGAGCATTCACAGGGTCAAGCTGCATAGCGATCGGCTGACGCACAGCAATGAGCCTGAGGTACCCAGCTCTTTAACTACTACTGAGCGTGAAATCTTTCAACCCCGCATGGCGCGCAAAAACGTCTCTGAGCTGCGCAACCGTGTTATCCAATCGGAAGTTTCGGCCCGCAATTAGGCGCGATTCTGCTCCGAACTGCTGGCGTAGCCCGCGATCATCAATCAGGCGGCCAATTGCGAGCGCAAGCTGGTCAGGACTTTTTTCATCTACCATGAGGCCATTTTGATTCTGAGCAACGATCTCAGGGATCCCAGCTACTCTTGTCGCGACCACAGGGAGCCCGCTCGCCATTGCCTCAATAATCACGGTGGGCAGATTATCGCTGTCACCAGATCGGTCGCGGATTGCCGGAAAGACAAAGATCTGCGTCTGAGTAAGCAGCTCGACAAGCTCGGATTGCGATTTGGGTCCGACAAGTCGAACGGTTCCAATCAGGCCGCACGTTCCGATCAAATTTTTTAGGTCTGCGCTGTCTGGACCGGCGCCGGCAATCTTGCATTGGAACTGTTTACCGCTCTGACGGAGCAGTTGGCAGGCCCGGATCAAGTCCGGGAATCCCTTCTTTTCTATCAAACGCCCGATTGAGAGAATGTTCACCGGTTCATCCTGAGGTCTGGCCGGCCGGAAAAGGGCAAGATCCAGGCCGTTGTAGATTCTGAATATCTTCTCTGTGGCCGCAGGGACGATTTGTCGGAGATAGTCGGCGCTGTAATCACTGACCGTCACCATGAAAGCAGCATCTTCCACCAGATCTCGAATGGTTACCCGGGTATCTGGCTTACCACAAAAGATGTCATTGGCGTGACCCGTTACGCTATAGGTGATTCCAAACAATTTCTTCATCCACCAGGCTGTCCGAGCTGCCAGACCAGCGAAATGAACATGAACATGGTTGATCTGCTCGCGGCGAAGCAGGTGCGCTAAGTAGAGCGCCTCATAGTAGCGATTCTTATCCCGGGTATCCCCGGAGCCGCTCCAGATTCGTCGCAAATTGGGGGGGACCAATTTTGTGCGCAACTTGAATCCGACGCTATTAGTGTCTGGTAAATAACGGATTTTTACCGAATCGAGCGGTATATTAACCAGCCGGTCCTGATCGGGTCGTCGGATCGAGAATACGGGAGGGCAGAGCCCCTGATGGTAGAGTTCGGCGACTTCGCGGGCGCAGAATGTCTGGGTGAACGCCGGGAAACGCTCGAATAGATAACCTAACCGGCAGGCCACTAGGGCCGATAACCGACAGGCTCGAATGGCGCAACTTCTAAAGAGGGAACTTTGTGAAAGATTTCACAAATGAGCTTGCAAGGTGGCCCCAATCGCCTTTATTGCCGACGTTACCCTCCGTCTGCCGGCCCCGCTCGTCCCGCTCTCTGAGCGCCTGAGATGTCGCGTCCCAACGCGAGGAGGTTAAGCCAACTATGCAGATAGCCGAGATACTTGCCGCTGGGGAACTAACGGTTCAGGCCAACCCCCTTTATCCAAATGTGTCCTGGTTTACGAATTCGCTCTTAGTAACGATCATTGTCACTGCTCTGGTCGTTGTCTGGGCTCGGATTTCGACCCGGAACATGGCAGTGGTCCCCGAAGGGAATCAGAACATGTTCGAAGCGCTGGTCGAGACGCTTTACAGCCTGTTCGAAGGCGTCGTGGGCAAGCATATGATCCCCAAAGTTTTCTCGCTGCTCGCCACCCTGTTTATTTTCATTCTGGCGGCAAATTGGTTTGGTTTGATACCCGGTGTCGGGACGATTGGCTTTGGTAAACCGGGAAACGGGCCTCTGGGACTTCAGGAGATTGACGCTCCGCTGCTGCGGCCGGCTAATGCCGACTTGAATATGACTCTCGGAATGGCGCTCTTTTTTATGATCTGGTGGCTAATCTGGACCATCCAGGAGGTTGGTGTGATCGGGTTTCTTAAGCATATGTTCGCGCCTCCGGGAGGAATAAAGGGTATGCTGAGGCTCCTTCTCCTGCCTTTGTTTCTCTTCGTTGGCGTCATCGAGATTGTCTCGATCGCGATTCGCCCGGTTTCACTTTCCCTTCGACTATTTGGAAATATTTTCGCAGGAGAGACTTTGCTCCATGCTATGAGTTCTCTGGGTTCGGTTCTACCGATTCCGTTGAACTGGCTGACGTCCGTTCTATTTCCGCTGCCGTTCTACTTCCTCGAGCTTTTAGTTGGCGTGCTGCAGGCGTTCGTTTTTGCAATACTTTGCTCGGTTTATATCAAGCTCTCTACCGGGCATGAGGGGGAAGAGGGGCAAACCGGCCACTAACGACTTTTCCGGCGTGACCATGCTTCCGCGTGGGCGACGGGAAAAAGAAGCAACAATAGTTAGAGAAGAACGAAAGGAATAATTATGTTGGACATTCTGCCAATGTTGGCGGCGGATACCGCCGCGATCCCCAATTTCGCAGCAACCCTGCCATTGGCTTTTGCTGGTCTGGGTGCGGGCATTGGTGTTGGCATTGTGGGGGGCAAAGCAGCCGAAGCGGTTGGGCGTAATCCTAGTGCGTTTGGTAGCATTATGGTGATGGCTATCATCGGGATGGCGCTCGCCGAAGCGATTGCAATTTACGGGTTGATTATTGCATTCATCAAATAAACACGAAATGGTTACGGCTGCGGGGGCGAATTCCCCGCAGCCTCTAGTTAGTGATCCCCAAATCATCATTCGAATAGCTTGATTTATGATCCTCGCAGAAGGTAACATCGCCGAGGCATTTGGAGTTTATTGGCCAAATCTCATCGCTCAGGTTGTTCTGTTCGTCATTGTTTACTGGATCCTGAGCAAGTATGCCTTCAACCGGGTCGTGACCATGCTGGAAGAGCGGCGTCGGCGGATCGAGGAAGGACAGATCAATGCGGAAAAGATCAGGCAGCAGCTGGCTGAAGCTCAAGTTAAATACGAGGAGATTCTGGCGCGCGCCAACGCGCAGGCGCAAAAGCTGATCGAGGAGGTCCGAGCCAGCGGCGACCGATTGGCCGAGCAGAAGCGTCAGCAAGCGATTGCTGAGGCCGAAGATATTACCAAGAAGGCGAATGAGGCGATTTCATTGGAGAGAGACCGAGTCATGACCGAAATGAAGCGTGAGGTCGGCAGGCTCGTGGTTGAGACGACGGCGAAAGTCACGGGCAAAGTTCTTACGTCAGAGGATCAGCAGCGTCTCAACGAAGAAACTGCGCGTCAGCTGGCGGCATAAAGGGTGCCAAGGCATGAAATCATCGAAAGAATCCCGCAAGATGTCGCGCCACCTTCTCAGGCTCAGTTTCACCGACGGGAAATTAGATCAGGAAAAAGTATCTCACATGGTTCAATCCATATTATCCGAAAAGCCACGACACCACCTCGACATTTTAAAAGGCTATCAACGCCTTCTCCGCCTGGAAGTCGAAAAGCGGCACGCAGTAATCGAAAGCGCGACGCCCCTTAACGGCTCCATGGGTGATCGGATCGTGGCGAACCTCAAGTCCCGGTACGGTGATGATCTTACGACCGAATTTCGAACCAACCCCGAACTGCTTGGGGGGTTACGGATCAAAATTGGCGATGATGTCTGGGACGGCTCTGTGCGGAGCCGCCTAAGCCAACTGCAAGAACAAATCTGAAATTCGAATCATGAGCACAATCCTGCAGGAACTTGAGTCCACAATCTCGGCGCTGAAAACGTCGCCGGGCCGCTCCAACGTCGGCGTCGTTCGGGAAATCGGGGACGGAGTGGCGAAGCTCGAAGGTCTTAGCGACGTCATGCTTAACGAGATGCTCGAGTTCCCCGGGGGTGTGTACGGTCTGGCGCTGAACCTGGAAGAAACTGAGGTGGGCGCGATCTTGTTGGGAGACTATCTTGAGATTAGTGAGGGCGACGAGGTGCGAACGACTGGACGCTTGCTTTCAGTTCCGGTCGGCAAAGCTCTCCTTGGCCGGGTGGTGAACGTCGTTGGACAGCCAATTGATGGCAAGGGGCCAATCAAAACGGAATTAACCTATCCAGTCGAAAAGATTGCGCCTGGGATCATTAAACGGCGGCCGGTTTCTGTGCCAGTGCAAACCGGGATTTTGCCGATTGATGCAATGATTCCCATTGGCCGTGGCCAGCGCGAGCTGATTATCGGTGACCGGGCAACTGGGAAAACCACTGTCGCCATTGATACCATTATTAACCAGGCTCGGCTGAATCGTGCTGCTGAAGAGGAACGAATTAAGCACCACACGCCGCTTTACTGCATTTATGTCGTGGTCGGGCAGAAGAACATGAGTGTTGCCCGAACCGTGGACATTCTGCAGAAGAGCGGTGCCCTCCCGTACACGATTATCGTTTCGGCGCCGGCGTCCGACAGTGCGGCCAACCAGTATCTCGCTCCGTATGCGGGAGCGGCGATGGGCGAATGGTTCATGGACAACGGAATGGACGCGCTGATCGTTTTTGACGATTTGACGAAGCACGCCGCGGCCTACCGTCAGGTATCCCTTGTCTTAAGGCGTCCTTCCGGCCGCGAAGCCTACCCGGGCGACGTCTTCTATCTGCACTCTCGTCTGCTCGAGAGAAGCGCTCGTTTGAACGAAAAAGCCGGGGGCGGTTCTTTGACAGCCCTGCCGATCGTGGAGACCCAGGCCGGCGATGTGTCGGCTTATATTCCGACGAATGTTATCTCGATCACGGATGGTCAGATCTATCTCGAGACCGATCTCTTTTACCAAGGAGTTCGGCCCGCCATCTCAGTGGGCATCTCGGTGAGCCGGGTTGGTTCCGCCGCTCAAATCAAGGCGATTAAACAGGTGGCCGGTTCGACCAAGCTGGATTTGGCGCAATTCCGCGATCTTCAGGCCTTCGCCCAGTTCGGCTCTGATGTCGACCCGGGCACGCGCAAAAAGCTGGAACGCGGCCAACGCATCGTCGAATTGTTCAAACAAGCGCAGTACGACCCGTACTCGGTGGAGGTGGAGGTAGCGCTCCTTTTTGCTATGCAGAAAGGCTATTTCGACGATGTCCCGGTCGACAAGGTGAAGGATTGCCAGCTGAAGCTTAAGGAGTATTTCCAGACCCGCAAGGAAGAGCTTCTGCAAGAGATTTTGAACAAGCTGGCGATCGATAAGGAACTGGAAGCAAAGCTTCACGCCGCGATCAAAGACTTCAAGTCATTCTACAAACCGTAAGCGAGATCATGGCGAACACGCTCGACATCCGGCGGCGCATCCGTTCAGTCAAAAACACCTCGCAGATAACGAAGGCAATGCAGATGGTGGCTGCATCCAAGATGCGCAAGGCTCAGGCTGCCGCCCTTGCCGGCCGTCCATTCCAGGATCTGATATGGCGGGTGCTGGCGTCGTTGCGAGGGCGAGTCAATCCGAATGATCACGAGCTTTTGAGGATACGCCCAATTCAGAGAGAACTTGTTGTTGTGTTAAGCACCGACAAAGGTTTGTGCGGAGCGCTCAATACGAACCTCTTCCGCGAGCTGATCAATTTGGATCCCCAAAAGACCCTCTTTGTTAGCTGCGGACGCAAAGCGGTCCAGTTTCTGGCGCGGACAAAACGCAACTTGGTAGCTGATTTTCCGCTTGGGGAAACCCCGAGTATTCGCGAGGTACGCCCAATCGGAGCCTTCTGTCGAGAAAAATTTGTGAGCGGGGAGGTTGATCAGGTCCGCGTGCTGTATTCGTACTTCGTCAATACTTTGAATCAAGCGCCGACGCTCCGCAGCCTTTTGCCTATCCCCGTAGAGGAACTCGGACTCCATTTGACCGAAAACGGCACTGAATACATTTTTGAGCCCGACGAAGCCAGCGTGTTGTCAAGTATTCTACCGCTCTACCTCAATTTTCAGCTGTGGCAAATGGTGCTTGACTCGCGTGCTTCCGATC
>JBAUZZ010000594.1:0-25580 GCA_049585495.1 Chthoniobacterales bacterium | reverse complement strand
TTTGCATCCGGCGCGATACGCGCCCAGAACCAATCCACTGCGACATTTACCGGGTGCTACGCATCCCGCAACGCATCCTCTCACCCACCAAGCAATGGATCCAAAATAGTCACTGAATGCGTCCGCCCACCCGCATGAAATCAAGATCGGATCTCAAAAACGCGCAAGTTGGGTTAAGGAGGAACACTCGCCATAGCGAAGCGACGGCGGGATTCTGCTGCCTGAGCCTGGATCGCTCACAAATCTCTGAAGAGTTGTGAGCGATCCAGGCCAGGCGAGCGAAGCGGTTGCGCGGGGCATTGTTGTGCCGAGACGGCTTCAAACTCGCGCAGAGCCGCGCCCATAGCGGAGTAGCCGAAATGACCCTGGTTCACTTCGATCAGGCGCGATCCTGGCCACGTGTCTTGGAGATTTCTCAAAATACCGAGCGGAACGATCGAATCAAAACTCCCGCCCACAAGCAGGACACGTCGAGGATCGCAGCGTGGGTGGCCGTCTTTCGGAGAAGTCAGATGAGCATGGCGGCGAGTAATACCCACCGGAATTGCGGCTTTGTTTAACTGCGCCCGAATCACCTTGGTGGCCGGGCTCTCCCAAATGGCGTTCTCCACATCTACAACCGGCTGCAGCAGCGTCAGAAAGGAGAGATCTTTCTCCAGGAAACTTACTAAGGCCCCAATCCAGCCGCCGAAGCTTGTCCCGATCAATCCAAACTGGGCACAGCCCCACGTTCGAAATAGAGCCAGCAGCTGCCTCACCTCCCTCACGGCTTGCCGGATCGTCTCGCCATTCCGCGGCAGGTTCGAGGTCAGGGCTAACGCCCCGTTAGCGTAGCCGCGAGGAACCCGCGAATAGTGGTAAGGCAGATGCACGAGGGCTGCGTTCCACCCCCCTCGATTTAGCCGGCGCGCGATCCGTCGGTAACCGAAATCGTGGGCGGACATCAAGGAATGAAGAAAAATCAGCGTGGGCGCTGACCACCCCTGCCGGCAAAGGAAAAGCCGGGCGGCCGCGACATCGTTTTCATCGTACCCGCTTTGAACCGGGCTCTGCCAGCGGAGCAGAGATTCCGAAAGCTCCAACTCTCCCATCGGGGTGACTGCGAAATACTCTTCGCGCGTAATTTTCTCGCCCCGGGCCAAGTAGCTTTCTATTTGCTCTCGAGTGCAAACGTCGTTCCGCACTGTCCATTGCACTGATTGCATCAACCGGCAAGTTGCGGCGTCGGCCAGCCTGGAAGTCAATCTCCTGATCATCTCGTTCCTGCTTTCGGATTTGCCGGAGGTGAGTCCGACCGTTTGTGCAAGCTTGGCAGATAGTCTTCCCGTTTTCGGGCTTGGGGTGTTGCCGGCAAATCAGTCGGCAACAGATGGTAATGTTTCTGCAGTTCATCCTTTAGTTTTAGAAATGCCTGACTCAGCTGCTCCTGGAGCGTTTCGCGCGCATGCTCCCGAGGCAAAATCTTCTCGGGAAATAACGGTTCCCCGATTCCAATCCAAACCCGTACGCGGCGGAATGGTAGCCAATTGCCTGGATGATAAAGCCGGTCCGTTCCAAGGATTACACATGGGACAATGGGTCTGCCGGAAAGAATGCTCAGCGCGCATACTCCCGGCCACATCGGTGCTCCTTCTAAAATCGATTCCCGGCCGGCCCGAATGCCACCTTCTGGAAAGAGACCGACCGTCCGTCCGATCGAAAGCCGCGCTAGCGCCTCACGCACCGCGCGCCTATCTGTGCGGTCGCGCCGCACCGGGAAAGCGCAGAGCCCGCGCATGAGTGCTGCGCTCCATTTAGCCCGGAACAATTCCTCCATCGCCATCCAGTCGACGTAACGCGAGTACCACGCACCGATCAATGGGGGATCGAAATGGCTAATGTGGTTACTAGCCAGAATGGTGCCGCCAGTTGGAACCGTTTGACCGAAACTGGCGCGATGCACTCGGCAGGCGAAGAAAAATAGGACGCGCACCAGATGCCGGCAGAGGTGGCTGAAAATACGCTGCGGAATCTGCTTGTTCACCTGGAGAAATCCTTACCCGAACGCTGAACTAAATTTTCGCACATCGCTTTAGGCCAAGAATCTTCAATTGAGTACCACAGAGGGCAGGATTGACGGTTAAGGTTGAGTACCTTCGGGATCCCCCAGAATTCCTGCGAACAAAATGGTGTGGCTGGTCTGGTCGACGATTGCAAATACGAAGGGCCTATCGAATACCAATTTCACCGCGTTCTGTTCGGGCAAGGCCGCGCGCGGCATCACGACAGCGGTCACCGCCGCTGCCTCGCTCCCGGCTTCGTCGACGCGAAGAAAAGTCTTGTGAATCACACTCTGAATGTAAAGCGGCGATTCGTCCTCCAGCATCCGGCGAAAGTCAGCCACCGCCGGATCAAATGCAGCAGCCATACCCAATTGTTTCAGCGACATCTGGAGTTGTGCCTCGTAGTCGACCCTGAACTTTGGGATGGTAAGATCGCACCGAGCCTCTTGAAAGCCTTGGTCAAGCTCCGACCAAGGTCGGTCCGCCAACCTCTCGATGAGGGCTTGCACGGTCGACTCGCTCTTCGGTAGGAGCAGAACCAACCCGAATCTATCCCCGGCATATGGCAGCCGAACTGCCTCAAATCCGTCAGTCTTCGAATGCGCCAAGAATGCTTGGTTGCGCATCATAACCACATCAACTTGTCTGCCATCTTGCAGGAAGAATGGTTGGCGAGCGTTGGAGCGTGATTCAAACGGGCTTTTCCACGGAGCCTTAAAGTAAACCGCGTCTACGAGACATAATGGTGGTGGGGGAGGCTCCATTAAGATCTGAGTAATCTTCCCCAAAGTCTGCCTGTCGACCCAACGATTGATTTCGCCAACGAGTCCCGAACCTCGAAAGGATCGCGAAAAAATTTCGCTCCCAAATCCCTGTTCGACGGCCTGGGCATAGGTTGGCTGCAGTTTTGCGCTTTCATCAACCCAAACCGCATTCGCGATCCGGAGTACGACATCGCTTCCCGGATTTTTCAGCGACGCTTGCAAGGCGCTTTGCAGCTCTAGCAACTGTTCGCGGGAAGTTCCACTCCAGCCGAGAGTATCGGCCATTGCGGCCGCCGTCGCTCCTTCGGCGCCGGCATAGGCCATTGCAAGAGCAAGTTGAACGCTAACCGGAGAAACCACAAAATTCCGGTTATGCGGCTGCTCCTGGACCAACTGTGACAGAAGCCGGAATCCAAATCGATTTGCTCCGTCGAATGTTCTTGGGGAGCTGTCGAGATTCGAAGCCTGACTCATCCTAAGAACGCAAATGAAAGCGCAAAAAAACCAGCACAGACGCGTCCGCATGTGCAAGAAAAGTCGTTGCTGGCTGCGGTGAGATCAAGATCCGTATCTTGCAGGTCATATCTGTCAAAATAGGTGGTGGGTGCTTAGTCAACCACGAATACGAGAGTGGGACGGGCGTCTCGCCCGTCTCTGCTTCCATCTCTTTTATTTAAGCAAAATTCCGAAATTGCTTGGAGGGCGGCGCTCCGTCGCCGCCGAATCTGGGTTGGGTTCAATAATGACGGGCGAGACGCCCGTTCCACTTTAGAAGGTACGGAGCTAGCGCGTGGGACGATTCGTAAGAACGACTCGGGAAGCACATCTCCCAATCAGATACGAATTCGCATCCCCCAGAGTAAGCACCTGTTTCCAATGGTCCAAACTCGCGGATTTTACGATCAGGAAAACCTGTTCGGCCCCGCGCCAAAGCGCCTGCACTTGCCCTTCGTCGAGATAAAGTTCTCTTCCAATGTTCAGCACCCGCGTGGCAAACTCGGTCTCTGGGTGTGCATTTACCCAAAAGATCCGGTGTGGCAGGTAGAAAAAAAGGCTGGTGAGGTCGTTGGATTCGAAGGCACAGATCACCTCGTAATCCGGTCGTAGCGACCGATTGACGGACCCGTCCGACAACGGCCCGACGGCCGCCGGACGAAAGTCGGAAACCTTCGGAGAGACGGAGCCAGCGCCAGAGGCGGCCGTTTCGATAATCCTCGCAACCTTCGCGGAAGAGAATTCATCTTGTACTAGACCCATCGCTTGTGCGCCCATTCCAAATACGACACCCATGAAAATCGCGAGGACCGCAAGAATCGGGACCACCTGCTTACGCCAACCAAAATGGACGATTAGCAGCCCGGCGACCAGAGCGGCAGCAGAACTGATCCAAAGAAACCCTTTCAAACCACGCCAAAGGTCCGCTGGAAAGGGCTCGAACGCGGTCAAGATCGTCCATCCAATCGCGGGTGTTGCAATTCCGTCGAGGGTCAATGGAAGCAGCCCGATCCAAAAGGAACCGACTAGACCCACCGCTCCGATCCCGGCCAGGATAAGGCCCGGAACTGCGTAGTAACCCCGGGCAATCCGTCGGGCGCCGACAAATACGTCGCTGCAACAAAAGGCCAATACCGGCCAGGAGACCAGAAGATAATAGTCCTGCAGGCTGGAGAAGGTAATTCCCACGGCGTTCACCAGAAACCAGAACCACAGAACGTGCGTCTCTCCTCTCTGCTGGAGATCGGTTTCCGGTCGTGGTTGTCGCTGTAAGCAAATCCAGGCCGGCAAAAACAGAGTCCAGGGGAAGAGCAGCACAAGATGCTCGGCCCAAAAGAGGAGTAAAGGAACCCGCTCGCTATCCGGAGGGCATCGCCGATTGAAAATGTGGCCAATCTGCTCGTTCCAAAAATGATCAACCAGAAATCCCGGGTAGCGCGGTTCGGTCGTGATGTACCATGGCGCGGTGAGGATCAGGAAGAGGATCCACCCGTGTGGCTGTAAGAGGAACCGGCCCCAGACAGGCCGAGTTCGCGGTTTAAACCAGGCGCTCAGGCCCGCAATCAATACTGGAAAGGCAAGTGAGTGAAGACCCTTGGAGAGCGAACCGAGACTGATGAACAGCCAGGCAAAGAGCAACCATCGATCGAGTTTTCGCTGATCCCCAGCGTTACATTGGAGAGCCGAGATCAGGCACCACATCGTCATCGCCATGGAAAGCGCCACAAATGGCTCTGTCATAACCAGGTGCGTGAAGAAAAAACTGCCCATCGAAGTCGCCAGGATCAGAGCACTCGTCCACCCGGCGATAGCGCGCCGCGTAATTCGGTAAACGATCAAGGCCGTGGCACAGAACCAGCCAAGGGTTGCGAGTGTGACCGGAAGTCGGGCTGCGAACTCGTTAATGCCGAAGGTCTTGAGGGAAAGAACCTCAAACCAATACAGGAGAGGCGGCTTCTGAAGCCTCGGAACGTCATCCTGGGTCGGAATAAGCCAGTCTCGTCGAGCGATCATTTCCCGCGCGGCTCCTGCGTATTGGCCGTCAACCTGGTCAAACAGACTGGGGATCCCGCTGGTCAGGAGATAAATGGTGCAAACGAACAGCAGAGCGGCAAGGACGGTCCGGAGCTCGTTCGATATTCGGTCCGCTTGTGACATCACAGAAACACACGCGATTGCCGGCACCGAGCCATAGGGAGAATTTGGAGTTCTTCCGGCCATGTGCTAAAGGATAAAAAGATTGGAGGCACAAAATTTATGACTCCTGAAGAACAAAATCTTATTACAGGACTATTCGAACGGCTGCGCCAGGCTGATACCGGCCCCAAGGACCCTGGAGCGGAACAGCTAATCCGCACTAAGACTGCGGAATTGCCGACGGCTCCCTACCTCATGGCTCAAGCAGTTCTCGTGCAGGAGCACGCTCTGGCCAACGCGCAGGCCCGGATCGCCGATTTAGAGCGTCAGGTTGCCGCGGGCAGCCAGGCCAGCCAACAGGGCGGCGGTTTTCTATCAGGCGTAACGCACTTGTTCGGTGGGGGCAAGCCCTCTCAGGCCTCCCCTCCGCCGGTTCCGACGCAAGCCCCGCAAACGCCCCAGGCTCGCCCGGCTTCCGCGCCGCCTCCGATTACGGTAGTTCCGCAGGCTCCGCCTTATCCATCGACGGTGCAGATGGCTCCCAGCTCCGGGGGAGGGTTTCTACAGTCTGCCATGGCCACGGCCGCGGGCGTAGCAGGCGGATCTTTGCTCTTCCAGGGTATCGAGAACCTAATCGGACACAACGCCGGACCGTTCGGTCCCGCCCTCTCCGAGCGTGGTGGATTTTTCGGTCAACCGACGGGTGGCCCGACCGAAGTGGTCGAGAACAATTATTACACGGAAGGAGAACCCGGCAGGACGCAGGAAGACAAGTCCGGCGATCCGAACTACGACCAGAATCAAGTTGCGGACTACGACCCAAGTCAGGACATGGATTCAGATTCGGATTTTGACAGCGGTTTTGATGATGGTGGTGGCGGCGACGATTCTACCTTCGCGTAGTGCTTCTCTCGGAGGTTGGATAAGGCATATCTTGCCTTATAGGTCGTATCGGTCTCGGGTCGGCTCTCCGAGCCGACCGAAGGACGGGCGAGACGCACGTCCAACCTTCCCGGTCTACGAGCCGCTGGCAACCAGCTTCTTCAGCTTCCCGCCAAGCGACGCTTTCGCCGCAGAATTCATCCGGTCGATAAATAGGACACCGTTCAGGTGATCCACCTCGTGTTGTGCCGCCCGGGAAAGCAGCCCTTCAGCTTCAAACTCGATCGGCTCGCCATCCAAGCCTTCCGCACGCACCTTGACGTGCACGGCTCGCACGATGTCGCCGCTAATTTCCGGGAAACTCAGGCAACCCTCTGGGCCTGTCTCCGTCTCCCGGCTCAATTCGAGCTCCGGATTGAGCAAGGTGAGCGGCATGTGCTCCTTCGGGTCAACTTCCTTACCATCGATCCACATCTTGCTTGGGCGATTTTCCGCCTCGCTGACGTCGATGACGGTTAGCTGAAGCGCTTCCCCAACCTGCTGTGCCGCCAACCCGACCCCGTTTGCTTCGTGAAGCGTCTCGAGCATGTCGGCCGCCAGTCGGCGAATCTCCTCATTAGCCTTCCGAATCCGTTTGCCCTTCGTCCGTAGCACAGGGTCCCCGTAAATCACTATTTCCCTGATCATTTCTTCTCTTTTGGCTGCGTGAAGGTCGGAAGATTCTTGATTCCGGCCTCCTTCAAAGAATCAAGCACCTGAACGAGAAAGCCAAACGATACTTCCTTCGCGGCGCTCATTGCTACCGGCCGATCAGGAGACTTCTCCTTCACGTCTTTCAGAGCCTGAGCCAACTCATCGATGCTCCCTAGCCGGCGATCGCCAACGTAAATCTTTTCGTCCGCGGTAATGGAGAGTACGAGTGGTTCCTGCGGATTTTCGGTCTGCGACGCGGTCTTTGATTCCGGAAGGTTGATTGAGAGCTGGGACTGCGCCGTTTTGAAGGTCGTCGTGACGATGAAGAAAATGAGCAACATCGCGAAGATATCGATCAAATTCACGATCAGGATCTGCGGGGTGCGCTTTCTCTTGGCGTAAAACCTCATCGTGCCGCTTCCTCCAACCGCTCATCGTCTGGCGCAAAGCCTGATCCGTCGCGTGATTTCTGGAACATCTTTTCCACCAGATCCGAGAGGAGCGATTCCATCTCGACCGCAAGTCTTTCCACTCGTCGCGAAAAATAGGTAAATGCCACTAAAGCAGGTATCGCAATTGCCAGCCCGACAATCGTTGTGCTGAGTGCCTCACCTATGCCGGCAGCAATCCCGCGAAGGTCAGAGGTCGACATGGCGCCGGATCCGATATTTCCAAAAACCTTCACCAGGCCGGCCACCGCGCCAAGCAGACCAAGGAGGGGAGCGATTCCGACGACGATTTCGAGGATGAACAACCCGCTTTCCATGCGCACGACCTCCTGGCGAGCCCGTGACTGCACCACCTCCATGGTTTCTGCCTTTGAGATGTGATAGGGCCGCACCGCAACATCAACGATTTGCGACAGAGGCGAGAAATTGTCCTGAACCAAATGCCGCAGATGCTCCGGGTCCTGTCCCGGCTTTAGATTGGTGATCTCTTTCTCGATCAGCCGTGGAATTACGGCGCGTCGACGTAACGCGACAGCGCGGAGGATGATCACCGTAACGGCCACAAACGAGCACAGCAGCAGAAGCGCCATGAAGATGCCGCCTTTGAGAAAGAAGTCGAGGATGTTTTCGAACAGAGCTAAGTGAAACATAGTTATTGCAAATAGAAGGTGAAAGAAAATGTAAACTCCATACCGTCTTGCGGAACCAAGGAGACAAGCTCCTCGGGCATCGGCGGAATCTTAGCGTCAATCACAGATTGTAAAGAGCAGGACGCCAGTGTCTGGTTGGCCGGGGCACCCAATATTCGAGGTTCTTCTACTTTTCCATCCGGCCGCACATAAAACTTAACCTGTACGGTGTCCGGTGTAAGCATGTTGCCGGACCGCTGGCTCACGTAGTAGTACCACCGCGAGCCGACAGCATCCTGCACTGCTTTTTGAAATCGGCCCCAGGGAGTACCGAGCGCTGCAACCGAGGCTCTGCCTCGGTTTGTAATGTTACCCTGCATTCGGTTGAGAATTGATTGCTGGCGGTAAGCGGTCCGAGGAGCAGTCTGCGGTTTCTGGGTCTTGTTTTGAGAAGGCGGGGGTGGTGTAGCCGCAGGCGTTGGTTCAGGGCGCAACATAGCCAGCTCTTCCTCTTTTGGCGGCGTCGGAGTCGGAGTCGGAGTCGGAGCAACCGTGGGGGTCGGGGTCGGAGCTTCCAGCTGACTCTGCGCGGTACTCGGCTTTTCCGAAAATTGGCTTCCCAGCGTATCCAAGGAATAGTCTTCATTGCGGAATGCGAGGTCCGGGATCTCTTTCCCGTCCTGGGTTGGAAGCGGCGCGCGGCCCTTAGCGTCCTGCTCCGACGCTGCTGCCGTGTCCTTGTCCGACTCAAACATCGAATCGACCGGGTCTTGATCCGTCTTCTGGTCCTCGTTCGTTCGGACGTACTGCCTTTCCTGCTGCTGAGCCGGCGGCGAATCCAGCAGGGTTAATTGTGGGGACTCCGTCTCCGGCTTCGCTTCCGCTGTGTCCGTTTGCGGCCATACCGCGTTGATCCCGCTCACACTAAGGATGATCAGTAGATGCAGGAGAACGGACCCAACTACGGCCAGTGTAACCTTCTTGCGGTTTGACATCGACAAATTGTCGCTAGGGTAATTCCAGTGACGTGATCACTCAAGGGCGAACTCATCGCCAATCATTTGACGTAGACAGCGCAGTTCCGGTTTCCAAACTTACGATGGCATTCCCGGTCAGCTTACCGATTACATCGTAGACTGACAGCCGGGCACAATGGCTTATATCCCCGCGTTTGCCAATCTTTTGGAGCGCGCGGCCGTTCTTTGTCTGGCACAACCATTCCTCTACGTTATTCCCAACCCTCTCGTAGAGGCTTCGAACAAGGATGGCTGAATCCGACAAGCCGTCTTTGACGGACAGCCGGGCAACCAGCGCGCCGGCACCGATTGCGTCCTCCAGGCTGAAGTCATCAACCGTTCCGGCGCAGACCAGAAGCAAATCCTTCGCGCGAAATCCAGCCAAGAAATCAGCCAGGGCATCGATGTTCAGGAGCGAACCAATCAAAACGTTTGATGCATGCTTCACGCATTGAATGGCGACGGTTCCGTTTGTCGTTGTCATAACCACCCGTCTCCCGTTGAGCGATTCAAACTCGCCAGGTGAATTCCCCAGATCGAAGGTCTCTATTGGGAGGCCACCTCGTTCCCCCGCAAGCAGCAACGACGGATCGTTCGCCTTGCACATCTTGGCTTCTTCGATCGTGTGCACCGGCAGAATGGCCTCAACACCGTGCGCCAGTCCGGTGACTATGCACGAGGTGGCGCGCAGGACATCAAACACCACGGCGGTAACGCCGTTGAGATCTATGGCGGAGATGCGGCGGATCTCGGCTGGGCTCAGAGCAACTTCGATCATCGCCTTTTTCGGTAATTCATACGCCAGTAATGAAACAAGTACTGTTGTGCGTAACCGGCATAAGGTCCGAAATACTTATTCGAAAATGACTTTAGCTCGTTAGCCGACGCCTTCGTCTGATTCGAAAAATAAATTTCCTGGAGCCCGCGTCGGATCCAAACATCGATTGGCACAACCTCGAGTCGCTCGTAAGCGAATAGCAATACGCAGTTAGCGATCTTCTCCCCCACTCCCGGCACCCGGCACAGCTCGAGCCGGGCTTCGTCCGTCGGCTGTTGGTGAAGCTTCTCCAGATCCAATTCGCGGGCGGCAACCATCCGGGCCGCCGTTAGAAGATTAGGTGCTCGAAAACCGAGTTTGCACTCAAGCAGAGCGGGCAGCTCCGCGGCTGCAAGCACTTCCGGTCTCGGATAGGCGTGCAGTTCGATGCTGCCGAGGCGGAGAGCGCGGCCGAATCGTTGGCGGATTGCCAACGAAATGGCGCGGATATGCCGGATCTGTTTAAGCGCAGACGTAATAAAGGTGGCCAGACATTCCCAAGCAGGCTGTCGCACGATCCGCAGTCCATAGCAAAATTTGAGTGCTGCCTCCATCGCTTCGTCCCGTGGGAACGTCGCAGCAATTTCCGGCAGCGGGTGATCGAGCGCCAGGTAAGTTCGCGCGAGTTCCAGGCGGTCGGCCCCCGTGATCAAGGTCCTGTCAAATTGCTCCAGATAAACCGGGGTCTCCCCAATGGTTCCAACGAAACCCGCGCCATGAGGAAGCCAATGAAAAACCTGGCCGCAATTCAGAGTCTTTTCGAGATCAAGCTCGCAATCTCGAAGCGCACCCACGCAGAGGGATAACTCTCGCATGCAAGTAGTTCAAATAGGCTATGGACTGAGCCTCTCGATCCGCCAATTTCCACCATCTTCGCGAGTGTAAAGAAAGCGGTCATGCAACCGATTTTCGCGTCCCTGCCAAAATTCCATCCGGTCCGGCTGAAGGCAGTATCCACCCCAGAAAGCGGGTACCGGCGGGTCACCTTTGGGGTACTGTTTTTTAATCGTGGCGAGCTGGTATTCAAGCTGTTGGCGGTTCTTGATTACAGAGCTTTGAGCGGAGGCGATGGCCCCAAAGCGGCTCCCCAGCGGCCGCTTGTTGAAATAGATCTCGGATTCTCGGCGGCTCACTTTTTCAACCGTGCCTTCAATCTGGATTTGCCGCTCCAGCCAGGGCCAATGAAAGTTTAGCGCCGCATGGGGATTTTGTCGCAACTGTTCAGCTTTGCGGCTCTGGTAGTTGGTAAAAAAGGTAAACCCGCGTTCGTCGAAACCCTTCAACAAGACGACACGCGCGGAGGGCCGGCCATCCGGGTACGCCGTCGCTAAGGTCATCGCATTCGGCTCTCGATCACCGGCCGTTCGCACCGATTCCTCGAACCACCTGCGAAACTGATTGAATGGATCGGGATGCAGATCCTTACGGAAAAGTCCATTAAGGGTGTATTCCTTGCGCAGTGATGCGACGTCAACGGCGGCTTCCATGGTTGTCGGTGTTAGAATTTGTACCATCGAATCCAACACCGGACGAGCGGAAGGTCGACGGGAGTGAACAACCTGCTGCGGAGGCCTATCCCGCACCGCAGATGCGCGTCAATTTAAGCGCCAAAGGCCCATGGGAGCTCAGCCCAGGAGTCTGGGGTGGTTCACCGTTCGGCTGTTCCCGGCTCTTCCGGCCCGAAGGGCCTCGAGAACTTAGCCCAGGGTGGAGCGCAGCGGAACCCCGGGGTACCTGAAAATATGTGGCGTAGCTCTGAAGGAGCGGAAGAGTCGGGCCGACGCGGAGACCGGCGAGACTCGTTCTGACGGGGGTGGCGCTCACGTTGACAAGCATCCGCGGGCGGCATAAAAGCAGGACCCATTCATGGTTTAATTTTTTCCGTAACTTTCTAGATCCAATTGATGTTATTAGTCTCAAGAAACCGGCTATATGAGAAATTTTGTAGGTCTGCTCTTGCTTCTCACGTGCCTTTCGACGGGTACGGCGCTGGCTCAGTACTCGATCCAAATTGACCTAAGCGACCAGAAAGCTTACCTCCTCTACAATGGGCGCGCAGTGATGGAGTCGCCGATCTGTTCAGGACGCGCGGGGCACGCGACTCCGGCCGGGAATTTTCAGGTCATGCAAAAGGACCTGAATCATGTGTCCAGCATATACGGCAAAATCGTCGATCGGTCCAGCCAGACGGTAGTCGCCGATGCTGACGTCGACATGCGCAAGCCGCCCGGGACTCGCTTCGTTAATGCGCCAATGCACTACTTTATGCAGTTTGCGCCAGGGATTGGGATGCATGCCGGATACCTGCCCGGCTATCCGGCGTCCCATGGATGTGTTCGGATGCCCGCGCAGAACGCGATCGCGTTCTACCAGGCAGTTTCTATCGGCGCACCCGTTGTGGTCTTTGGGTCGGCTTCGGAAAGTCGCCAGTACGAGGCTTCCAACGGCGATGCCAGGCAACGCTCCTACTACGATCGCTACCAGCGGTACTACCGCGGTCGCGCCTTCGTTCCACCTCCGGTCCGAGGATTCTGGCCCTTCTAGCCTGCATCGCTCCCAAATCTTTAGAGATTTGGGAACGATGCAGGCTCAGGCAGCGGAACTTCGCCGGCTTGCGCCGGAAAATTCCGCCGCTTTTTGGAGAGAACAGTTTTAAAACAGTTTGTTTTGATTCATTTCTCTTAAGACAGGCTCTTAAACAGACGCGTAGTGTCTGCTTAAGAGCTATCTCGCCCGCAATATGCGTGTGGATACTTAAGGCGTGTGAGATTTGCGGGCTAGCGCCTCCCGGATTTCAGGCTGGTCAACCACGCGCGGCCCTCTACCATGCAAGAGATGCGCTATCTCGCAATACTGTTCGCCGGTTTTTGCCTGGCGGCTTGTGCATCGACGGATGAAGCCTACGTGCCTGGTCGGGTGCCCAGGGAGCGCGCGATTGCCATAGCGATGCAGGCAAATAAGCAATATCCTTACCCACTCTCAAAAGTTACCCGGGCAGCTTGGCGTCCGGAAGGCGGATATTGGGCGATCGATTTTAAAGATGAGGACGAGAACTACGGCAAATTCTACCTGGTAAACGCTGGTGGGAAAATTGTTGGTCAGGGGCGAATCGTCGGGGATAATTACTATTGACGTTCAGTCAGTAGCGGGCCATCGATTGTTAATCCGGCATGGTGCTACCATCGCTTTTGCTGGTCCTTAGCGCAGTCTTCGGTCTCGTGGTCGGCTCCTTCCTGGGATGCTGCATCTATCGGCTGCCGCGGGGCATATCGCTGCTGAACCCGCGCCAGTCGTTTTGCCCGGCCTGTCAGAAAACGATTTCATGGAAGCACAATGTCCCTGTACTAAGCTGGCTGATGCTGCGCGGGCACTGCGCCCAATGCAAGGAGCGCATCAGTGTGCGCTATCCGATCGTTGAAGCACTGACAGCTTTGTTGTTTTTTTTCGCCGCCTGGCAGTTTCCGTTTCCGGTTGCGCTTTCGTTCTGGGTGCTATTCTCGCTGCTCATTCTTGCAACGTTTATTGACTTGGAATTTCTGATAATTCCGGATCTAATCTCGAAGACCGGAATCGGCGTTGGACTTTTGCTCAGCGTTATCACCCCTGAGCTTCAGCACACCACTTCCCGGCTATTCGCAGCGGTCCTATCCTTCGCCGGTGCTCTAACCGGCGGGGGAATCCTTTACCTGGTGAGCGAATTTGGTAAGCTGCTCTTTGGCAGATATAAGATTAGCCTGAAGGCTCCGACTCCTTTTAGGTTTGAGCATCTTCCCCCGGACGACGCGCACATTGTTATCGAAGCGAACTCTTTTCGCTGGAGTGATCACTTTTTCCGAAAAACCGATCGAATCAAGATTTGCGCCGCGGAGGTCACGATCAATGAGGAGCTCTTTCGCGGAATCGATCTAAACTTTTATCACGATAGACTCGTGACCGCTCGAGGCACCACCCCGCTACACGAGATTCGAACGGTAATGGGTCAAACCAGATATGCGGAGTTCCCGCGCGAGGCGATGGGGCTGGGAGACGTGAAGCTGCTGGCCGCAATTGGCGCATTTACCGGTTGGCAAGGAGTCCTGTTCACGATTCCAATGGCCTCATTCATCGGCGCTGGCTTCGGGCTTCTGCCGGCTCTACTCGGGCGACGCGATTGGTCGTCGAAAATACCATTCGGACCGTACCTGGCGCTTGGCGCGTTACTCTGGATTTTCTGCGGCAACGGGCTCGTTGATTGGTACCGGCATCTCTGGTAGGACGGGGTTCCAGGTGATTGTAGGGCGGCAGGCTCTGCCGCCGGAGATGCCCATCGCTGGTAGGGTTGTCTCTTCGAAACGACGGCGGCAAACTCGAAGAGCTGACCCTGCCGGACTCTACAGGATTGAGGAAACCATTTTCTAAGTAGCCTGAACAAATCTCTTAGAGTGCCCGCTCTTTCGGCGGCAAAGCCTGCCGCCCTACAGATCACCGGAACCTAGAACCGCTTTAGCAGCTCGCGAGCGTGCGCAACCGCTGACTTGGTCTTGCCGCCCAACATTCGGGCGATCTCGTCCACTCTGCGATCATCTCTCACTTTCTCCAGAGCGGTACGCGTCCGTCCGTCGTCCACCTCTTTGCTAACAAGAAAATGCGTCGGCGCCGCTGCCGCAACCTGCGGCATGTGTGTTATCGCCAAGACCTGATGGGTCGCACCGAGGGCCTTCATTTTTGACCCGACAGCGTTGGCGATTTCTCCGCCCACGTTAGCATCGATCTCGTCGAAGACGAGCAACCCGACGAGATCCTGTTGTGCCAGGGCGGTCTTGAAAGCCAGCATGATCCGCGAAATTTCGCCACTCGAAGCGATCGCGCGCAGCGGTCTTAAAGGCTCGCCTGGATTGGAGGCAAACAAAAATTCCACGGCATCTGCACCTGTATTTCCTGGATCGTCAAGAGCTTCAAAATATATCTCGAAACGTGCCTGATGAAATCCGAGATCGCTGAGATGCTTCCCAATCCTCCGTCCCAACTCAGATGCAGCAGAACGTCTTTTCTCCGCCAGCTGAGCACAGAGCACAAGCAGTTGTCGGGAATGTACTTCGATTTTCGCCTGGAGCTGCGCAATGAACTCATCTCGCCGCTCGACCCGGCTTAGCTTTTCCTCCAACTCGCTGACCAACTCGAGCATCTCCTTCTCATCCTGATGATACTTGCGTTGGAGTCCCTGGATCAGATTGAGTCTTTCCTCCATCTGGTGAAGCGCGCCCGGATCGATCTCCAGCTTGTCCTGATAACGGAGAATCGCCCGCTCGAGCTCCTCCAATTCCACCGCCGCGGATCGATGGCTTTCACTGAACTCAGCCGTGCTTGCGTCGAGTCGCTCCAACTCCTTCAGCAACCGGGCAACCTCAGCGAGACGCATCAACACCGATTCCTCGGCCTGCGATAGCCCATGAATGATCGCGCAGGTTAACTCCAGGATTCGTCGTGCGTTCGCGGCCACCGCGTACTTCGCTTGCAGCGCTGCAAGCTCGCCAACTTTCAGTCCAGCGCCTTGCAGCTCGGCCAGTTGATGCCGCCAAAGCGCAATATTGTCTTCTGCATACTCAGACTGCAGTTCGTGCAACTCATGATGCAGATCAGCCTGGGCTTGAAAGACACGCTGGTATTCGTTCAGCACCGCATTGTTCTCCGCAAACGCATCTACGAGGCGCAACTGCTCGACCCTCGATAGCAAGGATTGATGATCGTGGGGACCGTGTAGATCAACCAGCCTATCTGCAATTTCTTTCAGCACGGCCAGCGTTGTCTGGGAACCATTAATGAACTGCCGGTTGGTTCCGGTCACAGCAAATATTCTCCTCAGGAGGAGTCGCCCTTCTTCACACGGATCGATCCCCTGCTCCTCCAAGAGCTGATCGATCCGGACAGAATCCTCCAATTCAAATAGCGTCTCGACCGAGCACTGATCGGCGCCGGCGCGGATTAGCGATTTGTCCGCCCGCTCGCCTAAGACCAGCTTAAGGGCACCCAAGATGATCGACTTGCCAGCGCCAGTCTCCCCGGTGACGACGTTGAACCCGGATTCGAGTTCCCAATCCAACGACTCTACCAGAGCGAGATTGCGGATTCGTAGCGATCGCAGCGTTGCGGGCACAGGGAGGTTATGTAAAGGTGCCGCGGTTTTTTTTCAATAAATGCTAGCGATCACATTTCTGGGCACAGGCACATCGGTTGGGGTTCCAATGATCCTATGCGACTGCCCAGTGTGTCGTTCGGACGATCCGCGAGATTGCCGCTTCCGGTCATCGATCTACGTCGAAACCCCTTCGAGCTGCTGGGTAATCGATACCGGCGCGGAATTTCGTCTCCAAGCCCTGCGAGCGCGCATCCGGAAAGTCGACGCCGCCGTCTACACGCATGCCCACGCGGACCACATCATGGGATTCGACGACCTGCGACGGTTCAGCACTGCAAACGGCGACAGGATGCCGGTCTATGCGGCGCCTGAGACCATGGAGAACCTGAGCAGCGTCTTTTACTACGCGTTCAGTGGTCAAGCGCGGTTCCCCGGCTACGTTCAGCCCGAACCTCACCTGATCAGCGGGCCGTTTTATCTGGGGGAGAACGAGTTAGTTCCCATCGAGTTGGAGCATGGCAGCGCACACGTCCTGGGTTTTCTGATCCGGCAAGCGAGACGCCCGATTGTGGCGTACGTCAGCGACTGCAAAGCTGTGTCCCCAGAGGGCAGGCAGGCGTTGCAAGGTGTCGATACGCTCATTCTTGGCACTCCCTCGTACCGCTCACATCCAACTCACCTCAGCTTGGATGAAGGAATCGCTCTCGCCAAATCGCTCGCTCCCCGGCAAACCTTTCTAACTCATCTGAGTCACGATTTGGGGCACATCCAAACAGAGAAAAGGCTGCCCCCGAAAATTTTTCTGGCCTACGATGGTCTGCGCCTGGAGCTATGAGGGTATCCGATTCCTGAGGCTGGCGCCCTGAGCTCAGCACTCCTTAGGCTTACCTGAAGAGCAAGAACGGAACGAGCGCATCCCAGAATTATTATCGACAATTTGATTTCAGACCGATAACTTACAACATCTTTTATGCGAGTAATATTATGAACCCGCTCCCCAGGATTGAAGCCCTCTATCGAGAGTACGTCCAAACCCACATCCCCTCGATTCAGGAGAACGCGAATATCCTGCAACAGCAATGGTCCGAATTGGAGTGGCAGGCTCTCTGGTACTCGGGAGCGTGCGGCACGAGTTTTCGAGCGACGAACGGCGCTCTCGTCGAGGTGGTGCAGTTCGGCTTCTGGAACAGGGAGCCCGGGCCAGACTTCATTCGGGCATGCATTCGCGTCGACGGCAGCACGGAACTCCAAGGCGATATCGAGTTCGACATTCGCGCAGTCGACTGGGAGCAGCACCGGCACAGCCAGAACTCGAGCTACGATGGCGTGATCCTCCATGTCTTTCTCCACCGGCCGGGCGCCAGATTTTTCACGCAGACTTCGAATCATCACGACATCCTCCAGGTTCATCTCAAGCCCGATCTGCTTCCGAGTCGTCTGAGCTTCGCACCAGGTATTGCAAAGACAGGCGCCTGTGCCGCGCCTCTCCGGCAACTCAGGCCGGCTCAGATCGATGAACTTCTCGAAACCGCCGCCTTGGTACGGATTCAGCGCAAAGCGGAACAACTGCAGCGAGCGATTCGGATTCACGGAATCGATGAAGCGCTATTTCAAGCGATCGCGATCGCACTCGGATACAAATCGAATAAGGTACCGTTTCTCATCATTGCCCAGCGGGTGCCGCTCAAGTTTCTCCAGGACCGGGCCGATTCAATCGAGGCGATTCTGTTCGGCCTATCAGGCTTCTTGGAGACCCGGCATCAGCAAAAAGGCGGCGATGCAGAAACCGTCGAGTACCTCCAAAGTCTTTGGAAACGATGGTGGCGATATCGCGGCGAATTGCATCATCTCATCCTTGACCGAAAGCATTGGAATCTTACGGCCTCTCGGCCGCTAAATCATCCGCAACGCAGGATTGGCGCACTGGGCACGATCATTCAGCACTGGCACGAGCTACGGGTCCTTCCGCCGGACTTCGAAGTGGTACAGCAATGGTTCCGCGGCCTTTCGCACGTGTTTTGGGACTACCACTATACCGTTGGTTCAACCCCGAGCCGGAGGCGGCTGCACCTGGTTGGTGAATCCCGGACCAAGGAAATCCTCGCGAATGTGATTTGCCCGATGTCCATAATGTCAGACCAGCAACATTGGCCGGCGTTCAAGCAGTTAAGGTCGGAGCTTGGCAATAAACACCTCGAGATCGTTTGCTGCCGGCTCTTTGGTGGAGTTCAAGACGCCGGCGCACACACAAAATTCCTGTATCAGCAGCAAGGCTTGTTACAGATTTTTGAGGACTTTTGCCTGGCTGATACGAGTGATTGCGCCAAGTGCAACTTCCCCAACATGGTCTCGCGAATAGCGTCGCACCACGAAACGGGCTAAGGCTGTATTTCGCACCCGAAAATTTCGAACGTCTGACGGCTGACCCAGCCGCCGGAAATCGGAAAATTCCGCTCAACTGCATCCCTGCGAAGTGCCGCATTCCGTACAGACACCGCATGCACCCGTACGAATCACTTTGGTGCTGCCGCAGTTTGAGCAGCTGATATCCATGTACATACTGCCAAGGGCTTCGCGCACCCTTTCCGCATGACTCATTGGAGTACCACGACCGTTGGCGGGCACTCGCCGCGTCCCCTCTGAATTGCTTCGGCTGGTGATTACGTCGATGATCTCCTTTTCTGCCGTCCGCGGGAGCTCGGTCACCGGCCGATTTACAGCTCTTCGTTCGATGTCGGGGATCTCCTTCATCGGGAGGTCCGGTTGGCTCCGGCTCGGCGCAGTCGCCTCCTTGTACCCTTTGATAAACTGGCATCCGAGCCAACGGAAAACATAGTCCGTGATGCTCGTGGCGTTTCGGATGTCGGGATTTCTCGTGAATCCGCTCGGCTCGAAGCGTTGGTAGGCGAACTTCTTCACCAGCCCTTCGAGCGGCACACCATATTGGAGGGCGAGCGAGGTCAGCGTTGCCACAGTATCCATCAACCCGCCAATGGTACTACCCTCTTTCGCCATCTGAATAAAAAGCTCGCCTGGTTGGCCATTCTCATACAGCCCGACAGTGATATAGCCCTCGTGACCCGCGATCTCGAATTTGTGTGTGATCGATACCCGGGTCTCCGGCATCCGTCTTCGTGAGGGTTGCTCGGCGTCCGCGCGGAGAGATCGAATTTCTTCTTCGAGCTCAGTAATCCTCTGTTGGAACTGATCGGCGTGTCCAAGCTCGGTCGAGTCCCCGGCACCCATATCCTTAGTCTTCTTCGTGTTGAGCGGTGCCGAACGCTTCGACCCGTCACGGTAAATCGCAATTGCTTTCAACCCGAGCTTCCACCCTTCGATGTAGGTGTTCATGATCTCGTCGACGGTTGCCTCATTCGGCAGATTGACCGTCTTGGAAATCGCTCCGCTCAAGAACGGCTGACAGGCCGCCATCATCCGAAGGTGGCCCATATAGTGCAAGCTCCGCTGCCCCTTAAACGGTTTGAACGCGCAATCGAACACCGCCAGATGCTCCGGCCTCAGGCCGCTCTTGATCACCGTGTGGGTCTCCGGTCCGGGGACGTCTTCAATCGTGTCATGCTCGTTAACGTGGGCCAGGATCTTTTCGATCTCTGCCGCTGGATAGCCAAGCTGTTCCAGCGCCGGGCGGACCGTTTGATTGACAATTTTGAGCATCCCGCCACCAGCTAACAGCTTATATTTTACAAGCGCGATGTCGGGCTCGATTCCGGTCGTGTCGCAATCCATCAAGAAGCCGATCGTTCCAGTGGGAGCCAGCACTGTCACCTGGGCGTTGCGGAATCCGTGCCGTTTGCCAAGCTCCAGAGCCGTATCCCATACTTCAATCGCTTCGTGTTTCAGCCGATCGAAGTCCGCCGACTTTGGAATCTCGTTGCAGCATTCCCGGTGAAGCCGGATAACCTCCAGCATCGGTTCCACGTTGTCCCGCGCCAGTGTCTTTTCCACGCCAGAGGCTCGAGCATCCCGATATCCAGAGAACGGTCCAATTTCCTTCGCGATTCGAGCGCTGTGCGAATAGGCTTCGCCGGTCATCAGGGCGGTGATTGAACCGGCCAGCGCGCGTGCGCCGTCGGAGTCATAGCCCAGGCCGTAGCTCATCACCAGAGCACCCAGATTGGCAAAGCCTAATCCCAAGGTGCGGAAGATATGGCTGTTTTCAGCGATTTCCTTTGTCGGATAGCTCGCATTGTCCACCAGGATCTCTTGGGCCGTAATGAAAATTCGAACAGCCGCCTTGAATCGTTCCACGTCGAAGTGCCCATCCGAACCTTTGAATTTAATCAGGTTCAGGGAAGCAAGATTGCAGGCAGTGTTGTCGAGAAATAAATATTCCGAGCAGGGGTTGGTCGAATTTTGGCGACCCGTCCCTTTGCAGGTGTGCCAACGGTGGATGGTCGAGTCGAATTGCATCCCCGGGTCCCCGCAGATGTGCGTTCCTTCTGCAATTTTCCTGAGGAGCGCGCGCGCCTCCTTCTTTTCACACTGTTCCCCATCAGTCACCCGGTGAGTCCACCACTCCCTGCCCTCAACCGCGGCATGCATGAAATCGTCACTGACGCGGACCGAAAGATTTTCATTCTGGTACATGATCGAGGCATAGGCTTCGCCGTTGTAGCTCCCATCATACCCTTGCTCGATCAACGCCCACGCCTTTTGTTCTTCCTTGGTCTTTGCCTCGATGAACTCCTCAATGTCAGGATGCCAATCCTTCAGCGTATTCATTTTGGCCGCGCGGCGAGTTTTGCCCCCGCTCTTCACCACGTTCGCGACTTGATCGTAAACTTTTAGAAATGAAAGCGGCCCGCTTGGTCGCCCGCCGCCGCTCAGCTTTTCTCGAGTACTCCGGAGTGTGGACAAATCAGATCCTGTCCCGCTGCCATATTTAAAGAGCATCGCCTCGCTCGTAGCCAGGCGCATGATATCCTCCATCGTATCATCGACCGACTGAATGAAGCAGGCAGACGCCTGTGGGTACTCGTACTGCGTGGGCGCCCGCTCTGCCTCTCCTTTCGCACAATTGAAGAAGTAATTGCCCTGTCCACCTCCCGTGCCGATCCCGTACTGTTGGTAGAGACCGACGTTGAACCAGACAGGACTGTTGAACGCACCATGCTGATTGAGGCAAAGCCAAGTCAGCTCCTGGTAAAAGATTTCGGCCGACTCCTGGTCTGCAAAATAGCCGTCCTTCAGACCCCAGTCCGCGATTGTGCGCGTCACTCTATGCACCAATTGCCGGACCGAACTTTCCCGTCCGCGCCGATTCGGATCGGTACCATTGGCGATGTCTCCGTAAAAGTATTTCGAGACCGCTATTTTGGTTGCCAGCGCACTCCAGGATTTCGGTACTTCGACGTCTGCCTGGCGGAAAATCACCTTACCGCTATCATCCGTTATTTCCGCGATGCGACGCTCCCATTCCACCTCGTCGAACGGCGACATATCCTTGCGGCTGAACAGGCGCTGGAATTTCAGACCGCGCCTACCTCGCGAGCTCGCTCGGCTCCCTCGCGCTTTCAGATCGTTTGCTCGGATCCCTGATTTCAATTTGATCATCTGGGGGTTCTCTGGAAGTTTAATTGCGCTTGCGGATAAGTTGTTAATAAATAGCGGTCCCCTGGCAACATCCTGTGCCAAACCTGTGACTTGTTGGGGATAAGCCCATTATATGGGACAAGTGTTATCAATAAAATACAATATCTTGTGGCCATCAAGGAAAAAATGCCTGTCATCAGATATTTCTCCGATCGCCAGCCCGGTGAATTTGTGCAGCAGTTTTTGTCCCAATTTTGACGCTCCAGCATCTCCGGCTAACGTAGTTTTGCACTAATTCCCAAGTATTCAGCTCCAACATCGTGCAAAGGCCGCAGCGCGGCGGAGCCGCAACCAAAACTAGCAGAACGCCGTACAGCCAAGCATGTCCGGCGGCTCAGCGGGAGCTTCGCCCTACCGAGCGAAGTTTCCTGGCAGGTGATGGGTAGGGCGAGCCTCCCGGCGAGCCGCTGAGTTCAACCCTGCTTCCCGTGAACGGCCTGCAGGACTTCAGTCCATCGGCGGTCTCGCGGCCCGCCTCGTTTCCTGATCGTCCGTTGCGTCCGCGGCGACCGCTGCGCGATGCTCGTAACCGTTCAGCGCACCGCGACCGCCGCCACTGTCCTCACTTCCGGCTTCGGGCCGTTCTTTGCCACAAGTCCGCGCTCATCGAATTCTTCTTTGAGAGCGGTTCGGTTAATGGGTTTGTCGACGATCGCAACTTCGGTCCCGACTTGAATCCAGCTGAATATTTCCGCGACATCCGACGAGGCCATGCGAATGCAGCCGAAGCTTGATTTTTTACCAAGAAATTCTTCCTGGGGCGTACCGTGAATATAAATGCAGCGTCCGTACGCATGCTTGTTCCCCTCTTCCATCCCCCGCAACCAGATGATGCGGCTGACGATTGGGTCGCGGCCAGGTGCATTGACGGACAAAACTTCACCGGTCAGATGCCGGCCGTTAAAGACTGCTCCCAGTGGCGCCGAGGCGCCGATTTTGTTTGCGACTTCCAGATGGCCCAGAGGCGTTCGCCAGCTGCCCAAATAATCTCCCTCACCGTACCGCGATGTGGAGATTCTATAGGTTCGAGAGACTTTCCCGTTGACCACCAACGCAAGTCTTTGTTCCGGAATACTGATGAATAACCGAACTTCCACCGGGGTTGGCGCCGGCGAGGCAGCCGGGCTCGGAGACGGTGCAGCCGCCGGAGCCGGGTTCTGGCCCAGGCTCATTCCCAAGGTGCTAGCGAACACAATCAAATGCGCAAAGCAAAGTTTAACCATGCGTTCTAGGCCACCGAAACGTTCCGTTCAGTCCACTGCAGTCGCGACAATCGTTGCCAGATGGAACTAAAGGCAACGTAAGTAAAGCCAACCTGAAACAACATAAGAAAGGGTAGTGACAAAAAATCGCGATTTTGGAAAGCCTGAATTATGCAGCAAGTAAAATAAGTCGCAAATAGGAGTTCGATCATTGGCAAGAGAGTACGATTCGCTTTGTACCGAGTGTTCTCCGATCGCTGCGCTCTTCGCTCGATTCCGTATTTGGGTGTTCGGATGAATTCCGATCGTCTGTTAAAGACAGCTTCGAGCACGGCGCGCGCGTTATTGATGGACAGACCGATCCCCAGCGCCATGACAAACGGAAAGAACCAGATCTCGCGCTTCCAATCCTTCGGATACAGCTCCCTTTGAGCGTACAGATAAAAGACGGCGACTGAAAAAGTCGTTGCGACAAAGATAGGCACGTCGACCAGGAGGACTCTGATCGAGACGCCAGTCGTGCCCTGATCCTTGGACGAGTGGTGAAGCAGCACACAAAGAAACGCCAGCAGGAGGTAGGCGAAATTGGAAGTGAGATGGGCCGTCGCCTCCAGCTTGATGAAGAGTGGCAGTTCGCTGCTTCTCCAGATTCGCGGTAGCACTTTCTTGCACGTCTGAATTGATCCCTTAGTCCATCGATGCTGCTGCGATTTGAATCCATCCATATCGACTGGCAGCTCTGCCGGAGTCACGATGTCCGAAAGAAAAACAAACCTCCAGCCCCGGAGCTGCGCCCGATAGCTCAAATCCAAGTCCTCGGTCAGTGTATCGTGTTGCCAGCCGCCCGCCTCCTCGATGCAGCGCCTCCGCCAGAGGCCCGCCGTCCCATTGAAATTGAAGAAGCGTCCGGTGCGACTGCGTGCGGTTTGCTCAAGCACCAAATGGCCATCGAGCAAGATTGCTTGTGCGCGCGTTAGCCAGGAATACGATCGATTGATATGTCCCCAGCGCGTCTGAATCATCCCGACGCGGCTGTCGGAAAAATGGTGAATCGTACTCTTCAGAATTTCCGGCGGCGGGACGAAATCAGCATCGAGGATCAAAAAGAATTCTCCTTTCGCATATCGGAAACCGTGATCCAGAGCACCCGCCTTGTATCCAACTCTGGTCTGCCGTCGAACAACCACTGCGTCGAATCCCTGCCGGTGAAGACGATTTACTTCGCGCTCAGTGATTTCGCGGGTCTCGTCGGTCGAATCATCCAAAACCTGGACCTCAAGTTTCTCTTTGGGATAGTCGAGTTGACTGATGGCGCGCAGAAGCCTTTCTACGACGTAGATTTCGTTATAAATGGGAAGCTGGATCGTGACGACGGGCAGCTCAGCAAATCTGTCCGGGGCGGCCGGGCTGCGATGCTTGTTCTTCAGGTAAAGATTAATGATAAAGTATCGGTGGATCCCGTAGACCGATAGCCCCAAAACCACCGTGAAATAACAGATCGTCCAAAGCAGTGTACCAGCATATCCATGCATGTTAATGTGTGACTATCAAAGGGTTAAGGCCAGACAATCTCGGCGTCATGATGCGCGATTGAGTCGGAGGGTCAAGCGGAAATCCTTGACAGATTCAGCTCGCAAGAGCTGGGTTAGTTGGTGAGCACTTCATGGACACACGGATTCATCATCATCGAGCCCGGCAAAACCTGGGCGGGGCAATAGTTGTCCTTTTCTGCCTGGGCACGATCACGCCCGCCGAACAGAATTCAGGGTTGCGGGAGGACCAGTATTACCGCGAGGAACTGGGGGTGAATCGTTTCACCACCCCTTCAATTGAGGAGCTCTTCGAGATTCTCGATTCCCTTAAGCCCATTCCCTTTCAACAACTGGAAGAACCCGTAACGGAGCTTAACACGGACGATCGCACAAGGTATGCACTCGCCTTTGGTGTGCTCATCGGTGACGGATTCCTGGACGTGGAAAGCGAAAACTCAAAGGATATGGAAGCATTGGGACGCGAACTCATTCACCGAGGTACTGGTCTCGGCGTCGGCCAGCGGATCACCCGTCATAGTCAGCGGCTTTTCGATCTAGCCAAGAAGGGGCGTTGGCAGGACCTCCGGAAGGAACTGGTCGTAACCCAGAAGGACGTCGAACAAGCGATGCTCGATCTGCGCGACGAAGAAATGGCGCATCTTTTGAGTCTCGGAGGCTGGATCCGCGGGCTGGAGATCGGAGCGGCGGGCGTCGCATCTTCGTATTCGAAGGAACGCGCCGAAAAACTTCGTCATCTCGACTTGCTGGACTACTATCTTGATCGTCTCAACACGTTGAACCCGCGGCTTAAAAAGCGGCCGCTGATCCAGAATTTGACTTCCGGTCTTAAGACCGTTCGTGACCTTCTCGCTCAAACCACTCCGATCTCGGCGGCAGACGATCAGAAAATTCGCGATCAAGCCCATGCCTTGGTCGAACTAATCGAGACCGATACGAGCAATGATACTTCGGCTGGAGAGATCAAGTAACGCCGGGTAGGGACGCGCTTCGCCGCGTCCTGAATCGGGCCACTAGCCCGCATCGCTCATAAATCCTCAGAGATTTGTAGTTCTATAGTTCTGAATCGTGCATTTCCGCGAGGATTTTTGCCGCCGAAAGCTGGTAGGGCGAATTCGTCCTGCGGCGGATGAGCCTAAACCGCACATGTTTCTAGTCCCTTGAGGCTCATTTGTCC
>JBAUZZ010000593.1:0-3515 GCA_049585495.1 Chthoniobacterales bacterium | reverse complement strand
TCCGTTAAGGAATTTTACCTGGTAAACGCCGCATGCGGTTCAGGTCGAAGTAATATCTGCCGAAAGGGTTGAGGTGCTTGCGCATCAACGGCGTTGTCAGGCTGAGAATGTGGTCATCGCAGTTCTTGCCTCCAGCACGCAATTGATTAACGATTGATTCGATATGGAGGATGTTCCAGGCCACCACCGCATTGTGCAGCACCGAGAGGCAACTGAAGGTGTGAACTTGGTCGCCGAATTCCCGTCCGCGTAGCACTCCTTCCTTGCCGAAGCACAGAAAACGGGACAGGTCATGCACGGATACGCACGGGTTTACCGAGGTGGTGATGGCCACCGCGGCGCTGCAGCAGGTCGTTAGGCGACAAACCATCCTAAAACACCGGGACGAAACAATGAAAATCCGCTCAGAAGACACGGTCGATCCGCAAATACGCAAGCAACTTGACACGGCAGGAAAGAAATATGACGAGGCATTCAACAAGAACGACGCAGCCGCTGTCGCAGCACTGTTCACGCAGGACGCGGTTGAGGTAGGACCAAACGGACCAGTTTACGGTCAACAAGCACTCGAAAAACATTATCGCGAGCTGTTCCATGACTGGCATCCCACCGATCATCTCAATACGATTGATCGAGTGTATATGCTCGGCAAAGACGCATGCGTGATCATGAAATGGAGTGTCGGGGAATACAAGGGCTACGTCACAACGATCAATGTTCACGAGGGCGACAACTGGCCGGTCCGCATCGCGACCTTCAACATGACCTCACCCCCGGCCACGACACCGTCCCCAACGACCACCCCGAGCAGCCAATAGCATCCTGATCCGCGCGGTGACAGATTAGAACCCTGGGCTCCGAGAATAGAACAGGTTGCACATTGTATTGTGCAACTGCTATCGGAACGCCTTAACGGAGGTTTTCGGTTGGATGTGGTTAGCACGCGACATACCGTGGCGACGGCGTTCCTGACAGACTATACGCCTGCTCCCAGTACGACATCCAATTGGACGGCGCAACATTCTGGTCGTATTGTTATCCTCAGTCAGTCTACTCATACGAAATCGAAGAGGTTGCGCCACGCTGACAACCACTCTTGTACTCTTTGCGACGGATCACGGGCATCGGGGTGTGCATTTGAGCGACAAGTTCGTTAGGATCCCCTGTGACGATCGTGCAAGTCCGCAGCCATTCGTCGGTCGCTTGCGGCCCATTTATCAAGTCGAACAAGATGTAGTGGTTGGGGGCCTGAAGAGTAAAGAAAAGCTATCGCATCCGGTCTTGGCGCCCCGACGCGTGAAGGACCGCACCTTACGCGAGGCCGACGTTCGTGATCTGTTCTTCGTCCCACCCGAAGTAATGTCCCAATTCGTGAAGGTAGGTAATTCGAACCTCGCGGAGAAACACAGTCTTCCGGTAATTAGCTGCTCTAGCCAGAGTATCGAAAAAGAGGGTGATCCGCGGCATTTCGTCAGGCTGAGTCGGCGGCCCGTCTAACAGTGAATACCCTTCGAAAACGCCTAAACATGCGCCGCTTTTCCGGTGCTCCGCCCGACTGAGAAACACCGGGACCTCTATTGCGCGGGCCCGGATCGACTCCGGCAACGCACACTGAATCTCGGCAATTTGCCCTTGGGCAAGATCCTCCCAATCGATCATCTAAAGATGGTGTGACCGCAACTTGGAGCTGCTCCCGCAAAATCCCATCTGAGAGCCCGCTTTTTCATGGACCTCCAGCCGGAGCGCGTCCGGACGCGCGCAGTGCCCCGGCCACGTTCAGGTCGAACTTCCCCTTGGGCGATCTCGCCGGCTCGATATTGGCGGTAAGGACCTTCTCATCCGAATAATCCGGCCCGGCGCCACTGATGAACGGTTCCCGCACGAGGGCGGCAGCCGCATCGTCGAAGACCCACACTCCTTCCAGCCTGTAGGGCAAAATCACAAACCCGGCGTTCATCTGCTGCGGCTCCCTAGACGTCAGAAGCAACGCCCGTCCAAAGTTTCCCGTCGAATGAAGGTGTTCAGCAGAATCATACCTCAACGCCCGACCTTGTCGCGGTTGCCAGAAGACGTATTCGGCCCAGGGCTCGACAACTCGTCATCGGTCGGTTCACGGCCGAGTTCTTCACTCATCTGCAACGAAACTCGGCGCATCTTGGAAATTTTGTCGACCAAGTGAACCGGAAGCCGAATCGTTTTACTCTGATTGGCCAGAGCCCGCTTGATCGACTGCTTAATCCACCAAGCCGCGTAGGTACTCAGTTTTCCGCCCTTCGCCGGATCGAAGCGCTCGACTGCTTTCATCAATCCGATATTGCCTTCCGATACTAAATCCAACAGAGGCAAACCCAAATTCGCGTAATCGTGAGCAATCTTAACGACCAAACGGAGATTGGCCTTGATCATAAGCGCTCGCGCTTCTCGGTCGCCTTTTTTAATGCGCGCGGCCAAATCAACCTCCTCTTGCGGGGTCAGCAGCGGGATCTGCCCGATTTCCCGAAGGTAAATTTTAATGCCCGTATCTGAATCTTCACCAGCCATACCGGTAGGAGTTCCTTTCTTTGAGATCGATAGTCATGTGCTCCTGAAGTTCATTGGGGTGCGGTCACATATTGAGCTTCACCGTTACCGAACGACCAGTTTTCCTTAGTGACCTCCACCAAACTGATGAATACATCCTCACGACGCAGAGCCAGACGTTGGTGAAGACCGTCTGCTACCGCTTTATAAAAGCGCTGTTTCTGTTCGACGGTTCGCCCCTGGTTGAGCGTTATTTGGATGAATATGCAATCCTTAGATCGCTGCACTCCGAGATAAGTGGGATTAAAGATGAATCCTTCGATTGGATGCTCTGTGATCACCTGGAAACGGTCATTCGTGGGCGCGTTCAAGATTGCGAGCATCGCTTCGTAAATTACTTCTCCGATGGCTCCTCTGTAATCGGATGACTTGCCTTGGATGAGGTCAATGCGAACGAGAGGCATATGTAGGTTCCATTCTTGCGCGTAATCGCGCGCGGGTTACGGTTTTTCTTGATCTGCTGTAAAAGCTTTCGTGACGGCTGATTCCGCCGAGGCGAGAAGCGCTCTGAGTTCCTGCAAGGATTCGGTACCGATCTGAGAAAGAAATTGACGTTGTGCTTCCTCCCACAATGGCAAGCTGCGAACCAGCTTCCGCCTTCCTGCCGCTGTTAGTTGAAGCAAGTGTTGTCGTCGATCCTTACCAGTGCCGGCAGCAACCCATTTGACCCTGGTCAGTGGACGTAGATTGCGCGTCAATGTGGTGCGTTCCATCCCGACCTTCTCGGCTAGGACGGTGTGGCTTAACTGACCGGCGCGCTCAATGTTCGCGAGTAACGAATACTGGGTGATGGTGAGGTCCTCGGGAGACAAGAGGGTGTCGTAAAGGGAGGAAAGTTTCCTCGCTAATCTGCGAACCTGAGAACAGACGCAGGGACCAAGCTTGGGCGCATGCAATCTTTTATAAATTTCTTCTTGCATTATGTGTAATTACAC